>CAYVRC010000097.1:0-21969 GCA_964453205.1 uncultured Pirellulaceae bacterium | reverse complement strand
TTCGTCTAAATATGCAGCTCGTCCCGGCGAACGTTCGAGCCATGCTGGTCGGACAACTGCGTCAAGGGTTCGAGCAGGCGATGGCGCGGGCAGGCGAAGAGGCCGCCGAATCGGCGGACTACGCCGAATCGACGATGCAGCAGCTGGAAATGCTGATCGAAGACACCGACGAGCTGTTTTTCGGTTGGAACACCGATCCGACCGCACGCGAAGTCGTCTTTGAGACGCGTTTCAGCGCCGTCCCGGACAGCAAAATCGCGGCCATGTACGGCAGCCAAACGTCGATTCCTTCGCGTTTCGCCAGTGTCATTCGCGACGATGCGGCGGCTTACTTCCACGGCGCCGCTTCCCTGGGGCCGGAAATTATTGAACAGAGCCGCGACAGCATCGGCGGCACGGTATCCATGCTGAAAACGACCTTGGAGCAGCAGGCGGACATCCCGTCGGCCCAAGTCGAGGACATCAACGAGCTGATCGACCGCGTCACCGAACTGGTGATCGATTCGATCGCGGAAGGCAAGACCGACGCCGGCGCCATCTTGATGGCCGACAAGCCGTCGTTGGAATTCGCTCTCGGGGCCTTCGTTTCCGACGGCGACGAGGCGGCGCAAATCGTCAAGGATCTAGCCGAGAAACTGGACGGCTTGCCACAAGCCCCGACCTTCAAATTCGATGTCGCCACGTACGGCGGCGTGACGATGCACTTGATCGAAGCCGACGTGCCGGCCGACGAGGACGAGGCGCGGAAGGTCCTCGGCGACACGCTGAAGGTTCACGTCGGGACGGCCGACAACGCGGTTTACTTGGCGATCGGTGACGCCAGCGTGCCGCTGTTGAAAAACTTGATCGACGCGGGCGGTCAAGACAGCGCGGGCGAGCGACCGCTGTCGCAAGCCAAGATTCTGATGCTGCCGATTTTGCAGTACATCCGTTCGATCGAATCCAACACGGTGATCGACGCGATGACTCAGACGCTTGACCGCGAAGGCTTGCAAGGCGAGGTCGTCGTCACGGTCGACGGGATCGAGAACGGTCAGGAAAGCGTTTTGAAAGTCGGCGAAGGCGTGCTGAGGGCCGTGGGGGCGGGCGTCGCCGCCGGCCAAGCGGAAGCCCAAGCGGCCGCCGGCAACGATTTCTAAGTTGCGGCTGATGAAACGCAAGAAAATTCTGGCGGCGGCGATCCTTCTGTTGGTCGCCGTCGCTGTTGTGTTTTGGTACGCGACGGCCAAGCCGGTGGTGACCAGCGACGCTGCGCCGACATCGATCCGGGTCGATCCGGACGTCGAAACCGAACCGGCGACGCTGGACGACGTGTTTCGATTGGCGACGGAGGCTCGCAACGAAATCATTCGCGACGTCGACGACTACACGGCCGTGTTCACTAAGCAGGAGCGGGATGCGGCTGGCGTGCTGGGCGAGTCGTCGAGCACCCTTTTGAAAATCCAAACCCGACACCGCGACGGCGAATGGGGGACCCCGATGAGGGTCTACATGAAATGGCTGTCGCCGGACCGCTTGGCCGGACGCGAGGTGATCTGGGGCGAAGACATCTTCGGCGGCATGCTACGAGTGCGGGAGACCGGGTTTCTGAGCATGGTGCCCATTCCGCCGCTGGACCCCAACGGCATGCTTGCCATGCAGGGACAAAAGTATCCCATCAGTGACATCGGCCAGACCCGTTTGATCGAAAAATTGATCGAGCGTGGCGAAGCCGACCGAGGCAATCCGGACGTGAGCGTGGTCATCCAAGAAAACGTGCCCATTGACGACAAGTCGATGACGCTGATTCAGGTCAAACGCGACAAGCCCGGTGGTGGCGAGGATGATTTTTCGCTGGCCGAGATCGTCATCGACAATGAACTGAAGTGGATCGTTCGTTATCAGAGTTTCGGTTGGCCGGAAAACGGCCAAACCGAACCGCCACTGTTGGAATCGATTCGCTTCGACGACGTCGAATTGAACGTCGGCCTGACGGACGAGGATTTCGATCCGAAAAATCCGGAATACGGATATCCGTGAACCGGGTAACGCTGCTTTACAGACGGTTGACGTCGTCGGCCAGCAAAGTCAGCACGAAATCGTCATCCTCGTCCTCCGCCGGTGTGGTCGACGCGGCGAACTGCGGCACGGCTTGCGGAGTGATCGCTTGGCCGTTTTCGCCGACGATCTTGGTCGGCGTCCCCAAGTCGCTGAACACCGAATCGTTGACCTCCGCCGACGCCTGGGCGACCGCGGGAGCCGTGTCGGTGGCCAGCAGCGGAGCCGTGTCGGTGGCCAGCGGAGCCGCTTCGCCTTCGCCGCCGGCGGAGACGGACGGGCGGCTCATGCGGTTCAAGTAATTGATGACCTGCAAGGCATCCAACGCCGTGATCTCGTTGTCGCCCGTCACATCGGTGAAGAAGCGGCTGGCAAGTCCGGCGGATTCGCCTTCGCCGAATCCTTGCGGGTTGCGGTTCAGCTCGTTGATGATCAGCAAGGCGTCGATCGATGTCACATGGCCGTCGTCGTTGACGTCGACAGGCAAGGCCGAATTTTGACGCGGCGATTCGCCTTCGCCGATGCCGATCACGATCGATGCGGTGTCGAACAGGATTTGATCGACAGGGACCGGTTGATCGCGTTCCAACAACAGTGTTTCGCTGAAGGGGAACGAATCGGCGGGCGAACCGACAAAGTTGGCCGTCCCGTCACCGGTCGCCTTGAAATACAGGGTGGCCAGTTGACGGGGATCCAGGCGATCGGATTGCATGATCGTGCCGCGTAGATCGTTGGTGCCGAATTCGTCCACGATTCCCGGGCGACCGATGAACCCGGTGCCGGAATCCGCGTCCATGAACTCGCCGTACCGCACGGCAAAGCCGAGACCGAAATCGATCCCGCTGACGCCGACAAAATCCGCCGGGTCGGTCGCGGGCGCGAGCAGGTCGGTGTCGTAAAGGATGTCCAAGAAGGCCGAAAAGACCATCGTTTCATCCCCGAACGCGACGCGTAGGTCGTCCACGTCGACCCGCAAACCGATGACGTCGCCGACGGCCGCCGAAGCGATCGGATCGCCGAATTCGTCGACAAAATCAAAGTCCATGCCGACCAGCAACGAACCGGGATTGACGTTGCCGATCGTCAGATTGACGCGAGCGGTGCTGCGGACGCCGTCACCGGCGACGAAACCGTAGACGAACGAGTCCGCTCCGCTGGCACCGCCGAACGGCGTGTACTCGATGAAGTCATCGGAACGCAGATCCGGCGTGCCGTTGTCGTTGATCGTCGCGGTGCCCTGACCGGGCGAGACTTCGATGGTGAATTCTTGTAGCAATCCGGTGGGACCGAACTGATCGTTCGCCAGCACGTTGAAACGTTTCGCGCCGGTGCCGACGGTGATCGGGTTACCCAGCGAATCGGTGGCGATGACTTGTTGTCCCGATTCGTCGACCGAGATCAGGAAGGCGTCGTCGATGGCGGCCGCAAAACTCTGGCCGCCGGAGACGATGTTGACGCTGGTCGATCCGAGCCGTTGTTGTGCGGGCGTCAAAGCGACGTCGCTGAACACGAGCGTGGTTTCGCTGGTCACCTGGTCGGCGGGGTTGGCGGTGAACTCGGCGACACCGGCGGCCAAGGCTTGCAGGCGAACCGTGAACAGCGGGACGGCGGTGTCGTGCTGAGTCGGGGCGGCGAAGTTCGCCTGCACCGCGCCGATTTCGTTCATCAAACCGGGCGTGTCGAAATCGCCTTGCGTGAACGATCCGGTGCCGCCGGGATTGCTAAAGATCGGACGGCCATAAGTGATGCCGGCCGATTCGACGACCGAAACCAGTTGGTCGTTGTAGAGCACGTCCAAGAAGGCCGACGCGAGGCCTTCGGGGTCACCGAACGCCGGGGCGCGGAGGTCCTCGACGAACACCGTCAGATTGAATTCTTCGCCGACCGGTATGTCCGTCAGCGGGTCACCGTTGAGGCCGAACGCACGAAGCGTGAAGTCGACGATGTCGTCGGTTTGCGACCCCGGCAAACTGTTGACGGTGACCGTCGCGGTGCTGAGTTGACCGTCGGGATCCTGGACGGTGTACTCGAATTCCTCGGTGCCCGCGAATCCGGGTTGCGGGGTGTAACGAATCGAGAGACCGCCGCTGACCACGCTGACGATGCCGCCTTCGCTGCCTTGCGTGGCGCCGGTGATCGTCAGACCGCCGGCGGTGCTGGCCAAGTCATTGGCCAACACGTTCAAAGGACGATCGCTGCTGTTTTGTGGGATTTCGAAGGTGTCATCGACCGCGATCGGCACCGGCGACTGGAACGTCACGTTCACGGTCACGCTGGCGGTATTTTCGTTTCCGAAAGCGTCACGCGTCGTGTAGGTGAAAGTCTCCAATCCCAAGAATCCGCCGGGCGGCGAATAGAACAACGAGCGGCCGTCACCCGCGATCACGATCGTGCCTTGAACGCCGCTGCGATCCACGTTGACGATCTGCAGCGGGTTGGCGGTCGATTCGAAATCGTTCGCCAGCACGTCCAGCGGGAACGCGTTGCTGTTGCGTGGCACGTTGAACGTGTCGTCGCCGGCGTTGCCCGACGTCTGAATGATCGTGAAGCGGTAGTCTTCGACTTCACCTGACGTCGAGGGGCCTGTCGCCGCCAGCGTCGGTTGGTGGCTGTAGCGGAAACGAGCGAAGGAGTCGCCCAGCGAAGCCGTCGCCGGGACGTCGAACGACAAGACGTGGTCGCCGTCAGCCAACGCGATGCCGTCGATGATTTTTTCGCTGGCCGCGAACACGCCGTCGCGGTCCAAGTCGACCCAGCCGTGCAGGTAACCGGGGCTGCCGGTCGTGTTGGTCACGTCGACCGAGATCGAAGCCGGGTTGCCCACGCTGATCGCGGTGTTGAGCGTCACGCCGTCCTCGTCGTCCGCGCCGTCCAGATCGTCACCGTCGGCCGCGGCGGTAAAGAACGGGCCGAAGTCACGGTCGATCAACGTGCCCAAGGACAGACCGTTGACGATCGCGTGGCTGGCCGAACCGTAGCTGGCCGGGGCGTCGCTGAAATCCAACGACTGACGGAAACCGAAGTTGAAATTGCTGCCGTCGGTGACCAAGCCGTCCGACGTGACTTGGTATTCACCGCTTTGGGGCAGCGTCAGTTCCAGGCCGGGCGTGGGAACGACGCGGACCGTGTAAGTGCCCGGGCCAGGAAATTGCAGTTTGTAGGTTCCGTCGGCAGCCGAAAAATCACCGGGTTCACCCAAGTCCGGACGGTTGTCTCCGTCCAGATCGGCATAAACATAAATGCCTTCGAAAGCCGGTTCACCGGCATCCAAATCGCCGTCGCCGTTGGTGTCGCCAAAGACGCGACCGGTAAACGAATCGCCCAGCGGCACCAAGCCGAACGAGACACCGCTGACGGTCTGATTCAACGCCACGGTGCGGGTTTGCGATGCAGGCGTGATGGCGGCCAGTCCGTTGGGCACGACGACCGTGACGTTGTAACTGCCCGGCCCGACGAACAGATTGTAGACCCCGTTGGCATCGGTCACGGCGCTCGGTTCCAGCGGATCGATCACGCCGTCGCCGTCACGATCGGCAAAGACCGTGATGCCGGCCAAGCCAGGCTCGCCGCTTCCCGATCCGTCACGATTGCGATCGTTGAAGACCGTGCCGGTCAGCGTTCCCCCGGCGGTGCCGGTGACGACCGTGTGAGCGATCGCTTCGGCGGAGCGTTGAAAGCCGAACAACTCGGCTTCGACGACGCTGAACTCGTCGGTGACGAAACCGTAAAGGCGATCATCAACGGTGCCAAAGATCTGGTCGGGACCGACCCCGGTGGCGACTTCGGGCGAAAACGCTCCGACGCCCTCGTCCGAGATGCTGCCGATGAAATTGTCGCCGTTGGTGTGTTCCAATCCGAACAAATGGCCGGCTTCGTGTGCGACGACGAATCCGAGGTAACGTCCCAGCCCGTCCAAAATGCTGGACGTGTTGGAGAACTCGAAAGCACTGACCGCGGCCAATACCTGATCCACCAACACGATCGCGTTGTCGCTGAGACTAAAGTTTCCGATGTCCGCGAATTGGGCCAAGCCGATGGTGTCGATGCCCGCTTGATTCACGTCCCCACCGACGACGATTCGAGAAACGAGCGGATTGTTGAAGCCCGGGTCCGCGTGGTCGCGACTGTTCAAGACCGTCACCGCGTATTGGCCGGGAACACCGGTCGTGTTGAAGTCACCGTTGCCGCCGTTGGTGGCGACCGTGCCCAGGCCACGTTCGATTTCTTCCAGCGTCAGGTCGATCAATTCGTTCTGCGCCGCGGTGTCACGGATGTCCAAACCCAACAGCGGTGCCGACTGTTGCAAACCGTCCAAACGAATCAGCGTCGGCGTGCTGGTGGGTTCAAACAGCGTCGAAGGATAAAAGCCTCCGTCGAAATCGACATACAAAATCTGCTGGGCTCCGATGGGCAACTGCTCCGCAATCGGGCGGTGGACGCGAAGACCGACCGTGTAATTACCCAGCGTGCTGGCGGGCACGATTTGCAGGAAGTAGCGGCCGTCCTCCGGAACCACCTGCGCGGCGCTGGCGTTGCCGACGGTCATCAGCGGCGAATTGTCGGGCCCCCCGGCGCGAACCGTGTTGGTACCGAACCACAGGCCGCCGTCGTCATAAAACACGTTGAACGGACCGGCTGATCCGATCACGGAGATGTCCAGAATGTCACCGGCGCGCAAGTCGAACGCGTAAAAGTCGACGTCGGTCGTGAAGTTGCCCTGCGGCGAACTGGTCACGTTGGCGGAACCTTGGACGTCGATCACGCTCTGTTGTCCCGACAGCGTGCCGAGCGGCAGCAGCTGCGCGGTGTTGAACGAACCGTTGCTGGTCGCCGGATTCGCGTCGGTTTCGATTTCGTTGGCGATGAACGCGGGGACGTCGCCGATGTTCATGGGATCCCGCGGGGCGAAGATCGCCGGATCGACCTCGGGGATGAAGACCTCGGCGGCCAACAACTGACGCTGCTCCAGGCCTTCCATCAACAGACGTCGACGCCGTCGCGCGTTGACCGACTGGGCGTCACGCTCCTTGCTGTCGGCGGCTCTGGCGGCAGGTGTCGGTTTGCAGCCACGCTGCGAATTGTTTTCTGACAGCATTTTCGAATCACTTCGTTGGATCATCGAGGGTCTCTACCAAGCGTCACGGCGGTAAACGGCGAGGGGGCCGGCGTAGCATGCCGGTCGTCAGCGTGGGTGCCGATCAAGTCGCGGATGGGATGGATGGGGAAAAGGCCCGTTCTGGCACCGCTGATGACACCCCGGGAAGGGAGATCATCAATCCAGTGGCGTCGGCTCACTGAGCACATCGGGCACATTGGGTAAGATGAAGCGGATAGAAAAGGAGCAACCCGGATTCTAGTTGCACCCCTAATCGTGTCAACGAACAGCGTAACTTCCGACGCAAGCACAATCGCAAAGTTCCCTTCTGCACCCTCGAAACCGTGAAATCGTTTCAGCGGTTGCAAGCCGCACAGCCCTGAGAATCGGACCGTCGGGTCGCGTCGGGCCAGAGAGTCCGGTGATGCCCCTAGCAACGAAACAACCGGAAAAGTCGACGGCCGGGCGGCCGGGGCCAGGAGTTCGGGGGCGGCGGCCCGGAGGCGGCGGGGCCGATCGGCCGGCGGTCATCTGCGGGGGCGCACGAACCGGTCGCCGCAAGTTCTCCGCAAAAAAAACGCCCGCGGCGGACAGGATTTCCTGTCGGCCGCGGGCGTTTCCCTGGGTTTCCGGCGTTGCCGAGTCTTCGGCGTCTCGGGGCCGACTGGCGGTCTACCAGATGTACTCTGCACCGAACGAGAAGCCTTGCAAGACCACCGAGTCGAAGTCGAATCCGGGGTCGTCGGTCGTGGCCCCCGGCTGCACCGCGGACACGACGAACGGTCCGCTCAGGTTGGCCGTGGCGACTTCGTCAATGGCGATCAGGTAGTAGGCCGAGCGGAATGACCAGGAGTGCGTCAGGCGGTACACCAATTTGGTCTGAAACTCGGTCGCCAAGGTCCCGTCGTCTTCGCTACGGGTGGTGATGAACGAGCCCGGGCCGCCGGCGTCGATGCTGTTGGCGGACATTCGCACCACGCTGTCGGCGTCGTTTTTCAACCAGGCCAGCTTGCCTTCGACACCCAGGCTGATGCCGGGGTACATGTTCCACCAGAAATCGCCACCGATCTGAGCCCCCAGCATCTCGTTCTTGACGCTGTCGCGGCCGCTGAAACGTCGCAACGTGTCGTCTTCCGGTCCGGCGGAGACTCCGTCATCGGTGACGCCGACGATGTTCAGCCCCAGGGCGTTGTCGTAGCGAAGGTATCGCAAGCCGAACAGCCAAGAGCCTTGGAAGCGGCAGTAAGGCCCCATCGTGCGGCGTCGGTAGTTCAGTTCGCCGCTATGGAATTCCGCGGTCGCGGTGGCGGCTTGGGTGATCGAGCGATCCGTATCGTCGAATCCGCCCGGCGGCGTGGTGCCGAAATTAGTGATGTAGGAATAAAGGTCGGCCTGTCCTGGGGTTTCGCGAACGCGTTGGCCGGCGTCCCACTCGTGGCCGCCCATGTAAGTCATTTCCAAGTTTCCACCGGCCCCGAAAATCAAAGCCCCGGACAATCGCACGCCCGCTTCCAGATCGCCGGCCCCCAAAGAATCCTGCGTCAACACGGGAGTCCCGTCGAGGCCCGCGGGTCCCCGCCGCGTGATCACGCCTCCGACTCCGAAGTCTCCGGTCGTCCGTCCCAGAAACAATGCTTCCGCGGAAAAGTCATACCACCGCTGGGCACACAGGCCGGCTTCGGTGTAGGGCCGGAGCATCGCCAAACCGGCGATCGGGTTGATCGAACCGAGGTGATATTGCAAAGCCTGGCACGTGCTGACGCCACCGGAGCCTCCGCCACAGCCGAGTGAACGGATTCGGCCGAGCAAACCGCCGCAGCCCAGCGGACCGCAGTCGCCGCCGCAAGAATGGCAACCGCCACCGAGTCCACAGCTGCCGCCCAGACAACCTCCCGACATGCCGCACCCGCCGTTGCAGCCTCCCATGCCGTCACAGCCGCCCGCGCCGCAGGAATCGCAACCGCCGCCGCCACAGGACGAACACCCGCTGCCTTGGTGCAGCCAGCCGGGGCCGTTGATCAAGCCGGGGCCGCCGCTGAGGAAGCCGACTTGTCGGACACCGCCGCCGGCCAGGGTCGGGGGCAACCCCCCGGCGGTCACGACGCCGCCGGGCGTGGCAGCTGCCATCGCCAAGGCGTCAGGACCGCTGAAGCCACTACCCTCGTAGTCGATGTCGGCGGCCGGATCACCGGGTCTTGCCGCCGACGCCGTGGTGACGCAAGCGATTAAAATCGCGACCATCATCATGGCACCCAGCAAACAGCGTTGCCCGTTGGGCTTGGCCGAAGTTTTCGTATCGATTCGTTGAGTCATTCGTTGCATTGCAAACGTCTCCGCGGCCGCTGCCGCCTTTTTGTGCGCCTGGTCCGTGCCGCTTCCGAAACGGCAGCGGCTATCCAATTCGACCCCGGGTGCGTGTCCGGATAATCGCTTCAGGCGGACTTATCGGCACAAAACGATGCCGGGATTCGGTTATTCCGCAAGTTCGGGGTGGGAAAAGTTTTCCGATCGCATCGATCACCTCGGTTTGATGGCGTTAAACTTCACCGAGACCGCCCCCGCTCGCGCTGGTCGCCATCCCTTCCACTCGGCCACCTGCCCCGCGTCCCAGTCCCCCCGGACCGCGCCGTCCCGATCGAAAATGAACGCCGACGAAACCAGCTCGCCCGAAATTCCAGAACCGCCGGAAACCCCGAAAACGCCAGCGGCGACCGAAACGCTGGCCGAGTTGGTCGAGCGTTTGGGGCCACCGCCGCCGGAAGTCGTCCGGTGTTGGTGCAACCGGTTGTCGCAGCGGCCCGCCGGTGAGCCGGTGTTCGCCGGAGACCGACTCGGCCGGGAAGCGTGGACGGAATTTTTGGTCGACGCGGCCGGTCATCTTCAACCGCGTGAAGAAAACGTCTCCCGCGCGACTTCGGATCTGATAGAGGAGGATCCGATCGGATCCGACCGCCGAGCCGTCTGGATCGAAAGCTTGTCCGGATCGTTGGGCCTGACCGACTGGGTGATGCCGGCGATAGAAACATCTGGGCCCGATCGATCCGGAACCGCGGCACCACTGCCGGACGACTCGGCACCGGCGGTTATGGGCCGCGCGGACATCGGCCTCGCGGACATTAAACCGTCAAGCCGATCCCCCACCGATCCCACCGGACCGTTGACCGGTCAGGTGAAAAATCGCCGGCGACTTTGGATCGGCGTGGCGTCGTCGATCGGCGTGGCATGGTTTTCCTGGAGCTTGGTGCCGGAGAGAACGGCGTCGCCGGTGGCCGATCAGGAAGACTCGACGGTCGGATCCTCGAGCGGGGCGGCGACGACGGTGGTCGAAGATGTCGTCGCAGCGAGTCCCGACGAGGAGCCGGATCTGGGGAATCTGGACCTGAATTTGGGTCCGCCGCCGATTCCCGAGGAACTGTTCGTCCGCTCGGCGGCGTCGGGGGATGCTTCGCCGGACGATTCGACTCTTCTCGGTGCGGAAACCGCGATGCCTTCGTCCGCGATGCCTTTGCCGTGGGATTCGGAGCCGGAACGGTCGGGCGGGGCGTCGGCGGACGAACCCCTGGAAACTTCAACGGTTGAGATTTCGCAAGGAGATGTGTCCCAGGAGGGCGTTGCGTCGAGCGACGAAGAGCCGGCGGGACCCGTCAGCGCCGATTTCTTGAGCGTTTCTTTGGACGCGACGGACCGGACCGACGAATTTCCGGTTTCCGTGCATCAGTTGGGCGGCAACGGTCGCTTGCGAATCGACGTGGAGGGTGGGCCGGGCGTGGAACACGTCTGGGCGCAGCCGATCGACGCGTCGTCGCCCCGTCGGACGCGTGGGGTCGTGGTTTTCTACGTCGGCGACCCGTCGGATCCCCAATTGGTGCCGCCCACCAATCCGGATTCCCAATCGGTGCCACCCATGATTCCGGGCGTCGCGGTGCGGATGGACGTGCGGGTGGGGGCGAAGCTGACGATTCGTCGTCGTTACGCCCTTCGCACCAGCGCGGCGGTGGCTTGGCAAGACGTGACGTTGGCGACTTTGCAGCAGTACGCGACCCGAATCGCCAATCAGGCCGTCGCGGTGGATCGGGAGGCGGCGATGTGGTCGGAAAGAAAAGGTGCGGCCGGATCGCGGCAGCGTGCCATGATCACCGCCCGAATCGATGCCCTGAAGGCGGCTTCCGGACAACTGGCGGTGACGGGCGAGAGGGTAGCCCGGCTGCTGGAATTGGTCGAAAGGCTGCAGGCTTCCGCGCGGATCGACGTGACCGTCAGCCGAGGCGACGACGTGTTGCTGACGACGCGGGAACCGCCATCCGAATGACCGCGACGATCGGACGATCGCGGGGGTGCGAACGGGTGGGGCGGGTGCTAGCCCTGTTCGGAGTCGCTGAGCACGGCCATGAAAGCTTTTTGGCTGATTTCGACGTTGCCGATCGCCTTCATTCGTTTCTTTCCTTCTTTCTGTTTCTGCAACAGCTTGCGTTTCCGCGTGATGTCGCCTCCGTAGCATTTGGCGGTGACGTTTTTTCGCATCGCCGGAACGGTTTCGCGAGCGATTACGCGACTGCCGATGGCGGCTTGCACGGCGACTTCGAACATGTGCCGTTCGATTTCCTGTTTCAGTCTTTTCGCCACCGCGCGGCCGCGACGGTCCGCGTCGGCCTTGTTGCAAACGATCGAAAGGGCGTCGACTCGACTGCCGTTGACCAGAATGTCCAAGCGACAAAGGTCCGCGGGAAAGAATCCGACCATTTCATAATCCAAGGTCCCGTAGCCTCGCGTGCAGCTCTTGATCTTGTCGTGCAAGTCATAAACGACTTCGGCAAGCGGGATGTCGTACGTCAACATCGCTCGGCCGGCGGCCAGGTACTCCTGTGCTTTCTGAATCCCGCGGCGTTCTTGACACAGTTTGATCACCGATCCGATGAATTCGCTCGGCACGATGACGTTGCAACGAACAATGGGCTGACGAAATTCTTCGATGTCGCCCGGGTCCGGCACGTCTTGCGGTTTGTGGATGGTGATCGTTTGCCCGCGTTTGTCGGTGATTTCATAGGTCACGTTGGGTGCGGTTTGCACCAAGTCGATGTCGGCTTCGTTCTCCAAACGCTGCTGGATGATTTCCATGTGCAGCAGCCCCAAAAAGCCGCAGCGGAATCCGAACCCGAGTGCGTCGCTGGTTTCCGGTTCGAATTCGAAACTCGGGTCGTTGATCGACAGTCGTTCCAGGGCGTCGCGTAGTTCGCTGAAGTCCTGGCCGTCGCTGGGGAATAAACCACAATACACCATGCGTTTGGGGCGGTCGTAGCCGGGCAGGGGCGGCGCGGCTTTATCGCCCGGGATGCTGACCGTGTCTCCGATGTGAACATCCGAAAGGCTTTTGATGTTGCAGATCAGGTAACCGACTTGGCCGACGGTCAACGTGTCACAGGGCTGTCGCTGTGGGGTGAATTGACCCAGTTCGACGACCTCGTGTTCGGTCCCCGCGCGGAGGAAACGGATTTTTTGGCCTTTGCGAACCGTACCCTGACGAATCCGAACGTACGTGATCGCTCCGCGAAAATCGTCGTAGTTGGAATCGAAAACCATGGCTTGCAGCGGAGCTTTCGGATCGCCGGTCGGTTCGGGAATCCGATCGATGATCGTGTCGACCAGATCGCTGACGTTCAGCCCGGTCTTTGCGCTGACGCGGACGCACTCTTCCGGATCGGTGCCCAACGCGTTCATCATTTCTTCGGCGACTTCGTCCGGCCGCGCATGGGTCAGGTCGATCTTATTGATCACCGGAATGATGTGCAGGTCGTGCTCCATGGCGGCAAAAGCGTTGGCGACCGTTTGTGCTTCGACGCCCTGGAACGCATCGACCAACAGCAGGGCGCCTTCGCAACAGGCCAGCGATCGAGACACCTCGTATTGAAAGTCGACGTGACCGGGCGTGTCGATCAGGTTCAACTCGTAGTCTTTCCCGTTACGAGAAAAGTGCATCGAAACGCTGCGGGCTTTGATCGTGATGCCGCGTTGGCGTTCCAGTTCCAAGTCGTCCAGCAGTTGCGATTTCATCTGCCGCAGGCTGACCGTCCCGGTCGTTTCCAACAATCGATCCGCCAACGTGCTTTTGCCGTGGTCGATGTGAGCGATGATGCAGAAATTCCGTATGTGTCGTTTCATGAAGGTCTTGATGGAAAGAAAAAGCGACGAGTCGCGGACAGACGTTCACGGGTTTTCCCGCTCAGTGCGTTACGCACGTCCGGCCCGATCAGTGCTTGTCGAGATGTGTTTTGCGAGCGTACCCGGCGGCGCCGAGGTAACCCGCGTCGCCGCCCAGGCTGGCAAACTTGATCGTGGTGCCTTGATAGACGTTTTCAAAGGTGCGGCTTTTGAATTCTTCGCGAATTCCGGCGAGAAACCGCCGGCCGATGAGACAATCCGCACCGCCGAAATTCATCGCTCCGCCCAACACGACGCTGCCCGGATCGGTGACGTGAACGATCGAACTCACGCCGACGCCCAACCAGGTCGCTGTTTCGTCCACGATTTCCAGCGACAATCGGTCGCCGGCGGCGGCGGCTTCGTAGACTTTTTTGGCGGTCAATTCGCTATCGCTGCCGCCGAATTGGCCGCCGGTGAACTGGCCGTTCAGCGAGCTCTCTTCGCCCGCGGCGAGACGCTGCAGCGTGCGGCCGACGACGGCACTGGCCGACGCGTAGGCTTCCAGATGCCCCCGCCCGCCGCCCCACACGCACAGGCGGGCGGCCGGGGAAGGGTCCACGATCAGGTGGCCGCACTCGCTGCCGAAACTGTTCACCCCGTTGACCAATTCGCCGTCGACGATCAAGCCGCCACCGACGCCCGTGCCCAGGGTCAACAACACCATGGATCGATCCGACGACCCGCTGCCCAACCAGTATTCGCCGAACGCGGCGGCGTTGGCGTCGTTCAGAAAAGCGACCGGCAGGGCCATCGCGTCTTGGACCGCCGCGACCAAAGCGAACTGCCACCAATTGGGCAACTGCGGCGGTGCGACCAACAGGCCCCGCGGCAAATCCATCGGCCCGGGGGCCCCCAAACCGAGCGAGACGACGTCCCCGGTCACCCCCAACCGGGCGTGCACGTCGGCGGCGACCGCGGCGATCCGCCGGACCGCGGCGGTGGGCCCCTCCGCTTCACGCGTCGGCAACCTTTCAAACGCCACCGTGTGGCCGCCGTCATCGACCAGTCCCATCTTGATCCCGGTGCCACCGATGTCGACGCCCCAAAAATAGGGACCGCTGGCCGCGGAAATCGGAGTGATGATGGGCAGATCGGGCATGAAGTGGCCGGTGGGGAGGGGGCGCAAAAAAAGCTTTGCGTGCGGACGAGCGAGTATAGAAAGCCGTTCAAATTGCCACAACGAGCGATCCGGACCGAACCGGCAACGAAACCCGGCCCGCAGAGCGGCAAGTCTGGCCAGATCACGTGACTTGGACTATGACGTGGCCATGACGAAAATCGTTTACATGACCGCCGGTGCCGCCGGAATGTATTGCGGCAGTTGCATGCACGACAACGCGCTGGCCAGATCGCTCCGCGCCGCGGGGGCCGATTGTGTGCTGCAACCGGTGTACACCCCCGTCCGCACGGACGGCGTCAGCGTCGCCAGCGAGCGGGTGTTCTTTGGCGGCATCCAGATTTATTTGCTCAGCCGGTTCGGTTGGTTTCACCGGGTGCCCGGTTCGATTCGCTCGATGCTGGATCGTCCCGGTCTGTTGCGACTGGCCACCCGCCGCGCCGCTTCGACCGATCCGGCAAGACTCGGCAAGCTGGCCGTTTCCATGCTACGCGGCGAGCACGGTGAGCAAGCCGACGAAGTCGCCCGGCTGACCGACTGGTTGGCCGACGAAATGAAGCCGCAAATGGTTGTGCTGAGCAACCTGTTGATCGGCGGGGCTTTGCCGACGATCCGGCGACGCCTGCCCGACGCCAAACTGGTCGTGATGCTGCAAGGCGACGATATCTTTTTGGATCACCTGCCCCGCGACGCCCGCGGCGAAGCGATCCGGTTGTGTAGTGAGCTGGTCGACTCCGTCGATCATTTCATCGTCAACAGTCATTTCTACGGCGAAAAAATGTCGGCGCTGCTGGGCATCGCCGACGACAGGTGGCAGGTGCATCCTTTGTCGATCGATCTGGCACCGTTCGAAACGCACTCCGAAGTGACCGCACCACGCCGCGATGACGTGTTTCGCATCGGCTATCTGGCTCGACTGGCACCGGAAAAAGGACTGCATCAGTTGGTCGACGCCTTCATCGGCTTGGCGGGGCGCCCCGAGAACGCCGACGTCGAATTGCACATCGCCGGCTGGTTGGGACGGCACAACGAGTCGTACCTGGAAACCCTGATCGGCCGCATCGCCAAAGCCGGCCTGTCGGATCGGTTCGTGCATCACGGCAGCCCCGATCTGGAAACCAAGATTCGTTTCCTGCACTCGCTGGATGTCCTGAGCGTCCCGACGGACTACGAGGATCCCAAAGGCTTGTTCGTCTTGGAAGCCTTGGCCGCCGGCGTGCCGGTCGTCCAACCCGATCACGGCGCGTTCGGCGAACTGATCGAATCGACCGGTGGGGGCCTGACGTATCCTTGTGACGCGCCGGATCAACTGGCCGCCCGCTTGCAGCAGATCAAACAAGACGTGCCGCTCCGCGAGCGTCTTGCCGCCGCGGGCCGAAACGCCGTCCGCGAGAAACACGGGATCACCTCGGCGGCTCAGCGGTTGTTGGATCTGTTGAAGTGACCTTGTCCGCGGCCGGCCGGCTGTCGTGATACAGAATCCAATAAGCCGCCGGGATCACGATCAAGGTGAACAACGTCGATGTCACGATCCCAAAGATGATCGCCCAAGCCAGTCCCGAGAAAACCGGGTCCAGCGTGATCACCCAGTTGGCCAACAACGTCGTACCGGCGGTCAACAGAATCGGGCGGGTGCGGACCGCGACGCTACGGATGATCGACTCCCGGAGCGCGTGACCCTCGGCCTGGGCCAGGTGGATGAAGTCGATCAACACGACCGAGTTTCGGACGACGATCCCCGCCAACGCGATCATCCCGATCATCGCCGTCGCCGTGATGAACACGGGGTTCGGATGACCGCCGACCGGTCGGTTCATGATCGCGTTGAGCCCCCAAAAGCCCGGCATGATGCCGATCATCGTCAACGGGATCGCCGACATGATCAACAACGGCAACGTGCGAGAGCCGGTTTGAAACATCAACACCACAAAGATTCCCACGAGCGCCGCGCCGAAGGCCAGCCCCAGGTCGCGAAACACGTCCAGCGTGATGTCCCATTCGCCCTCGCCCGCCCAATCGACGCGATAGCCCCCGGGAATCGACCAAGCGACACCGCCACCGGGCGACAACCAAGAACGTTCGCTCGGCGGACGAGGCGTTGTCGCCGCCGCGCCGGCGTCGGTGTTTTCTCCCGCGACGGAACGGGAGGCATCCGGCTTTCGAATCTGGTCCCACTGGACGTCGACGATCGCGTCGGCAGGCGGACGTCCGGCGACTTCCGCATAGACGTAGACGACGCGTTTCAAGTTCTTGTGATAGATCGACTTGTCTTCCAAGGCTTCGCGGAAGTGGCCCAGCGCACCGAGCTGGACCGCTTGGCCGTCTTCGCCCATCACGTAGATTTCTTCCAGATCGTCGATCGCCGAGCGGCTGGCGCGAGGCAGCTTCAGTTCCACCCACAAGGGTTCGACTTCCTGAGGCAGGTGCAACACGGTGGCTTGGTGACCGCTCAGCACCGTGGCAACCGTGTCGGCGATCGTCTGAGTCGAAATGCCGGACAGGGCCGCTTTCGGCTTGTCGGTTTCGAACACGTATCGCACTTGATCGTCTTCGGCACTGACGTCCAAGTCCACGACGCCGGGCTCGGCCGTCAAGCGATGCATGACGCTGCGGGCGACCTCGATCTGCCGGGCGTAGGTGCCCTCCGGCGGTCCGTAGACTTCGGCGGTGATCGAGGCCAGCACGGGCGGCCCCGGTGGGACTTCCACCAGTTTGATGTTCGCGCCCATCGACCGGGCGAGCCTCGTGATGTCGTCGCGGATCCGCAACAGGATCTCGTGCGACTGATCGACCCGGTGATCTTTGTCCAACAAGTTGACGCGAATGTCGGCGACGTTCGCGCCGCGACGCAGAAAATAATGTCGGACCAAGCCGTTGAAGTCCATCGGCGACGATCCCCCGACGACGATTTCGTAGTCCTTGACCTCCGCAAGCCCGCCCAAGTAGCCGCCCAGCCGGCGTGAGACGACATCGGTTCGTTCCAGCGTCGTGCCTTCGGGCATGTCGACGACGATCTGGAATTCGTTCTTGTTGTCGTACGGCAACATCTTCACCGGCACCCAGCGAAGCACCGGCGGGATCATCGCGGCGACGAACAACACGACCATGCCCGACAAGACCGCCCAAGCCGCAAGCTTGCCCCGCAGGATCGGGCCCAAAAGGAAACGCGACAGCCGATAAAGCGGTTTCGTCGTCAGGTCGTATGTTTCCTCGGCGCCCTCCGATGCGTTGATTTGTCTCAGGGACACCATCGCCAACCAGGGCGTGATCACGAACGCCACGATCGTCGATACCGTCACCGTCAACGGCACGTTCAATGCCATCGGTGCCATGTACGGCCCCATCATGCCGGTGATGAAGGCCAGCGGTAGAAAGCTGACAATGATGGCCAAGGTCGAAAGGATCAACGCCGGACGGACTTCTTGGACAGCCCTCAACACCGATTGTTTGGGCGGAAATATCTTCATCGTGAAATACCGCGCGATGTTCTCGACGTCCGTGATCGGATCGTCGACCAACAATCCCAACGACAGGATCAACGCGAACATCGTGACGCGGTTGATCGAATAGCCGACCATCAGATTGATGAACAACGTCAGGCTGTAACAAACCGGGATCGCCAACGCGATCACCAGCGCTGGACGCCAACCCATCGTCAAGCCGATCAGTCCGACCACCGTCAACACCGCGACCAATAGTCCCTCGATCAGTTCGTTGACCTTTTCGTCGGCCGTTTCGCCGTAGTCGCGGGTGATGCGATAGTGGACGCCCCGCGGCAAGAGCGTTTCGCTCAGCGATTCCAAACGGGTGTGGACCGCCGACGCGACACGAACGGCGTTGGATCCTTTGCGTTTGGCGACCGATAAATGGACGGCCGGATAAACTTCGCCGGATTCCGCACGCGATGTCGGCGAAGTCTGTCCCGGTGCCGTCGGCCGATCTTCCTCGTCAAAGGCTTCGGCCGGCCCGAACCCGATCCAGCTGTACCCCTCGGCTTCGGCGGGCCCGTCGACGACCGTCGCGATGTTTTTCAAGTACACCGGCCGGCCCCCGGCCACGTCGACGACGATTTCCTTCAAGTCCGCGACGCCACGAATGAAGGTGCCCGTTTCGACATTGAATTGCGTGTTCTGTTGTTCGAAGCTGCCGTTGCGAGCGGTCACGTTGCTGACTTGCAAGGCACGTGCGACCTGCATCGGCGACGTGCGGTACGCGGCCAGTCGCTGAGCATCCAAATTGACGTAGATCCGTCGCGGGCGTCCGCCGACGACCTCGACGCGGTTCGTGTCGGGTAACGATTGCAACTCGTGTCGGACTTCGTCCGCGATCCGCCGCAACTCGTAATCGCCGTAGCGATCGGTTCGGTCCGACCACAAGGTGGCGATCACGATCGGCACGTCATCGACTTCGATCGGTTTGACGACCCAAGATTCCACGACCGGCGGGATCTGATCGGTCGACGAATTGATCTTGTTGTAGATCTTGACCAGCGAATCTTCGCGATCTTCCCCGACAAAAAAACGAACCGTGACCACGCATTCGCCGGGCTTGGAAATCGAATAGACGAACTCCACGCCGTCGATTTGGTACAGCAGCTTTTCCAAACGGTCGGTGACCTGTCGCTCGACTTCTGCCGCGGACAGCCCCGGGGCGGAAGCAAAGATATCGGCCATGGGCACGACGATTTGCGGTTCTTCCTCGCGTGGCGTCAGCACCAGCGCCGCGGCGCCCAGCATCAGAGAAACCAGAATCAACAAAACGGCGACGTCGCCGCGCAAGAAGATTTCGACGATCCGCGTCATCCACCCGGCGGTTTCTTGTTCTTCCGTCGTGGATGTGTCGGTCATCTCCCGTCCGCCTCGCCTGAGACGTCGGTGTCGTCAACGCCGGTGGCATGCAGCACGACGCGTTCGCCCGCCTCGACACCGCTGAGCACCTCTCGACGTCCGGGCATGCCGAGTCGCCCGGTTTTGACCAAGCGTCTTTCGATATCGCCCCCGGGCAGCACCACGTCGACAAAGTCGAGTTGGCCGACTTCGACGATCGCGTCGGTGTTCAGACACAGGTGCCTCCGTTCGCCGCCGGGGATCCGCAAACGTCCGAACATGCCTTCGTACAAGTCTTCCGATTTCGGCAGACCGGCTTTGACCAAGAACGAACGGCTCGGCGCGTCGGCCTGGGGCACGATCTCATCGACGACTGCCCTGTACTCGCGGTCCAGCGCGTCGACGTAGACGGTCAGCGGCTGGCCGAGACGCAGCTTGATCGCGGTGTCTTCCATCACGGGGGCTTCCAATCGCAGCGAGGTGGCGTCGTACAAGACCAACATCGGCACGCCGGGCTGGGCGATGTCACCGGGTTCGGCCAAACGGTCCACGATGCGGCCGCTCTTGGACGCTTTGATCGTCGCGTAAGACAGCAGCACTTCGGCTTCGGTCACCGCTTGACGTGCGCGAGCCTCATCCGCCGTCGTGACTTGCACGTCACGCGCGGCGCGGTCGTACTCCGATCGCGACGCGGCGTTCTGGTCGATCAAGGTTTCGACGCGGCGGAATTGTTTCTCGGCC
This sequence comes from uncultured Pirellulaceae bacterium, assembly GCA_964453205.1. GTDB lineage: Bacteria > Planctomycetota > Planctomycetia > Pirellulales > Pirellulaceae > Crateriforma. The sequence goes on along the minus strand of CAYVRC010000097.1, from coordinate 1,955 downwards.
TGCTGACGATTGGCGATCGCGGCGTCGAGCGATCGCTTGGCTTGATCCAAGCGGGTTTGGTACTCCTGGTCTTCCAAGCGAATCAGGACTTGGCCGGCTTCGACCTGATCCCCCGCGACGACGTCGATCTGGTCGATCGTCGCGAGCAGCTTTGACGCGACGATCGTCCGGCTGGACGCCTTCAGCGTGCCGACCGCTTCCTCGGTCGTCGCCTTTTCGATCTCATGCACCACGTCGGTCGGCTGGTCGGTGTGACGCATCGCGTTTCGCGGTGACCAGCCGGGCCGGACTTTTCGCTCGAACATCCCCGAGAGCCAAGCGATCGTGACGACCAGCACGACCAGTCCGATGGCGACACTGGAGACTCTTCTCGCGACGGTGACCCATCGACGCAGGTGGGGAAGCGGCATGATCATGACTCCGTCAAAGCGATCAACGGCAACAAGTCGCCCCGGTACCGGCGTCGGCACCGTCGACTTGGTTCCAAGGCATCCGGGCGATCATCGTCGCCATCGGACACAGGTTGCTGATGCCGGCAAAAATCAAGCCGGCGCCGACGAATCCGGAAAGCCCGATGAATCCCGGGTGAACGAAGAAACCCAGGATCGCACCGAGCAAGGCCAGGGACCCGGCCGTGATTTGAACCTGTCGGTCCAGCGCGAATGCTTTCTTGCCGCGAACGACCGGCAAGCCGGCTTTTTCCCAAGCCGTCGTGCCGCCGCTGACGTTGACGACTTGCTCGAATCCGACGTTCAAGAATTTCTGACAAGCTTGGCTGGATCGGTTGCCGCTTTTGCAAATCACGTACAACGGCGCGCGCGAATCCCCGTCGAGCTGTGCCAAGACGGCGCGCGGTTCCAAGGATTCCAAGGGCACGTTCCGCGCGGGCGTCGCATGGACCTCGCGATATTCCGCGGGCGTCCTGACGTCGATCAAATCGACCTTGGACTGTTTTTCCATCTCGGCCAGTTCCTGGACGCTGATTTCCTGCATGGCTGGTTCCTTTCGTGCTTGTTCGGTTCGATGTGTCGGACTGTCGCGTGCCGACGGCATTTGGCTGATCGGCCGTCTCGGCGACCCGCCGGGTTCCGGTGGCGGCATCGGCGTGAATTGTCATTTCAATATATCGACAGATCACGACATGTCAATCCAGGTTTTTTTGGTCGGTGGTGTCCTTCGCAGCGTCGCCGGCATGCCGGCGACGCCTCGATGCGAAGCGGTTCGGGACGTCGGGTGCCACGGGCACCGGTTGCCGACGGTGCGGGATCATCGCATCTCATCTTCTGCTGGTACTCAGTATGAAATTTGTCGTGCTCATATTGAAGCAACGCTCGGAAGAAGTTTCGTTTTTTCTTCTTCGCAAACTCATTTTTTCGATTCATCGCCCTGACGAAGCGTTAGGGTCAGGGCGTGGCTTTAGAGGGCTTCGACATCCACATCGTGCCATTTGCGACGCAAACGCTTCGGGCACCGTGGTTGGAGACGGCCGGGCTCAGCCATTTTTTCCAGTCGATTTTGCCGCCTCCCGCGGCAACCGAAGTTTTTTTAAAGGAAGTCTTTGATGCGATCTTGTTGTCTTTCGCTCGCAGCGGCGTTCGTGCTGTGTTTGTCTCTGGGATGTGGCTCCGAGCCCGCCGAAGTCATGCCCGAGCCGACACTCGAAGAAGAGATGGAGCGGACCGCCGTCGAGCTGGAAAACGAAGCGGCGATGGAAGATCCCGCCAACCGCTAACGCTGATTTTTCGGCGTTCTTTTTTTGGACGTCTGATCAGCGAGAGCGATCGGCGTCCGGACGTTTTTAGGTGGACCGATTTGTTGGGCCACCACCGTGTTTTGTTTTGGCAATTCTTTGCCAATCGTTTTTTCTTTTTCGAGGTTAACTTATGAATTTTCAGAAACGGAGGGCCGGTGGTTTCACGCTTGTGGAACTGTTGGTCGTCATCGCCATCATCGGC
>CAYVRC010000096.1:0-22528 GCA_964453205.1 uncultured Pirellulaceae bacterium | reverse complement strand
GTTGCTGTCTCTCGGCGTTGCAGTCAATCACCCGGGAATTCTTGTTGAGAGCGAAAGGCCGAAAACTGATGACCGCCATGAAGGCATCCCGATCGATTTGGAAGCGGTCGGCGTTGCGTTTCATCACGACAATCCTCGCGACGTATTTTCTGTTGATCTCGGCGGGTTCGACCACGTCGGCTCAATCGCTGCTCGCTTCGGATCAAACGAAGCCTGCCGGTGGACGACCGAAATCCACCGAGGTCGGGTTCTTCGAACTGATGGAGTCGGGCGGCGATGCGATGTTGGACCTGTTTCGGCCGAGCGGACATCGACAATCCGTCGGTTCACCCGAATTCAATTCTCAAGCCAGTCCTCGCGATACCGTGATGACGTTCGTCGAAGCGATGAACCACGTCGTCCAAGGACGTGACGAACCGTGGCCTCGCGCCTTGGCCGCTTTGCCCGCCCGAACCGAGGACGAAAGGCAAGTGGCCAAAGACCTGTTGTCCGTCTTCGATCGGTTGCCCGAACTGAGCCCGGGGAGCATTCCGGGTGAGAAAATGGTCGACCCTAACTGGATTGACCGAGTACCAGGAAGGTCGGGTTGAGGGCTTCGAAACGAGTGCGATCGAGTTGTCGGCAACTGCGTGAGATTTGAATCATTCGCAAATCCGTGTGCAGCTTGACGCTTTCCAAGGCTTGTTGCACGGCGACCAAATTGTCGGGGCTGGAAACGTTCACCACGATTCGTCCCCCACGTTTCAGACGCACCGCCGCCCCGCGGACCAAGTCGGGGACCATGCGTCCGCTGCCGCCGACAAAGATCGCGTCCGGGTCGGGCAGATCACGCCACGCGTCGGGTGCTTGGCCGTGAACGGGCACCAGCGAAGGGACCTCGAACATCGAAGCGTTTTCTAACATCAAAGCGTAATCTTCCGCGTCCATCTCGATCGCAAAGACCTGACCGCGATCGACCAAGCCGGCGGCTTCGATGGCCAGCGACCCGCTACCCGCGCCGACATCCCAGACGATCGACTGCGGCATCAAATCCAGTTCCGCCAGCGCGATGCAGCGGACCTCTTGCGGCGTGATCAAACCGCGTTTGGGACGCGTTTGCAGAAAGAAGTCGTCCGCATTACCGAAGCGACGGTTGCGACGGCCTCGGCTGGGACGATCCGCCGCGCCCCGGTGTCGGACCAACACCATCACGTTCAACGACGAAAAGGATTGCCGGGAAATCGATTCCAAATCTCCCTTGGTGACCGTTTCTCGCGGCGTGCCCAGGTTTTCGCAAACGTAGACCGTGAAATAATCGATCCGCCGATCCAGCAGCGTTTCGGCGACGACCGCCGGCGTGATCGTCTCGGTGGTGAACAGCCCGGCGCGGTCGGACGTGCGGATACCGTCGACGACGCGATCCAACGACGAGGTCGCCAGGTTGCTCAAGTAAGCGTCGTCCCAGTTCTCTTTGACACGGGCGAAAGCCAATTGCATGCTGCTGACGTGAGGGACGACTTCGAATCGGTCTTTGTCGATCGTGTCGGTCAAGTATTGGGCGATGCCGTAGAACAGCGGATCGCCGCTGGCCAACAAGACCGCTTGCTTGTCGCCCAGGCCCTGCAACGTTTCCCGCAGGCTGTCCAGGCTGCCACTGGTCGTGCGGCGATCCGACGGCCCGATCGGGATCGCTCGCAACAGACCGGCGTTTCCGATCAAGACTTCCGCATTGGAGATCAACTGTCGGGCTTGGCCGGTCAATCCTTCCAGCCCGTCGTCACCGATACCGACGATATGAACGCGTGGATTCGTCACGCCGATTGCTTCTTCAAAAAGTCGATGCTTTGCACGATGCTTTCCAACGGTGCGGGTGACTGGTCTTGTTCGACGTGACACTGATCGACGCCGATTCTTTTGGCCAATCTCATGATCGCCGGCATGTCGATGACCCCATCGCCGACTTCTTGAAAGGCATCGTGGGGCACTTGGCCTTCGTCGTAGATGACCGGCACGTCGGCTTTCAGATTCTTTAAGTGAACTTGACTGATTCGGGCCGCCAAGTGCCGCATCAAATGGATCGGATCCCGTCCGCCCAGTTTCGCCCAAAAGACGTCCAGTTCGAATTCGACCTTTTGAGGATCGAAACGTTTGATGAATTCGTCAAAGGCGGCTCGTTTGCCATCCAACTTTTTGAATTCGAAGGAGTGATTGTGGTAGCACAATCGCATCCCGGCGTCGCGAGTCTTTTCACCGGCTTCGTTCGCGTTGGACGCGATCTTGCGAATTTTGTCCAGGGTGTCGCGAGCGTCTTTGGCGATATAGCCGAACACGATGTGTCGCAGGCCGATGCGTTCGGCCAATTCGATCGTTTCCTCGACCCCCGGACCGCCGGGGCTTCCGGGCGACGTGATCGCTTTCCAATTCATGAAAGCGCTGTGAACGGCCAGCCCGTTGTCTCGGGCCATGGCGGCAAGTCGGATCGCGTCCTCATCGATCCTCATCAACTCGACTTGCTGGTAACCGGCTTGGGCGACCGCCCGCAGTGTCGTTTCGGGATCTTCGGCCATCTGATTACGCAGCGTGTAAAGCTGAAGCCCGATCCGGTCGACGTAGGGCAACGCTTTCGGTTCGGTCGGCCCACCGGATTCGGCTTGGCCGGTCGCTTTGTCGTCGGCCAGGGCTTTCAACGGGCCCGCCAGCGTCGAAGCGAGCGCGGAAACGGCGGCCGCTTTCAAAAGCGAACGACGTTTCAGGATGGTCAGCGATGATCGGTTCGTCTCGTTCATGATCGGCCCTGTGCCTTCAGTCAGCCGCAATCGGCAGGAAAAAATTGGAATAAGCGAACGAAGGAAAACTAATCCGATTGCTGGCGTCGCTTCCGTTCGCGAGCGCTGTAGCGTTCCAGCGTCCGTCGCTCACCGGCGGTCAGATTCTTTTCGCCCACCCGATGAATCTTAGCCAAAATTCGATCGGCTTCCTCCGCATCTTTGGCCAATTTCTTATCGGGATCGTGCAATTTCAACTTCATCCGACGCGAACGGGTCCGCCATCGGTCGGACCAATCGCCGATCCCCTCGCCGGGCGACAAGAAACGGAGGTTCCAGCCGCGAAAATAGTACAACAACGCGAACGCGGCACCGGCCAAGTGAACCTGGAACGCCGTGTTGCTCTCGCCCGAGAGCCCGAGTGCTCCCAAGAGATCAAAGCCGACGAAGAACACGGCCAGGATCCACGCCTTGACGGGGAACACGAACATCAACAGCACTTCCACGTGGGGAAAGTAGCACGCGAACAAAATCGTCACGGCCACGACCGCGCCACTGGCACCGATGGTCGTCGGAATCGCCGAAAAGGGAGCGCCCGTCACGATCGCTTGTGCGGCCCCGTAAATCGCCGCCGCCAAACCGCCCAGCACGATCGCCGTCATGTAGAACCGCAGAAATTCTTTCCCGCCGATTCGCTGTTCGACGATGCGGCCGAAGATGAACAGGCCGAACATGTTGAACAGGATATGCGAGATGCCCGAATTATCGTGCAGGAATCCGTAGGTGACGATCTGCCAAATCTTCCAGGGCTGCGTCAGAGACTCGGGCGAAACGCCGAACCAAGGGATCAGCCCGCCCTCGCGCCCGCCAAAGATCATGTCGGCAAAGAACACGACCACGTTGATGATGATCAACGTGATGGTCATGCTCCGCGGTTTCTCGATGCGATCCCAAGGCGTTCGTTCCTCGCCGCGTCCGTAGTCTCGGTCGTAAAGCCCCATGCGTGACTCTGTGAAGGTTTCAATGGATGGATCGCTGAAGCTTACCAAACGGCATGGCACCCCAGAAAGATCACGCGTGGGAGGATTTTGGTCCGGAAATCCCGGTCACTTTGTCGCGACTTTCTTGCCGAACAGCGGATGCGTCGCCTGGCCGCCGGCACGCAGGTAGGCGACCAGATCGGCGATCTCGTCTTGACTGAGCGTGTCGAGCAGGCCGCTGGGCATCATGCTGGTCTTCGCGGGCGACGTTTCCTCGATCGATTCTCGGTCGACGTTGGTCAATTGGGACGGATCGAGCATGTTCGTCATCACGCTCAAAGATTTTTCGCGTAGGTTGATCACGCGTCCCACCACCACACGGCCGTCGTCGGTCAAGAACTGCGTCGCGCCGTACTGGTCGCTGATGACTTTGGCCGGTTCGATGATCGAGGACAGCAGGTCCGTCACGCTGAACCGCCCCCCCGCGCCGGTCAAGTCAGGCCCCAGGATGCCGCCTTGCACGCCGATGCGGTGACACTTGTAACACTGTGCCGCGGCGAACATGGACTTGCCACGTTCGAAGTCGAAGGGGCGTCCGGGATCGTTCACCGAGGACGCCAAATCCTCGACGGTCCACTTCTGCACGAAAGGTCGGCTGGCCAGTTCGGCTTCCGGCTCGTCCCGGGTCGCCGGAGCCAAGACGTCGGCCAGTTGTTGCTGTTGGGCCTCGGACAGATGTTCGACGGCGGCGACTTTGATGTTCTTCAAAAAACCTCCGAAGGACATGCCCCCACGGGCGGCTCCCATGCTTTGGAACCAAGCGAAATAGTCACGCCGCGCGTCGTCGGTCCAACCGAGGTGTTGATCTCGCAGGGTCATCGCGAAATGGATCTGGCTCTCCTGGCTGGGCGAACTTTGGATCTGCTCGACGACCCGCGGGATGATGTTGGGGGCTTGAACGAAGACCAACAGTTGGGCCAATTCTCGATCCAAGTCGTTGTCGCCGCTGGGAAACTTTGCGTCAAAGGCGGCCAAGATCTGATGCCGCTCGGCATCACTGACCGTCGCCACGTCTTCATCACTCAGACGCATGATCGCCAGCGAATAAGCTCGCAGCAAATCGATCGTCGTCGACACGTCCAGCTTCGCCGTCTCGATGCCGCCGAGCGTTCGCATCACCGCGTCGCGATCCGAAGGCTCGCCCACGCGAGCGACGGCGATCGCGGCGTTGATGGCAGCCGGCGGGCTGGTCAAAGCCAAGGCCGCCGCTTGCCACTGTGCGGCCGGATGGTTTTCCAAAGCGACCCGCGAAGCGAAACGAATCGCGCCGTCCGTGTGTCCCAGATTCTCGATCGCCAAATCCAGCGACTCGTCCGATCCGGCAACGTGCAGGTATTCGATCCGGCGTCGAAGTTTGCGAAGCTCGCTCGCCGAGGAGTCCGATTGATCCGTCGCGACGGATGACTCGTTCGCGTCACCGACGTAGCGGATGCGATACAGCGCGCTTTGCGCTCGTCGGCCGCCGATGGTGAAATACATCGAATCGTCTTGCGGGCGGACGACCATGTCGGTCACGGGCAACGGGGCACCGGTGGAGAACGTCTCGAAAGTGCCGCCATAAGTGCTGCCCTCGGGCGTCAAGAACACCGCGTGGATGTTGCCGTAGCTCCAATCGGCGATGAACAAAGCGTCGCGATACTCGGTCGGAAAATTCGTGCCGTAGCCGAAGGAGATGCCCGTCGGCGAACCGGGCCCGATGTTGACCGCCGCGCCGAACGAATCGGGATAGTACGCCGGCCACTTGCCTGTTCCGTTTCGCCAGCCGAATTCCGCGCCGCTGATCACATGATTGACTCGCGTCGGTCGATACCAAGGCGTGCCGACGTCCCATTCCATGTCCGCGTCGTAAGTGAACAGCTCACCGTCCTTGTTCCAGGCCATGTCGTATTGGTTCCGAAATCCGGTCGCGACAAGCTCGACGTTGCCGCCGTCAGGATCGAAGGAAACGATGTAGCCGCCCGGTGCCATGCGATTGGCGTTGTGTCCACGAGCATCCGGCATCCGGCCCAACAGGTGATCTTCATCCCAAACCATCGGCACACGGCTGGTCGCGATTTCCTCGGGCAACGAGGTGTTGTTGCCGGCACACATCACGATCCGCTTCCCGTCGGGTGTCAGCAGCATCGCGTGCGGACCGTGCTCGCTGCCCCCGTTGAGCGGAATGATGTGCTCTTTCTTGTCGTACTGGTCATCGCCGTCGGTGTCGGTCAAACGCCACACGCCGCTGGGAAAGTCGCGGGAATTGACGTTGGCGTAAAGCGAACCGAAGGCACACAGCAAGCCTTGCGCGCCGGCGAATTCGATTTCCAACTTTTCGACTTCCGCCTCCCCCGACGATAAGTCGACGCGGTAAAGCGATCCGTATTGGTCGCAAGCGATCAGTCGGCCCTGAGGGTCGACCGTCAGGCTGACCCAAGACCCTTGGCCCTGCGGTCGGGCCGGTGCCGCGTCGGCGTCGTTCGCATTCTTCTTGTCGACCGTCGGGTCCGCCGGGACTTCGTAGACGAGTTCGACTCGGAAACCGTCAGGGACACTGATCTGATCAGGTGGAGTCACCCCCAGGCCGTCGGCGTGGCCGATTTTCGTGTCGGTGGCGATCAAAGCGAGCGATAACGCACACAAGGGGAGGATCAAAATTCGAGGCAATGTCATGGCAGGAGTAGTCCGGCGGGAAACCAAGAGCTATGGAAAGGAGGTGGGACGAATGTGAACCATCCTAACCGCTTTATGGGCATCGTACCAACGTAGAGTTTCGCATTCTGAGAGACTCGCGCAGGGGCGGGTCGAATCCGCCACAATGCCGTCCCGAATACCCGAGTCATGGTTTTTCGCAGACCGGAGCTGTTTCCGGTCGCCGGTAGGTCTTGGGCGTTTTCCGTTCCCTTTAGAACACTGCCGAGACACGACATGTCGATGATAAAAGACGCGGCCGCCTTGCAACGCACCGTGGGCTGGGATCGCGAGATCGCGACTTCGCCCAAGGAACGCGAAAATCTGCACAACTACTTGACCCTGCAATTGGCTTCGGCCGGTTTGGAACCGCCGGAAGCCAGCACGGTGCAGGACAGCCTGGGGGCTTTTTCGGGCGAGATGCTGGAGAGTCTGCGTCAGAAGAATCGGCTGCTGACCGGGTACCGTGCGCCGATCGACTCGCGAATCGAGACGTTCTTGAATCGGTATTTCGGCGATCTGACCGATGGCGATCCGGTTCGTTTGCCCGGCCGATCGCTGACGCTGGATCGGCACGGGATGGCGCGGGAATTGAGCCTGCCGGTCGACGGCGATCATTTCAAAAACGAGCTGATCGAATCGTACCGATGCGAAAACGGCATCTTGAACAACCCGCGGGCCGATCGCCGCACGACGGCGGGAACGTTTCACGTGGTCGACGGAGGCCTGCCGATTCCCGGTGACAAGCGAAGCGTGCCCCGCGACGTGGCGTTGAAACTTTTCCGTGCCGCGATGAACCCGCCCCGCGAAGCGATGCTGTTGCCGTACACGTCCCAGGCAAAGAAACCCGGCTACACGTGGGTGTCGTTGTTGCTGCGGCCCTTGGTTTGTCCGGAAGTCCCCGGCGTTTGTTCGGCCAAGTCGATCGAGATGCGTTTTTATGCGCCCGCGTCGTTGGTCAGCAACCTGGACTTCGTCGAAACGATTTTCGGCAACGCCGGTGATCCGTTGAACCCGGAAAACGATGCGGGCTTGGACGTGGAAGCTTGGAGCGGTCACACCGGGTGCGCCATCTTGGCGACGCACCTGACGCAGTTGACCAAGAAAGAACTCGGCCTGCCTCACTACGACGACGCCACGGACCTCCAGCGACGTGATTCGATGTGCTGGAAAGACGCGAGCGAAAAGTACAACGACGGCAGCGCGTTCAAGTTGGCCTGCCGAGATGAATCCGGCGTCATGGTGACGTTGATCGCCGACAACTACTACGGATACTGCAAAAAGGAAGTCAAAACGCAAGTCAGTTTCGCCGCGAACCTGATGGGCAACGTGGAAGAGGAGCACGCCGGCGGGGCTTTGGCGTTCGCGTCCTACTCCTTGGGCGAAGAATTCCAGGTCAACAGCCGACGTTACAACGGTCGCCATTTTGACGAAGTCGCCAAGGAGTACACCAGTTTCATCGACCCTCAGCCCGAAGGCTACGGAATCGATCGCTTCGATCCCAGCGTGGTTTACGTCCCCGAAGACGCGTTCGTGTCTTTGAACGAACGCTGCTTGAAATGGACCCGCGACGCGAAAGAAGTCCGAATCCCGCTGTCACCGGCCAACGTGTACGTGGCACCGTCGGGTTACAAGATTCGCCTGGAAAAGCATCCCAACGCGCCGTCATGGCGGCTGGTCGGCACGGTCGGCGAAGGCATCTTTTGTCACAAGCCTTGCACGGTCAGCGGCGGAGGCAAAAGCGAGATCAGCAAGAGCCTGCGGGATTACATGCTGTACGGCCCGATCTTCGTCGCCGACCGCGACAAGGACTTCGCCAAGCTGGATGAAATCTTCAGCCGCTCGTACGCCGATCGCTGGAGGTCCGATACCGATGACAGGCCCGATTACAAAGGCCGTGCCCCGAGAAGTGTCTTGGATCCGACACGCAGCATCGGCAGCATGATCCAATTGCTCAGCCCCCAGCCGAATTTCAGCGACGAATACTTGGCGTGGCTAAAGACCATTCCCGATCACGTTTATTCCGCGGCCTTGATCATCAAGCGGTTCATGCGTCCGGAAATGAACGGCCGCTGGAAGGATTACTTCTCGGTCGACATCGTCAACGGATCGCCGGGGCACGAATTGAAGCTGGGTTCGCGCCGCTTGGTGGGAACTTACTTGCGTGTCGGGCTGGACGATTCGCGATGGCGAACCTTCAAGCTGCGTCAGGATTTCATCGCCGCTTCCAAAGTCCAACGTGAAGACGACATCAGCGCCAGCGTCGTCGTGCCGGCCGATCAAGTCACCAATCCCGGCCCCGGCATCTCCCCGGCGGGCAGTTACAAATTCGTCGAAAATTGTGAATACCGTTTGTTCCAACGGCCCGATGATGCGATTCATCGGGGGCTGGATAAGCAAACCGAGGTCGATTTGTCCCGTCCGGGCAGCTTCATCAGCAACTTTGAACCCCTGCCGCCCGCCGAAGCGAAGCGGATCGTCGACGATGTGATCGATTTCGAAAGCTTCACCGATCCGATGAAGCAGATGTTGATCCGCGCTTCGCAGAAAACCTCGGGCTACTTCACGTGCACCGACCGGCCGCGAATCGTCGACGGCAAACCGACGAAAAATCCGCGGTACTTGCAAGACCGTCCGGACATGGTGTTCAGCCGCGAATCGTACGTCGCGATGCGAGGCGTTCAGCTTCATCGTGGGCTTCGCGACGACGAACCGATTCACATCCCCGTCGGCGCGGTCTTGGCCGGACGACGAAACAATCCGCCGGACAAGGCCGCGGGCATTCGATCGCTGGCCGTGTATTCACCCCTGCATTATCAGGAATTGCCCGAGTTGTTGATGGACTGGGTGTGTTCGTTGACCGGCAAAAGCCCCAGCACCACCGGAGCGGGCAGCGAAGGCGCGCTGACCAAAGGCCCGTTCAACGCCCTGGTGCCGACGGTCGATTTGAACGCGGCGGTCGTGTCGATGATCCTGACGGGGCTGGGCGGTTTCAGTACGGCGGCCGGACACATCGGACCGCGTTTCCAAGTCGGCCACGACATTTCGCTGTTGATCCCGGAAGTCTGGTGCCGCATGTCGCCCGACGAACGAGATCCGGCCTTGATGATCGAACGCGGGATGTTGGAAAAACTGGAAGACTTCACGACGGGCGGCGTCGTGATTCCGGCCAGCCGTTTGGGCTATCGGATCACTCGCAAGTTCGTGCACACGTACATGGCCCGTGTTTTCGATAACCCCGACGTGGTCTTTACCGACGACATCCTGCGACCCGAATTGCAAGACGAAGAATCCTTCGCCGACGGCGTCCTGCACATCGCCGAAGCCCAACAACGGGTCGCCCAGCGTTATTTCGACGACGGCAGCTACGAAATGGCTTGCCCGCCGTTGCAGGCGATCCTTTCGATCCTTGCCAAAGGCGATTTCGAAGGCAAATCGGTCGACGACCCGGACGTCCAAGCTCTGTTCGATCGTGACACTCTGCTTGCCAGCGATTGGTATCGGCGACGCTTGAAAGTCAAACAGCTACGCGATATCCAACACTGGAAGGCTTTCCAAGGACGCTTGACGACCTATCTGGCGGACCCCGTCAATCAGGACGCCGCTGCGGTGAACGCGGTCAAACAGCGTCTGGAGGTCACCCAGCAACACTTGGCCGATGCCGAATCGGCCGACTACGTCGGGCGACTGGTCGGGACACTGGGTGCCGACCCGATGCAACCGGCGATGACGGACCAGTCGATGCTGCAAAAGCTGGCCGGCGTTTGAAGCGAGACCAAAGATGTCCGGAACCGACGAAGCCATGCGAGCGATCACCGTCGTCACGACGGTGGCGACACCCATCGATGCGGATCAACTGGCCGGTGATCTCATCGATCGACGCTTGGCGGCGTGCGTACAGATCGACGGGCCCGTCCAGAGTCACTACGAGTGGGCGGGGAAACGTGAGGTCGCCACCGAGTTTCGGCTGACGATCAAATCACGCGTCGGAGTCTGGAAAGAGTTGCGTGCCAGATTGTTGTCGGTGCATCCTTACGACACGCCCGAAATTCTGATGTCCCAGGTCGACGATGCCGGTGAAGACTATTTGCGTTGGATCATCGACCAGACTTCGTCGTAAGCACTTCGGCACGAGTCTTTGGGTTGAATCAGCCGAAGAGCGTTGGCTCGCCGTTGATCGTTCGCCCTCTCCCGGCTTGTCCCGCAGGAGCGCGTGATTGCTGATTAGGTAGACCGATTAATTACCCCCGTCACCTTTTTGGGCGCCTGCACGTGTTTCGTCCGACGATGCCGAAACCACGCTGCGACGGCGGTAGGGGTTGAACAGCAAGTAGTTCAAGTGTCGATACAGATCGCTGTCGGCCAACAAGTCCGTGTGGGTGCCTTCGCCGACCAATCGTGGTCCGTTGAGCAGGATCACTCGGTCGGCGGTTCGCAGCGTTTGCAGGCGGCGCGGCAGGACCACGACCAGGCTGCCCCGTCGGGCGAGGTCGCTGAGGGCTTTCAGGCACGGGTCGTCCGCGATGTGCTCGGCCGGCGGCGATGATTCCTTCGCCAGAATGATCGGCGGTCGATGCAACGCCGCTCGGGCGATGCCCAACGCGTACGTGACTTCTGGACCGACGCGACTGTCGCCGGGCGTCAGGATCGTGTTCAAGCCTTCGGGCAGCCCCTGGATTTGTTCGTAGATGCCCAAGGCTTCCAAGGTGTCGTGGATGTCGCTGTTGTTGATCGAATCGTCGCCGCCTCGGAGGTTTTCCAGCACGGTGTCTTCCCAGATCGGGCCGCTCGGTTCGATCCACATCACGTTGCGGGCCAGGGCCTGGGGGTGCACGTCCAACAGGCGAATGCCGTCGATTTCGACGAGCCCGCTTTGCGGCCGTCCGAAACCCATCAACAGTTCCGCCAGCGCTTGCGTGGACACGTCCTCGGTGCCCAACAGGACGACCAGTGATCCGGGTTTCAATTGCAACGTCAGGTTGCTGAGGATCGCGGTGCCGTCGGAATCGCTGATCGAGACGTCATGGATGTCCACGGATTGTCGGATGCCGCCCAAGCCGACCCGTTGCTCGCTGGGTGCGATTTCGTTGCTGCGTTGCAAGTACAAGTAGACCGATTCGCTGGCCCTGCCGCTGATCCGCAACTGACCGGCCAGTCGAATCAGACGCCGCGCCGAGACCGCCGCGCCGGCAAGCGCCAAACCCAACACGAAGGCCGCGGGCAGACTCAGTCCGCGTTGGACGCCGAACAGATTGACTCCCAATCCGAGGATCAAAACCGCGATCGCGACCGCCGTGGCCAAGAACAGCACCGGCCACAACCGCGCCCGCCGCCCGTCTTCGATCGCGATGCGACGGTACAAGGTTTCCAGTTCGCTGCTGAACGCGTGATCGGCCAACCCGTCGGCTTGAAGCCGCGCCAACAGCGGCGCTTGGCCGACCAGTTCCGACATCCGACGACGTGTCCGCGGGACTTCCCAGTGCGTCAGTTGATCGTCGTCGCTGTTCCGCAGCTTGCGGTAAAGCTGCCACACCATCAGACCGCTCAGCACCGCCAGCAAGGCCAACCAGACATTGACCAGGATCGCCAGGGTGACGCAGCCCAGCAGAATCAAAATGCTGCGAGGGATCGACCGGTACCACAACGACAAACCCTTTTGCATCGCGGGCAACTGTTGGTCGATCAAGATTTCGGCCCGCAAGCCTTGGGCGGCGGCACCCTCGATCTCTGCACGACGAAGACTCTGGCGGAGCAACCGGGCGTGCAAGGATTTGACGATTTGGCGCGCGCGTCGATCTGCCACACACCGGGTCATCCAAATCGACAGGCAAAACACGCCGGCCAGCACCAAACCGACGCCCACCAGCTCGGTCAATTGACGCAGCTCTTCGTGCTGGATCAACCAGTTCGGCAGGGGAACGGACAGATTCGTTCCCAGACGTTGCTCGGATTGACGGAGGCCGCCACTGTCCAGCAGCACGGCGATGACGCCCAGCACGATGATCAACAAAGGGACCAACAGCCCCGCCAGGGCGGACCAGAAGATAGTTCCCAGCGATCCGCCGGCTTCCGGTTCACTGCGTGCCGCGGACAAGGTCGAAAAACGATTCAATTTGGCTGACTCCCCTCACCCGGCGGATGGATCGATCCGCTTTAGGCGAGGTCGCGATCTTCGAATAACAGCATCGCGAGCATCCAGATCGCGATCACGAACACTACAAGATAGTTGAACGCGCCGGCCAAGTAGATCAGGGGAATCGGATTTCCGGTGTCCACGGCGGACTGGACGTTGAAAACATTCAAATTGGGAACGATCACGGCGATCAATTTGCCGACAAAGCCGACCAGTTCGTTGTTGCCTTGAGCCGACGCGACCAGCGGACTGGTCAGATTGCCGATCACGTAAACGATGAAACAGGTGATGAAGTTCGCCAGCAGCGGCAGCCGCGTCGCCAACGCCACCGCGACGCCGCCGATCACCATCGTTTCCATGAAGTACAGCACCAACACCGGCAAGACCGACAAGACTTGTTCGTGACACTCCTGCCATTCGGGCACCGCCTTGGTCAGCTCACGCGCCTCGAACAGCGGTTTGTAACTGAGCACCAAAACCAGGACCGACGCCAAGATCAGGAACATGACCAGCACCGTCAGCATGATCCCGGCGTACTTGCCCAACACGAACGCGCGTCGGCTGACGGGTTTGCTCAGCACCGTCAGCGCGGTGCGGCCTTCGATTTCATCGCTGACCGTTGTTCCCGCGCTCCAGACCGCCTGCAACATCGCCAACACCATGATCAACGTCACGCCACTGTCCTTGAGCACGCGAATGTCGTCGCCCAACGTGTTGAAGGGATAAATCCCGAAAAACAGAATCCCGACGATGCCCAGCGCCAACAGGATCAAATACAGCGGCTGTGCCATCTCGTTCTTGGCCGTCGACAATCCGAGCGCCCAGACCCGCGGGGCGGCTTGGCGAAACGCCATCAAGGCGGTGATCAACAGAAACACGGCCACGGCCGAAAACACGATCGACGCGGCTTCGGGGACTTGCGGCAGCGTCTGGAAAGTGAAAGTCACCTTGGCCGGATCGATCTCGCGGTTCTGAATGTGAAGCTTCGCCGGGTCGGCGGGCAAAGGCGGCGTGTCACGGTTTTCGTACCGATATTCCAGCACGTCGCCCGCGTTGACGCGGTACGGCGTCGTCCCAAAATTCGCCGGGCCGTCGCCGTCGGCCAGCAACACCGTCCGGTCGCTGGTGATGATCAGCGACGACATGCTGCGGATGTCATATCGGATGTCCGCCGGGTGGAACGTGGCGTCGTCAGGATCCACGTCCAAGGATGCCGCGGGCACGTCGACGGTCAAGCGGGTCGTGCCGTCACCGACCAAGTGGACCGCGGGGATCGATTCCAGAATCCTCATCGGCTGGACGACCAACGGAGTGGCGAACAGCCCGACCAGCGCGAACGCACCCAGCGTTCCCAAGATGTACGGGATCACGCCTTCGCCGACCATCGCGAACCACTCCGATCGCGTACGATGCCACATCCCGTAGATCACCCCGAACCCCAGCACGATGCCCAGAATCATCAACGGCAGGGCCAGCACGGCCGCGTTCTCCGGAACCGTCGGCATGTACATGCCGCACAGGGCCAGCCCCGCGAGGACACCGACGAACAGCGATGCGGTGATCCCACGACGTGGCGAATCGGCCAGCTTCCCGAGCACCGGGACGTAGGACATCAAAGCCAGAATCGCGTAAAAAAACGCCGCGATCACGGCACCGGCCGCGATGCCGACGCTGAAAACCCAAATCGGGGTCAGCCAGGTCGGCACCCATTTCAAGACCTGTCCCAGTAACAAGCCGTCCTGCAGCAGCGGCGAACCGACGAAATCCGAAACGTGTGCGGCCGAAGCGGGCGAAAAACAAGCGTCAAGCATCGAACAAAGATTCCGAGGGCGCAAAGACTGCGAGAAGGCACTGAAAAACCGATTGCCCGTTTGCTACGCAGGGAAGGGGCGATTGGTTTGACACAATTCGCCGGTGCCGAGGCAAAGCGTCGCTAGCCGTGAAGGTGCTGCGACAACCGTTGACGGATGTCGTCGGGGATCTCCGCCTTCTCCAGCTTGCCGTGCTGGGCAAGGCGACAGCACACGGCGGTCAGTTTCCCCAGCGCGACATCGCGGCCGCCACAGACGAAGCGGACCGCATACTGGACGCTGCTGAGGCCGATCTTGGAGACCGTGACTTCGACGTCCAGAACGTCCTCGAAACGGGCCGCCGAGAAATAATCGCATGTCGCCGAGACCCGCGGCCAAGTCAACGGCAGCGTGCCGTCCTCGGGACGGGGCAAGACGGCGATGTGCAGCGATCGCAGCATCTCGTGCTCGGCGGATTCCATCATCGGAAAAAACGCCGAGAAGTGGACGATGCCCGCCGCATCCGTGTCGCGAAACTCGACTCGGCGGGTCGTTTGAAACATCGGGGGCCCGGGCGTTGAGGTGTCGTCGCCGATTATTCGCCGACGTACGGCATCAACGCCATGAATCGTGCGCGTTTGACGGCCGCCGTGACGGCGTGTTGGCTGACCGCGGTGCACCCGCTCTTGCGACGTCCGACGATGCGACCTTGGCGGTTGACCATCTTTTTCAGCAATTCGACGTCCTTGTAGTCGACGTACATCGGACGCGGACGCAGCCCATCGACGAAGATCGGATCTTTCTTGCGGGTACGGCTGCGGACGCGTGAACGTTTTCGGGCTCGACTACGCGAGCTCATCGGACGGGGAGGCATGGCGATTTCAAAAGGAGTGGCAGGACGAACGGACTTGGCGGCCGGAGTGATCTCTCACACGCCGGCTCGTCAAACTGCGGTCGCGGAGTATGCCCAAAGCGTCTTGCCGGGGCAAGGGGATCCGGCGATTTCAGGGGCGAGTCGGCGGGGAATCTGACCGCCGCAACGCCCGCAAGCTGCCCGGCACGTCCGGGTGGGGACCGATCGGCACGACCGACAGCGATAACTCCAAACGCCGTGCCTGCGGTGCCGCTCCGGCCGCCGAAAGCTTGTCGGCCAACATCACCAACGGCCCGGTCTGCAAAGCCATCGGCAGGGATTCGATCCGGGCGAGCAGTTTTTCGTGGTCTTCGCGGATGCGGATCGGCGTCGCGGTGCGGAGTTGCTGCATCGCGGCCAACGTCGCGACGTGTGGTCGATCGGAAAGCCCCGCCAACGTCCGCAGCGTCGCCACGGCCGTCGTACGATCCGACCGCAGCAAAGCCGACGCGGCCACCAGCCGGACCAGCGGCGAGGGGTCGTCCGAAGCGGCTTTCGCGTCGTCCTGATTGATCCGAAGCCCATCGCGGCCGGCCCAAGTCAACGGCAACCACCCCAGGACCATCGGCGGCAACGGACGGCGATCGAGCTGCCGGACCAGTTCGATCGCGATCGAGCCGCGGGAAGCCCGCCCGGCGGCTTGCGCCGCCGCCATCGACAGCCACTGCTGGTGCCAGACGGGCGGGCGTGGCTCGATCGCCTCGACGAATTTCCGCAACGCCGCGTCGTACTGCTCGTCCAAAAAAGCATCGACGGCCTCCTTTTCGGAATCTCCGATCGCCAGCGGCCGAGCCCACAACACGCGGCCCGCGGAGACGACAACGGTGTCCGCGGGCGGCCTGCCCGTGTCAGCCTGGGCAGCGTCCGCCTGAACAGGGTCCGGCGTCGCGGCCGGCTGATACTCGAACCGTCGATCGGTCAGCTGCACGATCCGGCCGGTTCGGGTCAAGATCCCCGGCGCGAACCAGTGCGTCGCGTCTGTCTGACCTTCGGCGTCCGGGGAAGGGGCTGGAGCGATCCAAAAGACGGCCGACCCGGTGTCGCCGCCCGACCTGCCGCCGGCGGGTTGCCCTGCGGCCGAACCGATCAGACAAACCGTCCAAATCGACGCCCAAGCGGAAACGATCGGCCGCCGGTGACGTCGCAACATCGGCCGGCAGAATCGGCGCAACCGCACCGCTGGTGATGACCTTCCCGTTTGCCGGTCGGTCTGCATGTTCACGTCGCTGAGTTTTGTGGATTCGTCGGGCATCGTGTTAGACTAAAGCACGGGCCGACGCTCGACACGCCGCCGATCGGCGAATCGGGTTCACCAGAGGTCGGCTCGCCTTTTTTCATCCGTTCAATTTCCGGGACGACGTGCCGATGTCGAATTTCGATTCCGCGATCGACTCGACCGACTCGACTTCCCCGGGCCGGCCGCCGGAAAACCGCGCGCCCGTTCCCCCGCCCGCAACGCCCCCGCCCGGCACACGCCCGTCCGCACCGCTTCCGCCTCCACCGCCGCCGTCGCACGCCGGGCGACCGTCTCGTGCGACCGGCAAGCCCGCGCCACCGCCAATGTCGCCGGAGGACGACGCGACCGGGAACGACGCGACCGGGAACGACGCGGTCGGGTCGGCCAAAGGCATCCGTTGGCGGGGCGAACTGGACGGTTTGAAGACGTCGCCGGCCGGCACACCGGTCCCGGCGGCGACGCCCAAAACCCCGGCGGCGGATCCGGACGCTTCGACGCCCGAGCCTCCGCCGCCGGCCGCCGCGGACGACGCCGACGAGTCTCGCGACGCCATCTCTCGCAAAGCTCCGCCGTGGTTGATCAGCTTGATCTTTCACTTGATCGTCTTGGTGATTTTGGGCCTGATCACCTCGCCCGTCGGTGAAGGCTTGGGGGTCGTGATGTTGATCCTGGGCGACTCGTCCGGCGACAGCCCCGACGCGTTGGCCGAGTTTTCGATCGACCCGGTCGAGACGCTCAACGAAGACGATTCGGAATTCGACGAAGACACGCCGATCGATTTCGATACGCCCTTGGAGATTTCCAAGCTGGTCGTGGACGAACCGATCGATCAGGTGGAGATGGAGATCGGCGTCGGTCCGACCCTTCAAGTGACCAACCCGATGTTCGGCGGGCGGAGCGGCGCGACCAAGGAAGAACTGATCAAGAAATACGGCGGCACGCCTCAAACCATCGCGGCCGTCGAAGAAGGCCTGCGGTGGTTGAAGCGAAACCAACAATCCGACGGCAACTGGAGCATGCGAGGCCCCTACAACGACGGCGTGCGGAACGAGAACAAAATCGCCGCCACTGCAATGGCCGTGCTGGCGTTTTTGGGGGACGGCAGCACGCACCGCAGCGGGCCGTACGAGGAAACCGTCAACAAAGGCATCCGATTCTTGGTCAAGGAACAGCGTCGCGACGGATTCTTTTGCCGCGGCGTCCGCGACAACGACGAACAAGCTTACGCTCAGGCGCAGGCGACCATCGCGGTTTGCGAAGCCTACGCGATGACGGGGGACTCCTGGCTGAAACCTTACGCCCAGGCCGCTCTGGATTACTGCGTCGACAGCCAATCGGCACGTGGCGGTTGGCGTTACATCTACCGTGACATCGAAGCGGACCTGTCGGTCACCGGCTGGTACGTGATGGCCCTGCAAAGCGGCCGCGCGGCGCCGGATTTGGAGATCGATGACAAAGCCTTTTACGGCATCGAACGGTTCATGGATTCGGTCGCCGTCGACGGCGGTGCCGCCTACGGGTACATGCCCGGCTACGGCCAGACCGCGCCGATGAATGCCGAGGGCTTGTTGATTCGTCAATACACCGGTTGGCGACGAGATCACAAGGCCATGCGTCGCGGCGTGAAAAACTTGCTGGACAATTACAACTTCGACATCAATCAGTCCAACGTCTACTACTGGTACTACGCGACGCAAGTGCTGCATCACTACGGCACGTCGGCTTGGACGCTTTGGAACGGACGGATGCGAGAACAGTTGCCCGCCGCCCAGGTGTCTCGCGGCAGAGAACGTGGCAGTTGGGCACCGCAAGGCGACGTTTGGGGTGATCGCGCCGGCGGTCGACTGTATCAGACTTGCCTGAGCATTTATTGCTTGGAAGTCTATTACCGCCACATGCCCTTGTACGACCTATTCGAAGAAACGCCGTAGTCATGTCACTGTCCGCGGATCCGCTTGCCGCCTGCTTGCCCGACGGTGACCCGTTGGTGGTCGTGCGAAAGGACGACGAGCCGAATCGCATGACACATGCGATTGCACCGGAGGTCGATTCGGTGGAGGTCGCCCCGGACGAAGCACCGATCGCCGAACCGTTCTTGCCTCCGGCGACCCCGTTGACCGTGGAAGCTCGCCCGCGTCGTCGATCGGGCGTGCCTTGGGCCGGCCTCGCCCTGTTCGGCGTCTCGCTCGGCTTGGCCGGCGTTGTCGCTTGGTTGGGTTATTTGCATCTGACCGGCGGGGCGGCCGGGAACGCTTCCGAAGCCGTTGACCTGGGACCCTCGATCCCGCCGCCGGGCGAATCGGCGGACCCGAGACGCCGCGATCCCCGGCCCGTGGTCGCGCCGCCCTCGGCGCGGCCTGCCCCGCGGGCGATCCCGCGTGGGCGGTCGCTCGGCGAGGACCTGGGCGGTGATTTTTTCTCCGCCGCGGGACCGCCGGACGTCCCGCCGGAACCCGCGGAGGTGTCTGGCGTCCCCGCGACGACGGACAACGGGCCGGCCCAAACCGCAACGACAGGGCAGGCCGCACCGACAGCAGGCGCGGCGTCTGAAAATACGTCGGCCGAACCGGCGTTTGCCACGAATCCCGACCGAATCACCCGAGCCGATCAGGCCATCGAAAGATTGGCGACGGCGTTGCGGTCTGGCGATCTGGCCGCATTGCCCGGCTTGACCGAACAGGCCGTCGGCGCCGCGGTCACACCCGAGCAGGATCGCGAGGCCGATTCGCTGCGTCAGTTCGCCGAGTTGGCCGCGTATTATCAGGGAGCGGTCGATCGCTCTTTGGGGGGGTTGCAGGCCGGTGATTCGATCGACTTGACGCCGGCGTTGAAGATTTCCTTCGTCGAGATCGGCGACGAGCGTCTGGTCATTCGGTCTGGCGGCCGCAACAAACGCTACGCCAAGGACGAAATCCCGATCGTCTTGATCGACCGCTTGGCGACGACTTCGTTGCAGACTGCCGGGGCGACCGGGTTGGCCGCCAAGGCCTGTTTCCACGCCGTCAGCCCGCGGGCCGGACGACCGGACGATCGGCGACAAGCCCTCGGCTGGCTGGAATCGATCCAGAGCGATATCGTCGGTGCGGACCGAAACGACCTGATCGATGTAATGGAAACATGGCTGACCGATTGACGCCGCCGCTCGCTGCCCCGACGTCCTGCGTGGATTTCCTGGGACAACTGATCGGCTTTCCGACGGTCAGCCGAACCAGCAACGACGGCATCAACGAACTCGTCGCTGCGCGGCTCGGCGGGCTGGGCTTCGCCGTCGAAACCACGCGCTTCGTCGATGCCAAAGGCGTCGCCAAAAGCAATCTCGTCGCGCGTCGTGATCCGATCCGCTCGCCCACCGCCGAATCGCCCGACACCAAATCGCCCGACGAGGCTTCGGCCGACGAGGCTTCGCCGAACGTCCCCGGCGGCGTCGCTTACTTTTGTCACACCGACGTCGTCCCCGCGGACCGTTGGGACGGCCCCGGCGGCGATCCGTTCCGAGCCACGTCCGCGGACGGGCGAATTTTCGGTCGGGGTTCCTGTGACATGAAAGGTTCCCTGGCGACGATGTTGCAAGCGGTCGCCGAGTTTCCTCATGTGGAACAGAGCCGGCCGATATGGGTCGTTTGCACCGCCGACGAGGAGGTCGGGTTTCAAGGCGCCAAGCACCTGGTCGGTCACAGCGCCGCTTACGCCGACTTGGTCGGGCATCAACCGCTGTCGATCATCGGCGAACCCACGTCCCTGGCGGTCTATCACGCTCACAAAGGGATCACCGGATTCTCGCTGACCAGTCACGGTCGGGCCGCGCACAGCAGCACCCGCGGCGGCGTCAACGCAAACGTGGCGATGGTTCCGGTGCTCAATCAGTTGTGGCGAATTCACGAAAGGACATTGACCGACGCGAGCCTTCAAGACACTCGGTTTGATCCGCCCACGCTCTCATGGAACTTCGGCGTCAGCGATCACATGTCCGTCGTCAACATCACGCCGCCCCGTTGTGACGCTTGGTGCTGCTTTCGCACGATGCCGGGTGTCGACGGGCAAGACTTGATCGACGAAGTCCGTCGAGTCGCCGAGCGTCACGGGGTCGAGATGAACCTGCACAGCGGATGTCCGCCGTTCTGGGTCGATCCCGAAGCGTCGTTCCTGCAACCATTGGCGGAGCTGACCGGAACGAAGCCGGAGACGGTTTGCTACGGGACCGACGGCGGCGTTTTCACCGGGCTTCGCCATCGCGTCATCTTGGGGCCGGGGGACATCGCTCAGGCCCACACCAGCGACGAATGGATTTCGCAGGACCAGCTCGCTCGCGGCATCACGGTGTTCGGCAAGATCCTCCGCCGGTGGGCCGGCTGACCTAAGGGGCTTGCTCGGCGTCTTGCGGTTCCTCAGAGGTCTCGGTTTCCTCGGGGGCTTCGGTTTCCTGAGAGGATTCGGTTTGCTCGGAGCCTGCGGGCTTTGATTCCGATTCGCCCGCCGATTCCGCTTCAGCCGCCGACTTCGCCGCCTGATACAGTTCGGCTTGCCGGATCATCAAGTCCTCGATCGCTCGCCAGAATTCGGCTTGGTCGAAATCCGCCTTTTGTTCGCGGAGTCGTTCCAGCGAGTCTTCGATTTCGGCCCGCTCGGCCAACTGGTCTTCGCTCAGGGTGAAGGAACGCTGGGCCGGCACCAAGGTGTATCTCCAGGCCGATTTCCCATCGGCCTTCTCGCCCGCCTTATCGGCCCGCAGGCCCTGAAAAGCCTTTGCCGGCGTCCCCAGGCCGTCGCCGTTATCGTCGATCAACGCGTGCTCGGTCGCGATGCGATCGGCTTCGTCATAGAACCGCCGCGTTTCGGCCGACGCGCGAACGAACGCTTCGAGGACCGAGACTTCGTCGTCGTGATCCAAGTCGGCGTCGGTCGACGCGATGGCGGCCGAAAAGTAATCGCCGAAGCGGGTGAAGTCACGTTCGTCGCCGCTCTGAGTGGCCGTGACGATCACACGCCGATCGCCCGAGAGCCGATTGACGAAGGGACCGCTCGATGACGCGGCGTTGACCAAGATCAGAGGACGATCCAGTGTCGCCAACGGCTTTCGCAGATCCGTTGCCGAGACGTCGGGGCCGCGAAGGTTGAATTTTGCGATGTTGTCGGCGAAGGTGCCGTGCCCGATCAAGACGATCCACAAGGGATCTTGGCCGGGCGACTTGGCGTGGCTGATGGCGGCCAATAACCGGTCGCGGTCACTCGCTTCGTCGTCGACTTCTTGACCGATTCGAACGAGATCGAACCCGTTTTCGTCGGCGACGCGTGCGATGCGGTCCGCCCAGGCGGCAAACTGCTTTCCGTATTCATCGGTGCCCGGCGCTCCGAGCACCACGATCAAATCGGTCGCCCGGGCCGGGCGATCGGTCGCCATCAAGACGAACAAACCGACGGCGGCGACGGTAAACCAGGACCAGCGGGAACGAATCATTGCGGCGAGTCGCCTTGGAGGTTCGAACGGGACATTGGCGATCGCGAATCCGGTCGATCGGCCACCGACTCATGATAGCGTTGCCAACAAGGCTGCCCGGGATTCGAAACACCCGATCGAGAACAAAACGGCCACGCCGGTCAACGTTTTTTTTCGCTTTTCTGAGTCTACTCGGCCGACTTACCGGTGACCCCGGGCGGATCGTCGGCTGATATGATGAACCCCGACCGCCGGAAACGCTCCGAATCCTTCTTGCACAAGCCGCACTGACCCGAGCCGAAATGAAACTTTTGCACCGACAATCCTTGCGCCCGAATCCCGTCCTTGTTTGCGTCTTTCTCGCCGTCGCCGGTTGGATCGGCACGGCCGGCGCCGATCAGACGCCCAACATCATCGTGATCATGGCCGACGACCTGGGCTACGGCGACGTGTCGTGCAACGGCACGGCGGCTCTACAAACGCCGAACATCGACCGCTTGGCCGCCGAAGGCCTGCGGTTCACCAGCGGTTATTGCTCCGCGTCGACATGCACCCCGACGCGATACT
>CAYVRC010000095.1:16015-22657 GCA_964453205.1 uncultured Pirellulaceae bacterium | reverse complement strand
GCCCATCCGTACACGTCGGGCTTGTTGAAATCGCTACCCCGATTCGACGCGGGGTCCACCGGGAAACTCAGCGCGATCCCCGGCCAGCCGCCCGACATGACCGACATTCCCGGCGGCTGCTCGTTTCGACCCCGGTGCCCTTATCGACAACCCGAGTGCGGGCGAGTCGACCCGCCGCTCAAGGTCCTGGGGGATTCTCGTCGTGTCGCGTGCGTCGTGGATTGGAACTCGGTGGCCCCTCGACCGGCCCCGCGAACGGCCTGGGCGCCGCCGGAAAGGGGGCATGACGATGACCGGTGACGACAGCGGTGACGTTTTGCTGCGGGTGAAAGATCTGCACGTCGGTTTCCCGTTTCGTCGCGGCACGATCCTGCGTCCGCAACGCGGCGAGATTCGCGCCGTCGACGGAGTCTCGTTCGAGATCCGCGAGGGGGAGACGCTGGGTTTGGTCGGCGAATCGGGCTGTGGAAAGTCGACGACCGCACGGGCCATCATCGGCTTGGTCCGGCCCAGTCGCGGCAGCATTCACTTAAACGGCCGATCGATCGGCGGCCTTTCGGATCGGCGGATGAAGCCGTTTCGCCGCGACGTGCAGATGGTCTTTCAGGATCCCTTCGCGTCGCTGAATCCTCGCATGACGATCGGCGGCATCATCGGCGAACCGCTGGCGGTCCACGGGCTGGCGTCGGGCAAGGATCGCCAGTTGGAAGTGCTGCGGTTGTTGGAACTGGTGGGACTGAATCCACGCTTTTTGAATCGCTATCCGCACGAATTCAGCGGAGGACAAAGACAGCGGATCGGCATCGCCCGTGCCTTGGCGGTGCGGCCCAAGCTGATCCTGTGCGACGAACCGGTCTCGGCGTTGGACGTTTCGATTCAGGCCCAGATCATCAACCTGTTGATGGATTTGCAGCAAAAACTGGGCCTATCGTACCTGTTCATCGCCCATGACTTGAGCGTCGTGCGGCACATCGCGACCCGTGTCGGCGTGATGTACTTGGGCCGGATCGTGGAACTGGCCGACGCCGCGGATTTGTACGAACGGGCGACGCACCCCTACACCGAAGCCCTCTTGTCGGCCGTGCCGGTGCCCGATCCTGAAGTGTCCCGCGTCCGCAAGAGAATCGTCTTGGAAGGCGAAGTGCCGTCGCCGGACCGCGTCTATCCGGGTTGCTGTTTTCACGAGCGATGCTGGTTGGCCGAAGCACGCTGCGTGACGGAGCGACCCGACTTGGTCTCGATCGGCGGCCCGGCGGGCCGAATCGTCGGAGGCCGGCATCAGGCGGCGTGCCTGGTCCGCTCGGTTCCGGGAGACTCGGCTCAGGCAGACTCGGGCCGGTCGGCGGATTGAACCGGCGATCCCGTCTTGGCCTCGCCGTTCCCGATCCCCGCCGTCCCCGATCCCCGCCGGCTCCCCCCGCGTCGGGGCCGCCGCGGGACTGGTCTGCCGCTGGACAGACGGTGATAATGATCGGACCTGTGGCGGACGGGCAAGCCGAATGATCATTTCCGCCGGATACCCCACTGTTTGATCCTTCCATTTCTCTGGAGAAGCCAAGTATGTCACGATTGTTTCTGGGTGCGGCACTGACCGTTGCGATGTTGAGCACTTCCGCGATCGCCGCCGATTCGGCGACGAGCGAATGCCTGCAAGAAGGCGATTCGATCGGCGCGTTCTACGTCACCAAGGTCGCCGGCGCGGAAGACGATGGCGTCGAAGTCGGTGAAGAGCTTTGCTATCGTTGCCGATACAGCTCGCGGCCCATGGTGATGGTGTTCACCCGCAGCACCGAAGGCAAGCTGCCGACCCTGGTCAAAGAACTGGACGCCGCCGTCAAGGCGAACGAAGACCACCAGCTCAAGGGCCTGGTCACGTTGATCGGCGGTGAGAAAGGCGAACTGAAAAAGCAGGGCGAGAAATTCGCTCGAGTCGCCGGCGCCAAGAACGTGCCGGTCGTCGTCGCCGATGAAATCAAGAACGGGCCGGCCAGCTATCAGATCGCCGACGACAGCGAAGTCACCATCGTCGTCGCCAAGGACAGCCAAGTCGTCGCCACGCACATCTTCAAGGCCGACGCGATCGACGTCCCCGCGGTCATGAAAGAAGTCCGGTCAATGCTGAACTGAGTCGGTTCGAAAAAAACCGCTATCGTCCGTTCGTCCCTCCGATCGGAACGTTAAAAACCCCATTCCCGGCGTGATTGGGCGAACGGTCGAAACATTTGCAAAGCTTGGTCGTTACGGCGGCCGAGCTTTCTTCGTTTGGGGGCGAGTTCGGGTTAGACTGACAGGTCTTGTCACACCCATCCCCCTTTCGCCGCGTCCGCCCTTTCGCCGCGCGGCAGTTCCTGCGGAGGATCCCGCCGATGCGATCGACGGATGCGAAAAAACAGCCCAAGGCCCGAATCAGCCGCCCGTCGCTGGGCATGCTGATCGCGCTGTCCGTCTGGGGTTCGTTCACCTGCCCCACGTCCTCGGCGCAGCCGGTCTTGAATTTTCCCGGCAGTGAGCCGGGCGGATCTTATCCGAACGATTTGTATTACGTGGCGCTGGAGATCTATCGGGACGGCGATTTGGAGATCGCGATTGATCGATTCGACAACGCGTTGTCACGGTCACGCAAGGACGTCAACGGCCGTTGGATCGACTCGATTCCCGTTCATGCGATGCTGGCGGAATGCTATTGGCACGCCGGAAATTTGCCGGCTTGTCAGGCGAACTTGGATCAAGTTTTTCAGCTGGCGATTCGGCATCGCGGGTGGCTCGGCCGGATCGATTGGAACGGAACCTTGCAAGCCAACGTGGTGCGATCCCAGACCCGCGGGTTGTGGCCCGGTGCCGCCGCGGTGCGAGTCTTGCCGACGTCTCGCCGGGCTTCGTTCCTGTCGGGCCAACAAGTCACCGAGCAGAGTCTGGCCCAAGGCGGGACGTTCGAGAATCTGAACATCAAGTCCATCGACGCGATCGAAATCATGCGCGGGGTCGCGCTGGCGTCGTATCGTCGCCGCGTCATCATGGGAACGTTGGCCAAACAAGATCCGCTGGCGACCGAATTGCTGGAAGCGACCAAGTATCCGGCACAGTTGAACTCGGCGTTCGGAAAAAGCTTGATCGGAGCGATGCGTGGGGCCGAACGCTTCGGCGTCGTCGACGACGCCCGCGTGACCACCGAGGCGGCCAAGTACGCGACGTACCAGAACGGCGTGCATCCGCTGTCCCCGGCGTTGTTGCTTTGCCGAACCAGCGTCGCGGCGGGCGCCGAGCAGTGGATGGCGACACCGCAAATCGCCGAGACGGTCGCCAACGCGGCCGCCGCACTGGAGCAACCCGAATTGGTCGGCGAAGCGATGCAGTTGGCCGCCGGCTGCGCGACGCCGGCAACCGCCCGCACCGTCGCGAATTTGGGGCGAACCGCCGCGACCGGTTTGAGCCGCCGGTCACGGTTGGCCAGTCTGCATTGTCTGATTGCCGCAGCCGACGCTTCGGTGACCGCCGGTGACGCGACCGGCGCCGCCGAGCTGATCCGGCAGGCACAAACTTTGTCCGCACGACGCGACGTCGTGCAACCACGCCTGGACGCTTACGGCGGTTACGTGGCGGCGCGTTTGGCCGCGCTCAACGGCGGTTCGTTCGGCATGGCAACCGCCAGCGACGTCGATCAATCCATCGCGAGTGTTTCCAGATTCGCTTTCGAACGAACTTTCCGGGGTCGCCCGGTGCCCTCCATGCCGCGGGTGTACCAGTTGCAATCGGTGACGCGGATGGCCGGTGCCAGCGGCGGCGGGGAAAGTGTCATCGCGGAGTACTGTCGACAGATTCCCGCCGACGTTTGGCGACGCGATCCCGTCGATGGAATCGCGGCCTCGCTGGTCGACAAGAGTGCGCCGCTGACGACTTGGCTGGGCATGGCGTTGGGCGATTCCGACGGCGGCGCGTTCTTGCAACGCTTGGATGTGGTGCTGGCGGATCGTTTCCTGCGGCGGCTGGCCCTGGGGGGACGTCTCGCTCAAGTTCGCACACTCGCCTGTGCACCGGAGACGGCTTTGCAGGGTCTCGCCCAGGATTTCTTGAAAAAGGCACCACCGTCGCTGGTCAAGTTGCGGGCCGCCGTAACGCAACCGGTGCCGGCGGACCGGAACGCGGCGATCGCGCAAAGCGATGCCCAGGAATCCTTGGCGACTCAGTTGGCGCTCGAAAGGATCGATCTGCCGCGGGTCACACCGAAGCCCTTGGATCCGAACCCCGCGGCCGACCCGAAGCCGTTCGCCGATCGGCTGCCCCGACAAGTCGCCCTGTTGACCTTCACCATGATCGGCAACCGCTTGGTCGGCACGTTCACGGCGGACGGCCAGACGGATTTGTGGACGGTCGGCGGTGCCGGCCGACTGACCGCGGAGATCGGCAACCTGCTCAAGGGCATCGGCGTGGGAAAGAATCGAGGCAATCGCTTGCCCGAGGACGATTCGTGGAAAGAGTGGTCGGCCAAGGTGGGTACGCGATTGTTCCCCGAATCCGTGCAATCCAAGCTGGGCGAATTCGAAAAACTGGTCATCGTGCCCGACGGTTTGCTTTGGTACTTGCCGTTCGAATTGTTGCCGGCCGGTGAAGGCGACGACACGACGCTGGGAGGAATCGTGGAAGTCCGTTACGCGGCCACGCCGGGTTCAGCGTTCAACGCCTTGATGCCGCCGTCGACCGGTCCCACCGTCGCCCTGGTCGGGGGTTCGTTCTTTGTGCCCCAGGACAGCGAGGCCAACGAAGGTGTCGTCGTTTCCATCCTCGATCGACTGGACGGTCCTCGACGTTTGGGCGTCATCGACAAGGTCCCGAGTAGTCTGATCGGCGACGGCGTGGGGGTCTTGGCCGTCGGATCGGCACGCGGCGTCGACCCGGCCGAACCGCTGGCCTTCAGCGTCGGTTCGTACGACGCCGGTTCGCCGATGGGATCGCTGAAAGCTTGGATGCGATTGCCGGCGGCCACGCCACGGAGCGTCGTGCTCTCGGGTTTCCGAACGCCGGTGGAAGCCGGACAGATGGGCAACGGGACGGAGATTTTTTTGACGCTCAACGGCCTGCAAGCGGCCGGCGTGCGTGACGTCTTGCTCAGTCGCTGGCCGGTCGGCGGACAGTCGACCGCGACGATGCTGCGGGAGTTGTTGCCGGAGATTCCTTTCGCCGGAATGTCCGCCGCCTGGCACCGTAGTCGGGGCGTCTTGAAGGAAACCGAATTGGACCCGGCAGGCGAACCGCTGATCCCCAAGTCGCAGCACGACCGGGAAGGCGTGACCGGTGGGATGCCTCTGTTTTGGGCAGGCTACCTGGTCGCTTCGCCGATTCAGTGGGATGATTTGACAGGCGACGCGGCGGTCGATCCGTAGCGTCGATCCGCAGCGACGCGTCCCGACGCCCCCGACCAGGTTCTTGACCGCTTGATGTCCGATTCCCTGACGTTTTTGAAAAACTTTCTGGCCGCCCCGACGCAGGTCGGCGCGATCGCGCCGAGCAGCCCCGCGTTGGTGCGGATCATGACCGAGTGGATCGATTGGCCGACGGCCGCGAACGTGGTCGAGTACGGTCCGGGGACGGGCGTGTTCACCGAGGCGATTCTGGAACGGTTGCATCCGGGGGCCCGCTTTTTCGCGATCGAGCGGTCCGCCGAACTGGCCGAAAAGACGCGTCGGCGGTGTCCCCGGGCAGTGGTGGTCGAAGACAGTGCGGCCAACGTCGTCGGCTTGTGCCGGGAACAGGGCATCGAGTCGGTCGACGCGATCCTGTGCGGCCTGCCTTGGGCCTCGTTCGGCGATTCGTTGCAGTCCGAAATCATGGACGCGATGTTTCAAGTCTTGCGGCCGGGCGGTCAGTTCGCGACCTTCGCGTACTGGCAAGGCGTCCCCCTGCCGGCCGGACGACGCTTCGCGGCACGGCTGAAAACCAATTTCAAGTCGATGCACCGGAGCGAGACGGCGTGGCGAAATCTGCCACCGGCTTTCGTCTATCGATGCGTCCGCTGAAACCGAATCTGTCAGAGCGAAATAAAAAACGGCCCGCGTAGCTTTCGCTTCGCGGGCCGCTTTCGTTTGGGTCACGTCTGTAGGTGATCAGTGAATCACACTCGCTTTATCAGCGGGCGTAAGAAGCACTGGCCTGAATGACGCGACGAGTTCGCGAGATGCTGGCACTCGGATCGACGATCGGAGCGGGCGGCATCGGAGCGGCTTCGGGAGCCATCATCGGGGCAGCCATGGGAGCGGCCATCGGCGCTCCGCAGCCACATCCCATGTCGCAGCCCATGTCGCAACCGCTGTCGCATCCGCAGTTGCCGGATTTGCAGCCCAGGTTGCCGAACAACTTCGTCAGCAGGCCGCCACAGGCGGGCTTGCTGCAACCGCTGTCGCAGCCCATGTCGCATCCACAAGGGGCGGCGATTTCGCAGCCACACTCGGGTTCAACGGCACAGCCGCATCCGGCGTCGCAACCGCTGTCGCAGCCGCCGCTCAAGCAAGACTTCTTGCTGAACAGCTTGCTCAGCAATCCGCCAGCTTTGGGTGAGCCGCAACCACAGCCGCTGTCGCAGCCCATGTCGCAACCGCAAGCCGGGGCTTCGCAGCCACAGGCCGGTTCGGCGACACAGCCGCAAGCCGG
>CAYVRC010000095.1:0-15915 GCA_964453205.1 uncultured Pirellulaceae bacterium | reverse complement strand
CGCAAGCCGGAGCTTCGCAGCCACAGGCCGGTTCGGCGACACAGCCGCAAGCCGGAGCTTCGCAGCCGCAGGCCGGTTCGCATGAAATGTCACATCCACTGTCACAGCAGCTAGCCGAAGAGCCACAGCCCTTCAGTCCGAGCATACGATCGAGCAGGTCAAATCCATAACTCTGGCTGCATATCGAGCAGGCCAAAACCATGGTCAGTGTTAGAATGGTCCGATTCATTGGAGCCACATCTCCCTTCACCAAATACGCGGGTCAATTCGCAATCGTGTCGCTTGTCGCCGTCAATTCCGACGTTGTCGGGCGGTGCTCAGGCCGATTCGGCGGACGAAGTCGCCGGCGAATAACCCTGAAAGACTTTCCAACAAGCTCTTTGTCGCCCGATCGACCCCCGCTAAGAGGCGTCTCCGACGACGGTTGACTTCGTTCAGCTTGTCTGGCCCGGCAACGTTGACCCGAAGG
Source organism: uncultured Pirellulaceae bacterium (assembly GCA_964453205.1). Lineage (GTDB taxonomy): Bacteria > Planctomycetota > Planctomycetia > Pirellulales > Pirellulaceae > Crateriforma. The sequence continues at coordinate 15,446 of CAYVRC010000095.1, read as the reverse complement.
TCGATTTGCCGCGTATGGACTTGCCGGTAACGAAAGCCGCCACGACCGCAAGGCTCTGGACATCCCGTCACAGAGTCTCTGGGTCATTCCCACCAATCCCACCACACAGCCACGAGCCACGCGATTCTCTCAGTGAGTCAGTAACAGCTATCGGCCCCGCATGCGTCCAGAATTACTGTTCCGACCCATTTTCACCGCCTTGTTAATCTTTGCGGGTCAGCCAAAAAACGCTCGATTTTCCGCTCTTTCTGTTGCTCCGGCTTGTGAGCGTGGCATAATCGATACATCGCGTCTAAACTGAACCTCCGTGACCATTCCCCCTCCCACCGCCAAAATCATCCGGCTCGCCGAATTGCCGGCCGTCGCGTGCCCCTGCGGACACGCCCGTCGTGCTTTCGCCGATTGCGAGCAGTTTCCCGGTACGGTGCACCTGACCGAAATCACGCGAAACGCCCAAACCCACTACCACCGCCGTCACACGGAGGTCTACGTCGTCTTGGAATGCCAAGCCGACGCCGCGATCGAGCTTGACGGCGTGAGGCACCCGGTTCACCCGGAAACCAGCATCTTGATCCCACCAGGAGTCCGACACCGGGCCGTCGGCGAGATGAAGGTTCTGATCGTCTGTTCCCCCAACTTTGACCCCGAAGACGAGTTTTTTGACTGACATGGCTTGCTTCATTTTGAATTCGCGACCGCTCCTGGCCGCTCCCGTCCTGCTAGCACTGGGGTTTGTCTCGGTCGGCCACGCCGACTGGCCTTATTGGCGAGGCCCGGCCTACGACGGAACCGCCGCCGCCACGGGGCTTCCCGACAACTGGGACCATGAGGGCGGCGAGGGCAGCAACGTGCTTTGGAGCCGCGACGACATCGGCGGCCCCTGTACCCCGGTCACCATGAACGACCGCCTGTACACCATCCAGCGAGCCGACCCGGCCACCCCGACCGAAGGCGAACGCGTGATGTGCTTGGACGCGGTCACCGGCGAAACGCTGTGGGAACACCGCTACAACGTTTGGATGTCCGATGTCCCGGCCGAACGCGTGGGCTGGAGCAGCGTCGTCGCGGACCCGGATTCCGGCAACGTCTATGCCCTGGGCTCCTGCGACATTTTTCACTGCCTCAACGGTGAAACCGGCGAAGTCATCTGGAGCCGGCCGCTTCACGAAGAATTCGGCATGCTGTCGACCTACGGCGGACGGACCAACTTCCCGATCGTCCACGAAGACCTGGTGATCATCAGCGGGATCATCATCAACTGGGGCGAGATGGCCAAACCCAACCATCGACTGCTGGGTCTGAACAAACTGACCGGCGAACTCGTTTGGTTCTCCGGGACGACCGATCTGCCTTACGACACCAGTTACTCCGCACCCAGTTTGGCGACCATCGACGGCCAACGCCAGTTAATCATGGGCTGCGGCGACGGCAAGGTTTGGGGATTCCAGCCGCGGACCGGCAAACCGTTGTGGAACTATCCGCTGTCACGTCGCGGGTTGTTCGCGACCCCGTTGGTCGTCGGCAACCGAGTCTTCGCGGGGCACAGTGAGGAAAACGTCAGCGGCAGCGCGATGGGCGCGATGGTCGCCTTGGAAATCAGCGGAACCGGCGACGACACGACCGTCCGTGAACTGTGGAAGATCGAAGAACTGGTCTGCGGCTACGGCGAACCGGTCCTGATCGACGATCGCTTGTACGTCGTCGACGACCGCAACAAGATGTGGGTCGTTGACGCCGACAGCGGCGAGATTCTGGTCGAAAAGAAAAGCGTCGTCGGTTCCAGACAGCGCTCGGCATTGCTTTACGCGGACGGAAAGATCTACGTGCTTTCCGAAGGCGGAGGGTGGGCGATCGTCCGACCCACCGAAGACGGTTTCGAGGTCCTGAACAAGGAACGCCGCATCCGTGACATGGGTTTCGCGGCTTCACCCATCGTTTCGGACGGGCGATTGTATTTCCCGGGCACCAACACCCTCTGGTGCGTGACGTCCGAGGGCGCGACGCAAAAAGATCGCATCCCGGACGAAATCTTGGGGCAAGAAACTCCGGTCGCCGAAAACCCGACGCCGACCCAGCTTCTGATCATCCCGGCTGAATCGCTGGTCCGACCCGGCCAGTCGGTCGAATTGACCGTGCGAGCGTTCAACGAACTCGGCCAAGCCGTGCCGACGCCCGAAGCGATCCAGGTCACCGTCGAAGGCCCCGGCACCGTCCAGGGTGCCGGCGGCGTCGAAGGCATGACCTTCACCGCCGATGCCGACGCCTCGCACACCGGTGTCGTGCTCAACGCCAAGGCCGCCCAGAACGCGACCGGATCGGCTCGCGTCCGGATCGTGCCGCCGCTGCCTTGGAAGTTCACCTTCGAAGGCCTGAAAGACCCTCCGCTGTCATGGGTCGGTGCACGTTACCGGCACGTCATCCGGGACGTCGACGGCTCGCCGGCCTTGGTCAAGATCACGACCATCCCCAAGGGAGCACGCAGCCGAGCCTGGATGGGTCCCAGCGAACTGGCCGAATACACGATCGCCGCGGACGTTCGCGGCGCCCGGAACCAGGATCAGCTTCCCGACATCGGGCTGACCGGACACGGATACGTGTTGGACCTCATGGGCCAAAGTCAGCAACTGCAAATCCGTAGCTGGTCGGCTCAGCTTCGGATGGCCAAGACCGTCGACTTTCCCTGGAAAGAAAACACGTGGTACCGGATGAAATTCCGTAGCGAGATCGAAAGCGAAGGTCCCGCGGCGGTCGCGATCCTGCGGGGCAAGGTTTGGCCCCGAGACGAACCGGAACCCAAAGAATGGACGATCACGGCCACCGACGAATCGCCCAACTTGACCGCCAGCCCCGGGCTTTACGGCAACGCCAAAGTCGCCGAACTGTACCTGGACAACATCGAAGTCACCGCGAACGAGGACGAATAGGACGCGAAACGGCACTCGAAGCACACCCGCGCTTCGAAGCCTCGCTTCCGATTTCCTCGACCGTCAAACCACTCTCAACCCTCTCCAACCTTGAACCCTTTCTCTCCCATGCGTCATAACGAATTTTCCGCCTGGTCGATGATCCTCGGGTCTGCACTCCTGGGCACCCTCGCCACCGCGTCGCTTTCGGGTTGCAAGCCTCCGGCCCAATCCGACGTCGACATCTCCACCGAACCTCTGGACGCCGGCAGCAACGTGACCGGCGGGTTGGAAACACCCACGGGCGACGGCAACACCACGGTGTCGTCCCTCGACGTCATCGAAACACCTTTGGCCGCGGCTCAGCCATCGGCCGAGCCGATGCGACTCAATGCACCGGAGCAAAACGCGGCGACGCCGGACGCTGCGTCCCGGGAAGTTTCCGACGCGACCACCCTGGTGGTGACGTCGACCGCCGACACGGCCGAGAAAGTCATGGCCAGCGGCGGCGACTGGCCGCAGTGGGGCGGCACCAGCCTGAAAAACAACGTGCCCGGCGTGACCAACCTCCCGGAATCTTGGGACACCGGCAGGTTCGATCGACGCACCGGCGAGTGGGACAAGTCGCAAGCCGAGAATGTCCTGTGGTACTCGAACCTGGGAAGCCAAACCTACGGGAACCCGGTCGTCGCCGACGGCCAAGTTTACGTCGGCACCAACAACGGCGCCGGCTGGCTGCCGCGTTATCCTTCCAAGGTCGACTTGGGGTGCCTGTTGGCGTTCGACGAAGAAACGGGTGACTTTCTGTGGCAGCACAGCAGCGAAAAATTGATCACCGGACGCGTCCACGACTGGCCGCTGCAAGGCATCTGCTGTGCACCGCTGGTCGAAGGCGATCGCTTGTGGTTCGTCACCAGCCGCGGCGAAGTCCGCTGCTTGGACACCAAAGGTTTCCACGACGGCGAAGACGACGGCCCGGTCACCGCCGAACTAGCCTACGTGACCGAGTTGATGAACAGCGGCGAAGGATCCACTTTCGAAGACGCGCTGACCGACTTGAACAACGGCAAACTTCCCGATGCCCTGAAAGAGAAGTTGGCCGAAGCCGGCGAAGAACTCGCCGACGCTTACCAGCTGGAGACGCTGGCCGAAAACAAGTCCTGGAAAATCTCCGGCGTCTTCGACGGTGTCGATCGCGAAATGGCGATCAAACAGATCGGCCCTCGCATCAGCTTCTTCAAACTCTTGGGCGTCGAAGACAAGCAGGACGCCGACGTCGTTTGGATTTACAACATGATGGAAGAAAACGGCACCAGCCAGCACAACATGTGTAGTTGCAGTGTGACCAGCTACGGCGACTTGTTGTTCGTCAACACCAGCAACGGCTTAGACGAATCCCACTTGAACCTGCCGTCCCCCGAAGCCCCCAGTTTCATGTGCATGGACAAGAACACCGGAGAGGTCTTTTGGACCGACAATTCGCCCAGCTATCCGACCCAAGCGATCGTCCATGGACAATGGTCCAGCCCCGCGGTGGCCGAACTCGGTGGCGTTCCGCAGGTCTTGTTCTGCGGCGGCGACGGGTGGCTGTACAGTTTCAAGGCCGATCGCGGACAGGACGGCAAACCGGAACTGCTGTGGAAATTCGACTGCAACCCCAAGGAATCCAAGTGGATCCTGGGCGGCGAAGGCACCCGCAACAACCTGATCGGCACGCCGGTCGCCTATGACGGGTTGGTCTACATCGGCGTCGGACAAGACCCCGAACACCAGGAGGGCGAAGGCCACCTGTGGTGCATCGACCCGACCAAACGCGGCGACGTGTCGTCCCAACTGGCCGTCAAGATCGAAGGCGACAAGCGGATCCCGATTCCCCACCGACGCATCCAAGCGGTGATCCCCGAGGACGGGGAAGCCGCCATCGACAACCCGAACTCCGCCGTCGTCTGGCATTACAGCAAGTTCGATCAGAACGGCGACGGCGAGTACGATTTCGAGGAAGAAATGCACCGCACGTGCGGCACCGTGGCGATCAAGGACGACACCCTGTACATCGCCGACTTTTCGGGACTGGTTCACTGTTTGGATGCCAAAGGCACGCCCGACGGTCAACCGATCGTGCATTTCACCTACGACATGCTGGCCCAAAGTTGGGGTAGTGCCCTGATCAGCGACGACAAGGTCTACATCGGCGATGAAGACGGCGACGTGACGATTTTCCAATTCGGCAAAGACCACCCCGAGCCGATCGAGGAGATCAACATGGGCACCAGCGTCTACAGCACGCCGGTCGCCGCCAACGGCGCGATCTTCATCAGCACGAAAGACAAGCTGTTCAAGATCGCCAAAGAATAGGCCCTCGCCGAACCTTTCTTCATTTCACTCGCTAAACGTCGAACGGAAACGAATTCCGTTCGACGTTTTATTGAATCAGCGAATCCGTCGCCCTCCCAACGAACCGAACATGAAAACGCTTCTCGATTGTGGAAATTGTGGTCCCGACTTCAGCAGCATTCGTCAAATGGTGACGCGTCATTTCGACGCGAAAGTCATCCAGACGCATGGTGCCGAGGACACACTGGAAATCCTCAAAACACGAACCATCGACCTGGTCACGGTCAACCGAAAACTCGACCGGGATTACACCGACGGATTGGAAGTGATCAAGCAGATCAAGTCCGACCCGGAAACACAAAACGTCCCGGTGATGTTGGTCACCAATTATGACGAACACCAACAAACGGCGATGGGGTTGGGGGCGGTCGAGGGCTTCGGCAAACTGTCGCTGAGCGATCCGGCGACCCAGGAAAAGTTGCAACCCTTTTTGGGTTAGGAACCTTCCAAACTCTCGCGAACTTCAGCGTTCGCGGTCCAGTAAAAGACCGTTCCGATCGCGGCCATGATGACTTTGACCAGTTCGAAGACCAGGGCGACCAAGGTCCCCTTGGCTTCGGTCGGGACGGCCGGCACGATCGTGTAAAGCCACTCCAGGGCGGCTTCAAAAACGCCCAATCCGGCCGGCGTCAACGGCAACGCCGACGCCAGCATGCCGATCGGCACGATCACAAAGTGTTCGGCGAACGTCGGGGGGGAAAGATACAACCCTTTCGCGATCAAATAGACGCTGATCGCCAGCATCGACTGCACGCCCAGACTCATCAGCACCGAACTGCCGAAGGCGATCGGGTGATGATGGAACATCCGCAGCGGCGGTCCGATCAGGGCGACCGACGGTCCGACCACCGGCCAATCGCTGGCCCGACGGATCATCGAATCGACGCCCCGGCCGCCGAAGATCAGGATCGCCAACACGGTCGTCCCGGTGGCGATCAACGCGGCGGTCGCGATTTTGATCGTTTGCAACTTGGGGTCACCCGCCGGATCGGTCATCAACAAAGCGGCCGCCACCAACAACAGCAATCCGTACAGTCCCGATCCGCGATCGACCAACACCGAGTACACCGCCTGGACGCGTTTCCCCGGCCGCCGCTTGGCCAAAAAGATCGCCTTGAACAGGTCACCGCCGACGCTGCCGGCCGACACGAAGCTCAGCAAAAAACAGATCGCCCCGAGCCGAAACGCTTCGACCATCGTCAACCGGATGCCCTGGCAGCGGACCAAAACGCACCAGCGGACGAACGACAGCGACATCGCCGCGAGCGCGACCAGCAGGGCGGCCGCCATCAGCCAGTAGCTTTTGGGCTGGTCACGGACGTCCGCCCAATCCTCCGGTTTGACGTGATAAAGCAACAAATAAGCGATGATCCCAGCGGGGATCAGGAATTTCGCCAGCGACGTCAGCCACGGATGAGCCGAGCCGGGGGAACTCGGCGTCGGCGAAAGCCCCGTCGTGGATTCGGAAAGGGAATCGATCGCATTCATGCATGGCAGAATAATTCGACGATCACGTGCCGCCTACGCCGGGGACAATCTTGCCAAAACCGGCTCCGGTTCCTATCCTGCGAGGCTCGAAAATGAACGGCCCTCCGGCCGCCTCTTTGAATCCGGACGGCCTGTCGCCCCCCCGTGAGGCCGACCGGCCACGTTTCCCATCCATTTTATCGCTGAGATTGCCGCCATGACCATGGACCAAAGCCTGAAGGTGAAAGCCGGGGCCATCAAGAATCGCAACGTGCTGACACGCGCCGAGCGGGTCGCCAAGCTCCAACAACTGGACAAATTCGACGAGGAAGGCGGTGTCATCGGCTTGGCCAAGACCCGCGTCCAAAAGATCTCGTTGAAGAAGAAGAAGAAGGTCAAAAAAGCAGACGAAGACGACAAGAAGAAGTAGGCTGGGGTTGCCAGATCCGACCCGGTTGCGGTACCGCGATAGTCGGCGACGACGATCCACTTCCTTTTTTTCGCGAGTCCGCCCGCAATGTCCGTTGCCGATCAGCCTTCCGCTTTGCCGAGCGACCCGAGGACGCCTGCGTCGCTCGACGGATCGGCTTTCGATCCGTCGGCCGCGAGCCCAGAGGCCGGCACGGATGCCCCGTCCCTTCGCGATCCCCAGCGATTGCCTTTGCCCGAAGCCACCCAGCCGCTGCAGGTGATGTGGCGGTATGTGATCGTCCTGAGCCTGGTCCATTTGGTCGCACTGCTGGCGTTCGTGCCGTGGCTGTTCACCTGGTCCGGATTGGTCGCCGCGGTCGCCGGTCACTTTTTGTTCGGCATGTTCGGCATCACCATCGGCTATCACCGGTTGCTGACGCATCGCGGGTTCACTTGCCCGAAATGGTTGGAACACACCTTGGCGGTGTTGGGCATGTGCAACTTACAAGACAGCCCGGCGCGGTGGGTGGCGATTCACCGCATGCACCACCAACACAGCGATCACCAGCCGGATCCGCACAGCCCGCTGGCGAGTTTTCTGTGGGGACACGTCGGCTGGGTCGTTTGCCGACACAAAGACCTCGACCGCACGACTCACTACGAGCGATACGTCCGCGACTTGCTTCGTGATCCGTTCTATCTGCGATTGGAACGCAAGGACGGATGGTTCTTTGTCTTTCTGGCCCACGCGATTGTGATTTCCGTCGTCGGCGGAATCGTCGGCCTGATGGTCAGCGGCGGATCCTGGAACGAGGCGTTTCGCTACTACTGCAGTTGGGCCGTGTGGGCCGTCGCGGTGCGAACCGTGTTCGTGTTGCACGGGACGTGGGCGGTCAATTCCTTCGCCCACTTTTTCGGCTATCGAAATTACGAGACACGCGACGAGAGCCGAAACAACTGGATGGTCGCTTTGTTTTCACACGGCGAAGGCTGGCACAACAATCACCACGCGGCGCCGCGGGCGGCGCGTCACGGTCACAAATGGTACGAATTTGACATGTCGTGGTACGTCATCCGTTCGTGGGAAATGATCGGCTTGGCCAAAAACGTTCAGCGTCCGAAAACCGGAAACTGAACCCGTCACACGGCCGCCGTTCCCGCGTCACCGGGCTGCACGGCGTCGGTTTCGGCCAACGGTTCCTGAGCCGCCTGGGATTTGTCCCAAAAGCTGACAAAGAACAGCACGGCGATCCCCAAAGCCAGCGCCGCCGGCATCAACCAGAACTGCGCCGCGTCGGCCAACCAGCCCTCTCGGGTCGTCGGGTCCAGACCGATCCGGTCGCCCCAGAATCCCAGCACGTAATTGCCGACCAACATGCCGGCGCCGTAGGTCAGCAACCCCAGCATCGCTTGGGCGCTGGTCCGAATGCCGGCCGGCGCGACACGGTCGGTGTAAAGCTGTCCGGTCACGAAAAAGAAGTCGTAACAGATGCCGTGCAGGACAATGCCCAGCACCAACATCGCCGACGAGCTGGGCATGAATCCGAACAACGCGTATCGCAGCGACCAAGCCAACATGCCGACCAGCAGCATCTGCTTGACGCCCAAACGAAGGAGGAAAAATGGCACCAAGGCCATGAACACGATTTCGCTGACTTGTCCGAGCGCCATCACGGCGGACGTGTCATCCCCGAAAGCCATGTTGCTGACGAATTCGTTGGTCCGGGCGTAGTAGAAAGCCAAGGGGATACAAATCAAGAAGCTGCAAAACGCGAACACCGCATAGCTGGGAACCTTCAACAGCACGATCGCGTCCAGGCCGAACATGTTGGCGATGCTGTAGGGCTGGTCCTTGCCTTGAGGCGGCGAAGCCGGCAACGTGAAGCTGTAGATGCCATAAATCACGCTGACGATCGCCCCCAACTTGAGAGGAATGTTCGTGCTACCGGCCCCTTCGATGCCCGGCAAAATCGGCAGCGGGAACAAACCGAACAGGGATTCCGAAACGACCAACCCCGAGACGATCCAGCCGATCGTGCCCCACAAGCGGATCTTGGGGAAATCGTTTTCCACCGTCGCCACGTTTTGAAACGTGATCGCGTTGACCAGGGCCATGGTCGGCATGTAGCACAAAAAGAACGCCAACATGACCCAGAAAAACTGAGTCGGTGAGTCCGTGATGGTGCTGCACCACCACAAAAACAGGCCGCCCAGCAGATGCAAGACGCCGTTGACGCGTTCCTTGTTGAAAAGACGGTCGGCGACAAAACCGACGATCAGCGGGGCGAAGACCGCGGCCCAGGTTTGCGTCGCAAAGATACTACCGATGATCTGGTTCAGTTCCCCTTTTTCCTTGTACTCCGCAAAGATCACGCCGAGGTATTTTCCCATCGGGACGAAGAACACGCCCCAGATGAAGAACTGCAGGAACATCATCAACTTCAAACGAACGGACGTGGACATGGCGGGTCAAAATTCGCTGGCGGAAGGAAACGGAGGGGCTGATTGTAACGCGCCGACGAACGTCTATCGGGTCGCTTCGAGACGCCGGTTGATGTCCGCGGCCAGGTCGTCGGCCGCCCGACGCATCGACGCCTCGCTGGCCTCGATCTTGGCTTGGAATTTTTGGTCCAAGGCGGCCAGTTTTTTTTCGAACGAGACGATCGTGTCTCGCGTCGCCGTCTGCTGTTCGTCGCCCAAGCGATTTCGCTCGGCGGCCAACCAGCCGTCGATCTCGGCGAGTTGACGGTCGCGACGCTTGACCAAATCGTCGGCTTCCAAACGATGGACCGACGCGGAGATCTTCATCCCTTTGCCGACACAGTGACGTGCGGCCCGATGCAGGTCATTGACCGTTTCGGCGTGCCCGCGGGCCGATCGGCGAAGCGGCATCTGGCAAACGAAGTGCCCGAGGATCCCGGCCACGATGAAGGCGATCGACACGCCGACGGCCAGCCCCACAGACGGTTCGGTCGGTGTGAACCAAGCCACCGCGGCCAACACGACGCCGCCCACCGATCCGAAGACCGGCAACAAGTAATGGTCCACCAACGTGGAAAGCCATCCCGATCGCATCCGCCGGTTCAGGTCCGCCGCCCGGCCGGCCAGTTGCTGTAAGACCTCCACGCTTTGCCGAATCGAATCGGGTGATCGCAGCCCCAGTCGCCCGGGCGCCTGGGGGTCGTCACCGTCGGTGTCCGAGGCCACGCCGCATCGCGACACCCGATCGGTCAGCGGTCCCAAGTGTTCTTGAAGGGTCGCGTGAGCCCGGCCGACCGCTTGTTCATCGGTCTTTCGGCGTCGGATCGGCTGGTCTTTTTCTTGATCGTAAGCTTGTAGGATTTCCAAGCGTCGGAATTCCGCTTCGTCGTCCAAGGGCTTGCTTCGCTTCGCAAGATCTCGACGCGCCATGCTGGTGACGCGTTTGAGTTCTTCGCGGGTCGCCAACGTTTCGGTTTCGTAATCCGAGATCAACGACTCGGTCGCTTGGTCCCATTTCCGCAGCAGGTCACAACGTTCGGCACGACACTGCTGCAAGATTTGTTGACGATCGCTGCCGGCGGGGTCGGTCATGGCTTGATTCTTTCCTGGGCGAATTTCTGGCCATTGTAGATCAATCCTTTGCCCGGCCGTGTCGCCAGACTGCGTCGGCCGATTCTCCAGGGGTCAGCCCTTGGCCGCCAGCAGTTCTTTTCGTTCGGGCATGCTTTTGTAGAACGGATCGAGCGGATAACAACCGCTGACGATGCCGTTTCGCGGCGCCGTCGTGCAGTCGCTGAAGGTGCGGCAGACTTTCTTTCGCTGCCAAGGATTTCCCTGAATCACGTCGGCGGGCAAGTCAGGATACGACAACACCATGCGTCCCAGTCCGATGCTGTCGACCATTCCGGCCTTGATCACCCCTTGGGCGACGCCCGGCAACCAGTCTTGCAGGTACGTGTAACCGGAACCGACAAAGGTCAAATCGGGGTGGGCTTTCTTCAGCTCGGCGGTCGCTTGAATCTGACGAGCCACGCCGACCAACGGGTCTTCCGGCGGACTGTAGCCGTCGCTGGGCGGGAAGTACGCGGGACGTTGGATGTGCGGGTTGTAGTAGGGACTGCCCGCGGTCGTACAAACCATCTCGACGCCCAGTTCTTTCAGCAAGTCCATGAACCGGTTCGGCTCGGTCAAGTCGATGCCGGTTCCACTGCCGTCGCCGCCGAACAACAAACGCGGATCGCCGCCGGGATCGGGAACTCCGCGTCGCCCATCGTCGCCGGGTTGGTAGGGAACGAAATCGAACACGCTCAGTCGCACGCCGAATTTCAGATCCGTCGTCGCGGCGCGAACGCCCGCGACGACGTCGCGCAAGAATCGGGTGCGGTTCTCAAAACGGCCGCCGAACTTCCCGGGACGATCAAAACCCGCCAGCAACTCGTGACCCAAGTAACCGTGACAGTGTTTGACGTCGATGAACTGATAGCCGGCCTTTTCGGCGCGCACGCCGGCGGTGATGAAGTCGTCGATCAATTGCGAGAGCTGATCGTCGGTCAGAATCGCGGAGTCGTCCTGAATGCCGAAACGCTGGTCGAGCACGGGGTTGCGTTGCACGGTGCGCGGTTCCAAGCGGTCTTTGCGATTGGGCCGCGCGAAGCGACCGCTGTGCGTCAATTGCAAGCCGACGACCAGATCGTCCGTGTTGCCGAATCGCTCGGCGTGCGAGGCGATCAGCAATTCTCGCAAGCCTTCGATGTCCGACAGGTTGTCCTCGGTCATCAGAAGCTGGTTCGGGTTGGCCCGTCCGTCATGGCGAACGGCGACCGCTTCGCCGCCCCACATCCACTTCGCACCGCTGATGCCGAAGTTCTGCCAGCGTCGCCGCGTCAGATCACTGGGCCGACCGTCGGTCGTTCCGTCCCAGCCTTCCATCGGCAAAATGCAAAATCGATTGCCGATGTGAAACCCGTCCACGTCGATGGGGCGGGCCAGCGGGGATTCCGCACCACTGGCAACGCCCTCGTCGCAGGGCAACTCGATTCCCAAGCCGGCCAGGTGATCGGTGAACGCGGCGAAGGTCTTCAGGCTGGCGACACGCGGGAAAGCTGACATCGTTCTGGATCCGTAAATAGGGTGCGAATGTCGGAATGATACTTGTCGGCCGACGCCCGGTCTTGGATGATCAGGTGAACCAACCACTTTGCAGATCGGGCAACAAGCCACTCCATGTCGTCACGCAAGCTGACCAGCCGTCCCGTCGACGAAACGCTGCCGGATTTCGGTGTTCTGGTTTTCGAGAGTCATCACAGCGACGATTTTACGATGAGCTTTCGTGCCCACGCGTTTGCCAAACTGATCTACGTGCTCAGCGGTGCCGGCACGCTGGAGACGCAAACGCTGTCCAAACCGTTTCAAACCGGCGACGTGATCGTTGTCCCGCCGGGGCTGAGGCATCGCGTGGTCGACGCCCCGGACGCCCCGAGTCGGCTGTACGTGGCCTGCGTCAGCTTGAGGCTGCTGAGTTTCGATCGCGGGGTCGCCGAGCGATTCGAGTTCGTCGTGCTGAACGATCCGCATCTGACGACCCGCGTCGCCGTCACGATGCGGCGGATGGTTTACCGCCAACAAACCGGCGACGCCGGCATCAGTCTGTCGATGGTCAGCGACGCGATGCGACTGATCGAAACGGTCTTGGATCCGCGTCCGAATCGCCGCAAGAAGGTCACCCGTGGCCTGACGCCCGACCAGGAATCGATGCGACGCTACGTCCATTTTTTGGAAGACCATTTCTTCGAAGCCTCGACGATCGACGCGGCGGCCGCGGAACTGGGCATGTCACGTCGACACTTTACGAAACTGTTTTCGCAGCAAACCGGCCAGACTTGGCTCAGCTTCATGCGAGGCCAAGCGATCCGGCACGCCAAAAAGCGACTACGGGAAACGACGCTGCCCATCGCCTCGGTCGCCTTCGAATGCGGATTCAACGATTTGACGACGTTCTACCGCCAATTCAAAAAACACGCCGGCGTCAGTCCCGCCAAATTCCGCGCCGGCGACGAATGATTGAAAGCACAGCGAGGCCAGATGGACGGCACCTCACTGGACAGCGCTACTTTGCGGCCGATGGTAACCCGAAACGTCAGCGAGGAAACGCATTACGAAAAATGCCTTGCTTACGCTTCGGGTCGCGAAGGGACGGAAGTTTCGGAGAAAGTGGCGCTGTCCAGCCGGCGACGCTCGTCGATGCCCCCGGGCTCGTCCTCGACCGCGAAGTCGGCAGTCGTTCCGCCGCGGGCGGCCGGTCCGCGGGTCTACCGGACCGACAAATGCTCGGCGATCATTTCATACAAAACGGATCGTTCGCGATTATTCTCAATCGCTTCGGTCTCCGCGATCCGTCGGGCGACCACGTGGTCGGGAACGCCACCGCGGCTCAATATTTCGCGGGCATCAAACCAGGTCGGCAACCAAACGCAGGCCTCGACGAGGCCTGCGATCGTGCCGCTGCGACGCAAAAAGTGTTTCAAATCCAAGATGAAGAACACACGATCATGAAACGGAGATGCGGCCTCGATCAAGCCGTTCTCGTCCCACACGAAGTGTCCGACCGAGGGTTGCCAAGCCAGACCGGCTGTCTTCAGACGCCGAGCCGACGCGACTTCGTCCTCGCTGAACTTCATTTCGACGATTCCGACTTCAGCAATTCGACCACGGCGGTGTGCCCGTTGTTGGCCGCGAAGTCGGCGGCGGACTCTCCGTCGATATCTCGGTGGTCTGGTTTCGCTCCGGCGTCTAACAGCAAACGCACGACACCCGTCACGCCTTCGGCGGCGGCGAACATCAAGGGCGTAAAGTTTTCTTCGTTGTCAGCCAGATTCGGATTCGCTCCGCTCCGCAACAGCAGCTTGACCGTGTCCACGTTGTTCGCCGTCGAAGCGTACATCAACGCCGTCCGACCGGCTTCGTCACGGTGATCCACCGTGACCTTTTTATCTAATAACATTCGGACAATCTCGGTATGTCCGTCGAAGGCGGCCAACTGCAAGGCGGTCCGGTTTCCCTCTCCGATCATGTCAGCGTCCAAGCCTTGACGCAGACCGCTTTTGACCGCGTCGACGTTTCCGCCGGCGGCGGCTTCAAAGAACGATTCGGGAGGCATCAGCGGCAGCGAAGCCGAGAGCCCGCTCGGGGCGTCCGGGGCGGCCGACGGCTTGGGACCCGGCGACGCCGCAGGCGTCTCGTTCGCTTCGCCATCGGCGGGCGGTTCGGCCGCGGAAGTCGACGAATCGACCGCCGAGGTTTGCCGCCGGGACGATTGCACTTCCGCCGTTTCGACCAACGGTTCACGCGTGCATCCGACCGACAAAGCGATCAAGCACAGGAGGGGACAGGCACGACGAGGCAGCGGGCAGGTGATTGAATTCATCATCCCCCGAGTTTGACGCGTCCAGACGCGTCGGGAAAGTGGGGACGGCTGTCAGACTGAAGTGCTCGCGTTGATTCGGAACGGTCGGCGGCTTGTCCTAAACGGTTCAGGAGACCCCAGCCCTTTCGGTCGGTCGGACCGACAGACCATGGCATCGGCCGTGTTGCGAGTCCGTCAAAGGGGCACCCGCATCTGGATCTTCGTCCCACCGCGATCGAGTTCAATCCATGCGAAGCCGCTTGGTTGAGACCGACGAATCAGTCGATCCAGATCCTCTCTGGACTCAGGGGTTTGATGATTGATTTTTCGAATGACGTCGCCGACGCGTATGTCAACTCGCGACGCCGGACTATCTTCATAAACGAATGAAATCGTAAACGCACTTCCTGTTCCAGAAACTCGCACACCCAACACCCAGTCACCTGCCGGTCGGCTGTCAGGGGGAGCCGCAGACGTGGCTTTCACATCCAAGGGATGGGAAGAGTCCGAATCAATATTGGCAGGGATCGAGTTCCGGCCGATGAGCCAGTTTTGTTCGATCTGATCGATCGTGTTTCTTCGTGCGACAAGATCGACTTTCGCGGTCAACGTGTTCTGACCAAGGTCAAAATCAAGGGCCAGGCCTTGCATCCAACGCAGAAAGGGGAACTCCCAGTCGGGCGGGATTTCGGTGACTTCAAAACGGCTCGGCTCGGTCCATGCCGTGCTTGTCCAATCAAAACGCTCCAAGTTCTTTCGAGCAACGAGGTCCCCGCTAAGTGGGCAGCAGACGCGCGCCCCGAGAAGCTCCTCGACGGCACGGCGCGACTGATCCGGTGGCAAGCGAATCCAGTCCGTCCATCGGTTGAGGAGTTGCGCGTTGTGTG
>CAYVRC010000094.1:0-22766 GCA_964453205.1 uncultured Pirellulaceae bacterium | reverse complement strand
CGGCGGCGGCGAGATCGACCGCGAGGAAAACATCCGACGCGTCGGCAGCGTCGCGGCTTTGCTGGCGTCGGCCGGCTTGGTCACGTTGACCGCTTTCGTCAGCCCCTATCGACGCGACCGCTACCGGGCCCGCAAGCTGGTCGAAGGCTGGGGCGCGCGAGGCGACTTCGTGGAGGTTTTCGTCGACACGCCGTTGGAGATTTGCGAACGACGCGACCCGAAAGGACTTTACAAGAAAGCGCGTGCCGGCGAGATCAAGAATTTCACCGGAATCAGCGACCCCTACGAGCCGCCGGAATCGCCGGAAATTCACTTGCGAGGTGGCGACGACCGCAGTCCCGGCGAGCAGGCGGAGGAGATTTTCAGCTACCTTCACGCGAACAGGATTGTCGGCCAAGCCACGAAGTAAGAATGAAGTCAGAAATCGTTCCTCAACAACGGAAGTCGCTTTCGTGAGAGCGGTCCCCGTGCGACTTTTCACTCCGGTGCGTCGTCGGACCAGACGCGGCGGATGATCGCCAGCTTTCGTTCGACGGTTCGCGGCGCGATTTTGAAATCGACGGACAACTCGCCGACCGTTTTCCCGGCCATGCGTGCCAGTGCCAGTTCGCGGAGCAACACATCGGGAAGGCGCCTGAGCAATCGGTCGGCCAGTTCACGCAATTCCGCCAGCGTCGCCGCGGAAGGCTGCGGGCACACCGGCTCGGCGAACGCGTCCCCGTCGCCCGAACCGAAACCCGACTGCCCGCGGACACGCCCGCCGCCTCGTTTAGCAGCTTGCTGGGCGCGGACCTGATCGGTGATCTTGTTTCGCATCCAGGACAGCAGAATCCGCCACAGGTCGTCCCGTGACTGGATCGCCGGAAGGCGGCCGACGTCCGCGGCGCGACACAACGCCTGCAGGACTTCCGCGGCCAGATCCTCTTCGTCGCTAACCCGCCGTTGGTGCAATCGGCGGCGAGCGAACGTGGCGAGCTGTTGAAAGTAGTGATCCCAAAGCCGGGCCGCGGCCACCTCGTTTCCCGCCCGCAATTGATCGAACCAGTACGTGATCGATTGCTCGTTCAAGGTGTTTGTCCCCACAACGCGACCGGCGTTCCGTCCCAATCGTTCTCCGGATCGCCTTGTTCGACGGCATCGATGACGAACCCCCAGTCTTCGGTGCCTTGGCTGACCTTCAAGACCATCACATGCGGCCCCGAGGATAACTCGACATCAAAGCGGTCATCGGCACGTCGCATGCCGCGGTTCGCATCGTTGTGATGCACTTGACGGCCGTCGATCCACATCGTCACGCCGTCATCGCTGCCCAATCGGAAGGTGACCGTTTGATCGACGTCGCTGTGAATCCGAGACACCGCGTAAGCCAAGACGTGTCGGTCGGGCTGCAGAAGTTCGCCCAGGTGGACCGGTTGGTCGTTGGCGATCGTGATGCTCGCTGCCGCCGGTGGCAGCTCATCGTCGCCCTTCAAACCGGTCAGTTTCTGTTGGATCGATGGTGTCATCGCCAGGAGTTTGGAACTGCTCGTCGCGTCTTTCGGTGTTCCTGGTGGGGGTTCGACCGGGCCGTACAGATGCCACACCTGCTGCGACAATAGCCAAGCGGCATAGCGTTCGGCTTGCTGCGGTTCCGGCCATAACTTGGGTACGAGTCGCTCGACAGTGCGACGTGTCCAGGATGAACGCTCGTCCGCATCCTCGGCAACACTCGCCGAGGCCGACCGCACCACGTTGCCGACAAAGAAAGCCAAACCGTTGACATGTTCACCGCCTTGGTCGTTCATCGAATCACGAATCGGCAACAGCACTTTGGCGGCTTCGTCGATCTCGCCGTCGGTCAACAGAGCCTGAGCCAACCCGAATCGCGTATCGACGATCGTTTGCTCTCGGACGTTCTTCCATTTGCCTTCAGGCGGAGTCGACTGGGCTAGGCCGAGGCCGGATTGCAGCAGCGAGATCGCGCGGTCGCGGTGTTCGGGCAGGTAGCGAAAGGCCAGTTGCCGCTTTGCTTCGGCCAATCGTAGTTGTGTCAGCGGATCGTTGTGGATCGCCGCGGCGCGAGCGAACTTGGCAACGTCGCCCTTTTTGACGGCGACTTGCCAACGGTGAGACACATCGTGGCTGACACGACCGGACAACCAGCCACCGGCGATGCAAGCGGCAATGAGCATGGGGACGCGAAGCCACGGCCGCCAATGCGTGGCAACCGCGATCAAACCCGCCACCACCAGACCGGCGGCGATCACTTCGTTGGTCCAGTCCACAAAGGAGCTGGCACCGGTGAGAATCCATTGGCTGCCGATCGCCGTGACGAAGAACAAGAACTGAGCCAGCAAGAGCGCGAAGAACGTGTACTCGAAAACGCCCGCGACGTAGTAGCGGTCGATGACGGTCTTGGTCGTCTCTGTTGGAACAACGTCATCGGTTGGATCGACGGACCGACGTGCTAAACGACGCCGTGTCATGTCCCCGAGCACCACCGTTTGCACCATTCCGGCGATGGCAAACGCGAGCGCCGTCAAGGGTGCGCCGATCCAACCGACCAGCAACGGTATGGTTCGAAAGTGGGAATTGATTCGCGTCTCCAGTACACGGACTTGATGTCGCCACGGCAGGTCACCGAGTTCCGGATAACGACGACTGGCCGAAATTTCCGCGAAGCCGGGATTCTGGCTGCCGATCATCAAGAGATCGAAGTCTTGGCCAAAGGTGCCTATCCCGGCAGCATTCAAAAGTGCTCCCAAACCGGCGATGTAGCATACGATGCCGATCAGCAATCCGACGCCGAAACCGGCGATTGCGTCGGCCGCCCGCGTCTTCGGCTTGACCAGCACCTTGATGGGCAACCCGATCATCACCGTCAGGCACAGCAAGAAGGTTCCCGTGATGGGCGCCGGGATCGGCAATCTCAACCACCACAACGGTGCGCGATCGACCGGGCGTATCTGTTCCACCAATGACGGTTCGATCTCCATGTTCGCTTCGGTTCCCAGCGACCACATCAAAAAGCCCGACGTTCCGCCGATGACCAACGCGATCGCCGGGACCCAGCGGACGTTGCCGAATTGTTGCCGCACCCAAATCCGGATCAGCTCGATCGGTCCGGCCGGCCTGGCAATCAACGGTAAGCCGTCGCGGTGATGGCGTAAGTCTTGAGCCATGTCGGCCGCCGAGGTGTAGCGGTCGGCCGGATCGCTGGCCAAGCATTTCAGCACGATCGCTTCCAAGTCACGAGGCAGGTCTTTGACCAGCTCACGCGGTTTGGGAACCGAATCGTTCGCGATCGATCGCATCACCGCCAGCGGTGAATCGCCCACGTGCGGCGTTCGGCCGGTCAACAACCGGTACAGGATCGCGCCGAGCGAATAGATGTCCGAGGCGGTCGTCGCGGTTTCCCCACGGGCTTGTTCCGGCGGCATGTACTCGGGCGTGCCGAGAATTGCGCCGGTGCGAGTCAATTCGGAGTCCGTCGATCGCCGGGCTAAACCGAAATCGGTCAACAGAGGCTGGCCCTTGGAATCCAGCAGCACGTTGCCGGGCTTGAGATCGCGGTGAACGATCCCGCGTTGATGGGCGTGATGGACGGCGTCGGCGATTTTTGCGACCAGCTGAATCACTCGGTCGGTGTCCCCTTTCAGCTCATCGGCCTTCGCGGACAACGTCTCTCCGTCGACGAACTTCATCGAGAAGTACGGCAAGCCTTGGTGCTCGCCGATGTCATGGATCGGGACGATGTGGGGATGATCGAGTCGCGCGGCCGATTCGGCTTCCATTTGGAAACGGGCCTTGGATTCCTTGCTCGCGAATTCGGCACCCAGGATCATTTTCAGCGCGACGCAGCGATCCAGGCTGATCTGCCTCGCCCGGTAGACGACGCCCATGCCGCCTCGAGCGATTTCGTCGAGCAACTCGTAATCGCCGAAGTAGCGGACGCGTGGTTTCTGGCTCAACGTCGCAACCGGCGACCCGGTCGTCGGATCGCGAGAGTCTTGCACGATCGTGGGCTCGGGCGAGCAAGCGGTGGCGTCGGTGTCCCGCTCGCCCTCGTTTTCCTCTCGGAACGCAGCGGCCACGGCCCTCGGTTCGTCGGGCAGTCGCTTTTCGTACCACCGGCGGTCGTGTGCGCGGTCGGATTGTTCCCGGTAGAAGCGATCCAGCCGGATCAGTTCTTCCAGGACCCGGTCGCGATCCTCCGCCGAAACGTCGTCCAGGAACGCCGTCAATTCGGGCGGACTTTCGGACTTGCCGGCTTGTTGAAAGTCTTTCCAGGCGACTTCGAAGGCGTCGGCGATGCGGTCGACGCGAAGGTCGGTGGGCGGATCGGGGCCTGAGTCGGGATTCATCGGTCAATCTCCGGTACGAACGTGTTTACCGAGAGATTAACGCAGAGCGACGCCGGACCCCGCCACCGTCGGGGCGGGGACCGGTGAAAAAAACGGGATCCGAATGGGCGTTGCCGCAGCGCGGGGGCGGGTCCGTTTCCGGCGTCTTTGGCCGCCGATGTGGTCGGTCCGTCCGGCAAACAGGGCTTGTTTTTCCGCTAGCGGTCGTGAAAGGTTGCGATCGGCCCATCGCTTTGACCTTTTTTGCCGTTGCGTTCGACACCCGGACCGGTACACTACGCGGCCAAACCTGAATCAGAAATATTGGATGAGACCTTTAGTCGAATGACCATTTCGAAAGAGCGAAAAGAAGAAGTGATCGCCGAGCACCGCCATCAGGATGCCGATACGGGCAGCCCGGAGGTGCAAATCGCGATCTTGACGCAGCGGATCAACGGTTTGACCGAGCACATGCGGACCCACCGCAAGGACTTCGCCTCGCGGCGTGGCTTGCTGGGCCTGGTCAGCCGACGACGCCGTTTATTGGATTACGTTCGTGGCGACGATCCACAGCGTTATCTCGATATCATTGGAAAACTGGGCATTCGTAAGTAGCCCACTTGGCCGCGACCTGAGCGACGCACGGCAGAAAGCCAAACGAATCGCCCGAGCGTCGGGCGGCTGGCTTCTTTTCACCCCGTCACCGTTCGCTCTGGGCGGGGTTCTTTGACAGCGATTTTGTCGCTTCCCGGCTGAGCCTGACCGTCGCTCTCCTGGTGCCCAGCCGAAAACGGGCCGCACCGAGATCGACCTTCTTCATCCGCCTCGCAACAAGTCTTTCGCTGCGATTCGATCGCGATTTTGCCGGCTCACGTTTGGTGAGGCTTGTGGCGGATCGCATTCTGCCGGCACGGTGAAGCCGGCCCCCCTGTAATGTTTGTTTTTGTAGAGAGAAAAGAATAGTGACTGTAAATAAAATTCGCGTCGAGCGAAAAATCGGACGTCAGACGTTGTCGTTCGAAACCGGCCAACTGGCCAAGCAAGCCGCCGGCAGCGTGCTGGTCCAGTACGGCGAAACGACCGTGCTGGTCGCCGCCGCCTCGGGCAGCCCCCGCCCCGGCATCGATTTCTTCCCGTTGATGTGTGACTACCGCGAGCGACTAGCCGCGGCCGGGAAATTCCCCGGCGGTTTTTTGAAGCGAGAAGGCCGTCCGAGCACCAAGGAAACCCTTAGCGCCCGCCTGATGGACCGCCCGATCCGTCCCCTGTGGCCGGCCGGTTACAAGGACGAAGTTCAGGTCCAAGCGTTCGTCATTTCTAGCGACTTGCAAAATGACGGCGACGTGCTGGCGATGAACGGCGCCGGGTTGGCGCTGCACATCAGTCCGTTGCCTTTCAAAGGCCCGATCGCGTCGGTTCGCGTCGGCAAAGTCGACGGCGAATGGATCGCTTTCCCGTCGTATGACGACCTGGAGGAAAGCGAACTGGACATGATCGTCAGCGGCGACAAAGAACAAGTCGCGATGATCGAAGGTCTCGCCAACGAAATGCCCGAAGATCAAATGATGGAGGCGATTCAGTTCGCTCACCAAACCATCCGCGAAGTCATCGAGCTGCAGGACGAGCTCTACGCCAAAGTGAACCCGACGAAGGTCGAGTACATCGAGCCCGCCGACGACGGCCTTCTGCAGCGTTTGAACGACGCGTACTATGATGATTTCAAGACCACCCAGCAGACCTCCGGCAAGCAAGAACGTGCCGACGCGGTTCGTGCCCTGCGTGATCGCGCGATGGGCGAAGTCATCCCCGACCCGAATGCCGAAGACGCGATCGACGTCGGTCGTTTCAAATCGGTGTGGCACGACCTGGAAGAAAAAGTCGTCCGCGATCTGATCATCGCCGGTACCCGGCCCGACGGTCGTGATCGTGAAAGCTTGCGGCCGATTTACTGCGAAACCGATTTGCTGCCGCGGGTTCACGGATCGGCTTTGTTCCAACGTGGCGAAACGCAAGCCTTGATCACGATCGCCCTGGGTACCGCCCGCGACGAACAGCGTGTCGACGGCTTGCAGGACGAGTACAGCAAGAAGTTCATGCTGGACTACAACTTTCCATCCTTTTCGGTCGGCGAGTGCCGCCCGATTCGCGGCCCCGGTCGTCGCGAGATCGGTCACGGTGCCTTGGCCGAACGGAGCGTCGCACCGGTGCTGCCGTCGGCCGACGCTTTCCCCTATACGATCCGCGTGATCAGTGACATCACCGAATCCAACGGGTCCAGCAGCATGGCGTCGGTCTGCGGTGCGACGTTGGCCTTGATGGCGTCCGGCGTCCCGATCACCAATCCCGTAGCCGGTATCTCGGTCGGTTTGGTGCAGGATCAGCAAAACAAGGACAATTGGTGCCTGCTGACGGACATCCTGGGGACGGAAGATCATTTCGGTGACATGGACTTCAAGATCGCCGGAACCCAGAACGGCATCACCGGCATTCAGTTGGATCTGAAGGTGACCGGGATCAGCGAAGACATCATCCGTGCGACGCTGAAGCAATCCCGTGAAGCTCGCATCGAAATTCTGAAGA
Source organism: uncultured Pirellulaceae bacterium (assembly GCA_964453205.1). Classification (GTDB taxonomy): domain Bacteria; phylum Planctomycetota; class Planctomycetia; order Pirellulales; family Pirellulaceae; genus Crateriforma. Next base: position 15,864 of record CAYVRC010000094.1, on the reverse strand, counting down.
AGATGCTGACGACGATCCCGCGTCCGCGTCGGGAAATCGCACCGACCGCTCCGCGTCTGTTACGGACCAAAATCGCGCCCGACAAGATCGGTGCCCTGATCGGCCCCGGCGGGAAAAACATCCGCGGCATCCAGGAAACCACCGGGTGCGTGATCGAAGTCGATGACGACGGCACCGTGCTGGTTGCCAGCAGCAACAAGGAATCGGCCGAGCAAGCGATGCGAGCGGTCGAAGCCTGCACCGCCACGGTCCAGATCGGCAAGATCTACGACGGTACGGTCAGCAGCATCAAAGAATTCGGGGCGTTCGTCGAAATCCTGCCGGGCCGTGACGGCTTGGTTCACATCAGCGAATTGTCCAGCGGATTCATCAGCAACATCGACAACGTCGTCGGTGTGGGCGACCCGATGAAGGTCTTGGTCATCGACGTCGACGAACACGATCGCGTCAAGCTCAGCCGTCGCCGCGCCTTGGAAGAACTGGGCGAGGAAGACGACTTGGCCGCGGCGATCGAAGCCGACGGTGGCGGCGATCGTGACCGGGGCGGCGACCGCGGTAGTGATGAAGATCGTCCGAGACGACGTCGCGGTGGCAGCAGCAGCGGCGGCAGTGGTGGCGGTGGCGATCGCGGTCGTCGCACCCGACGATAGCAACGCCGAAGATCGTGGCGGCCGGTGGAGGTCCGCCGCGGATCAGGCGGCCCGCAGTTGGTGACGTCGCACCGTCACCCGAAACCTTTCTAAATCGCCCTTCGCGCTCAGCGGAGCGGCGATTTTTTTCATGGCGGTTTCCATCGCCGCCGCGGTACGGAAACGTTTCGACGGAGCCGGATCGATCGCCTTGCGAATCAGGGCGACGAAATCGCGGGACACGCCGCGGCGCAATTTGTTGTACCCGGGCAACGGCGACTGAAACGGGTATTCGGGCAATTCGCCGGACAGCATCCGGTACAGGATCAGCCCCAACGCGAAAACGTCGCTGTGGTAACCCGGTTTTCCCATCGCTTGTTCCGGCGCGATGTAACCCAAGGTTCCCGACGCCGAATCGTCGAATCGTCCGAGTTGAATCCGTGCCAGCCCGAAATCCGTCAGCCGGATCTCGTTGTCGTCGAACAGGATGAAGTTTTCCGGCTTGATGTCGCGGTGCAAGACCTGATGACGATGGGCGTGGGCGACGGCGGCGACCATTTGATGAATCATCGTCATCGCCGTTGACCGGGACATTCGGCGCATCATCCGCTCGGCCAAAGTTTCCCGCCCGAGCGGAAACACCATCAGAAAATGTCCGTCGATGACCCGCGCGTCCTTCAGCGGCAAGATCGCCGGGTGTCGCAAACTGGCCATGATGTCCGTTTCACGCTGCAGGTCATCCAACGACTGCGTGTTGACGACGTAGCGTGCGTCGGGAATTTTGATCGCGACTCGGCACCGCTCCACATCATCGTAGGCCGAATAGACCGTTGCGAAACCGCCTTCTCCCAGCCGACCTTGCAGCCTGTAGCGATCAAACCGCCTGCCGTGGCGGAAAGGATTCGCATCCGTTCCGGCGGGATAAAGTCGAAGCGGGGCTGTCACAGCAGACGTCAACCTGGGCCAGAGCGATCTTGGCGGGCGGCCGGCGGCCGGATGGGTCGAACACCAAGAGTCTTCCGTTAACATCGACCGAAACAGCCGTCTTCTTCAGTCCTTCGCCGAGCGACGAACGAACATCAGCAAACGCATTTCCACGGCTTGATCACCCGGAATTTCGACGGCCGAAAGCTTGACGGTCTGCGGACCGGTGGCCAAATCGATCGTGCCCAAAGACATCGTCGCCCAGTCCTTGACGTAGCCTTCTTGACGCGGGAACAGATCATCATCGGCACCGAGGATCGGCACGTCGTTCGGCGTGTCGACGGTCGTCGTGGTCGCCGCTTTACCCGCCGTCAGCCGCAGTTTTGTCCCCACCGACGACGTCGGGCAGGCGTACAGCATCTGGACGTCGTACTGGCCGGCGGTGTGCACATCGACGTCCCACGTGATCGCGTCGTCGGTGTCGGTCCAGTTCAGAAAGTAAGTGCAGTTGGGAAACCTGTTGGAGCGCCGGATGTTTCCGCCGGCTTCGGCATCGCGGGCGGGCAATTGAGTTTGACGCATCGCGGGATGCCCCAACACGAAGGGTCGCGTTTCGGGCGGCACTGAATTGCTGGCCGGCGTCGCGGACTGCCACTGCTGCAGCGCCGAGGCGAGTTCGGCGGCCACGCCGGGGAATTGACCGGCGACGTCGTTGTCTTCTTCTTGGTCGGCCAGAATGTCGAACAGTTCACCGGTGTGATGATAGCGGTACCGATCGGATCGAACGCTGGCTTTGTCCCTCCAAGTCGAAAACAGCAGACGCTCGTCGCCGGGCGATTCCGCGGTGCCGGTCAACACGCCGGCCAGGGAACGTCCGTCGATCGGATGAGCGGTTTTATCGTCTTGTTTTTCGGCGAAGTCTTGTCGGGCCGACGTGTCGATGCCGGCAAGGTCCAGCAACGTCGGCATCAAGTCGATCCCGCCGCCGACGGTGTCGGTTTGCGTTCCCGCATCGATCTGGGCCGGGTAGCGAATCACGCACGGCGACCGTAGACCGCCTTCGAAGACCGAGCCTTTGCGTCCCCGCATGCCCGCGTTGTATCGAGCTTTGTTGGGTCCGTTGTCGCTGAAATAAACGACGATGGTGTCGTCCGCGATGTTTTGTCGGTCCAAGCACGCCAAGACACGACCGACGTTGTCGTCGATGTTCGCCACCATCGCCAACGCGGCGCGGGTGAAATCCTTGTCTTCTTGTTTGGCGTTCTGAGGATCCGGATCAGGGATGATCGGCCGGTCTTTGTAGGCGTCCCAGTACTTCTCGGGTGCCTGCATCGGCGAATGCGGCGTGTTGTACGGCAGGTAGACAAAGAACGGCTGCGGACCGGCCGATTCGATGAACCGGATCGCATGGTCGGTGAAGTCATCGATGATGAACCCGTTGCCGGTGACCAGTTCGCCGTTGTGTTCCAACATCGGCGAAAAATAGTTGCCCCAGTGCCCGCTACAGAATCCGTAGTAGTCGTCGAAGCCGCGGGTGTTGGGGTGGTGGGGTGCCTGCATGCCGCTGTGCCATTTGCCGTAAGCGGCGGTCTTGTAACCGGCGTGTCGGAACACGTCGGCGATGGTGATTTCGTCCGCATTGAAACGCTCGCCACCGGACGACGTGCTGTAGACGCCCATCCGCGTGTGGTAGCGACCGGTCAAAAATTCGGCCCGGGTCGGCGAGCAAACGGCGCACACGTAGAAACTGTCCAGACGCGCCCCGTCGCGGGCGATCGAATCGATGTGGGGCGTTTGGAAGTTCGGATTGCCGGTCAAGCTGAGATCGCCCCAGCCCTGATCGTCGGCCAAGATCACGACCACGTTCGGAGGCTTCGCGTGGACACGACCGCAGGCCGCAGTGAACAACAAGCCGAGCAGCACGACGGTCAGAACCGTTCGCATCGGATGACTCCATGGGTAGAAAAAGTTGGTCATGACAATTTCGCGTCGCTGATCCATCGCTTGAGCGTCGTGAAGTCCTTCTCGATCGCGGCCAGATGCTTCGGCACCAATTCGGGGTCGCGGTGATCGATGTATTCTTCGTGCAGCGAGATCGGGCCTTCGTAGCCGGCCTCGCTGAGCATCCGGAAAAACTTCGGATCGACCAAACCTTCGCCCAGCGGCGTGTTGACGACTCGTTTGCCTTCCCAGACGAAATCTTTGACGTACACCGTGTCGATGTGAGGCCGCAGCAGACGAAACGTCAACGGCCAAGTGGTGCCGCCTTCGACCGTGGCGTGACGGATGTCGTAGGCGACTCCCAAGTGTTTCGGGTCGATGCCTTGGAGCGTGTAGCGCAGATCCCACAACGGACCGCCGAAGTAATGGACGCCGGCGTGATTTTGATAGACACCGCGGATGCCCAACTTTTCGTTCAACGCCGCCAAGTCGCTGAGTCGACGCTTCCAACGCTCGAGCTGGGCTTCGATTTTTTCGTTCGGATCGTACTTCAAGTAACCCATCCGGTAGCGGCGAATGCCTTGATCGGCGGCGACTTTCAGGATCTTGCCGGTCAGCGGATCCGCCGGGTCGTTCAGGTCCGAGGTCATGACGGTGATCGACAAGCCTTGCTTGGCGAGGGCGGACACCAAAGCGGGTAACTTGTCGGCGACTTCGTCGGGTTGCACGTGCCCGCCGCGACGCACCGGGGCTTCGATGCCGTCAAAACCGAGTTCGGCGATCCGCTCGGCTAATTCGTCGAACGAAAGCGAATTGAACGGCTTGGTGAACACGCAAATCGGATGCTCGAGTTGCGACTCGGCCTCGGCCGCTCGGACCGATCGATCAGAGAGCAAAGCGGAGGCGGCCAAAGACGTCGTGGCGGCCAAAAATCGGCGACGGTCGGATTCGAGTGGCACGGCAAGGGTCCGGTCGGTGACGAAAGCGAGACGAGCGGGGTTGAAAATCTTTCGCAATCATAACCGGATCAGCCCGGCGACGAGAACGATCGGCGAAAGAAGACGAACGGCGGGCTACCGGGCCGAGTTACCGGCGGTGCAGACAGATCGCTTCGCCGGTGAAACGGGTTTGCATTTCCCGGTCCGACCAGCGAACCAGGCCGACGGCGGGGTCGCCGATCAGCCATCCACCGCCACGCAGCCGCCGCAGCACGACCACGGCGTGCCGTTCGTCCGGAGCACCGAACCAGCGGCCGAATCGACCGTTGCCCACGGAAGAAATTTTGACGATCGCGACGTTGGGGAGTTGACCACTGTCCTGCCAACGATGCGGGTTGCCGACGGTCGGTCGGGGATGCAAGCCGTGTCGCGAGCCTTCGATCGCCAAGCCGCGGTACAGCCCGAGCGGTTCGGTGCCTAGGCGGCTGGTGAAGCAGACGTCGATCATTTCGGCTTCGTCGACGGTCACGTCGTACTGTGCCAACAGCGTGGCGGCCGAGGCGGCTCCGCAACTCGACTCGTGGGTCTGCAAACACACGCCGCGTCGCCAGCCGATCAAGGCTTGCGCGTCCACGCCCGTCGGTGCCAGCCAAGGCCGCGCGAGCGGTCCGAGCAGAAAACCGATCGCCAGCGAGCAAAGCAGTGTCACGGTCGCCGGCCTGTGCCAACGATGCAGCCCCGGCGCGGCGGTCGCCAATCCCGCGGCGAAGCACAAAACCGCGGGCATCCAGTTGGCCCAAAAGATGACTTCCGGCCAAGGCAAAACGTACGCCCACAACAGCCGTCCGTTCAACGACCAAGCCGCCGCCCAGGCCAGCACGATGACCAGCGAAAACAACAGCGGCGAAACACGCCGTTGACGCCCCAAGTGGACCCCGCAGGCCCACCCGAGTAGACCGAGTCCGGCTGCCGACAAGATGGCTATTCCGGTCTCGATGGTCATGACGCTGCTCTCCCTTTTGGACGCTGCGTTGCCCCGGTTCAATGAAGATTTCGCAAAGAAACCATGAACCCAGGGTTAGCTGCAAGCGTTGTGCCAAAAAAGCTTAGCTCGCGTCAAGAAGGATCGACCGAAGTCTCGGCCCCGGAGAAGCAAAAAACGGGGAATTTCCTGACAAACGGCTCACGCCGCGCCCCACCGCGCCGCGGCATGGTGGTCGGCGTTCGGAGGGGCGGCCGGCGGGCGAAGAGGCTCACTTGACCGGATGCAGCACCAAATTTTTGAATCGCACCACCATCGCCGGGCCGCGATGAACCTGCAACGCGATCACACCGGACTCGGCAGCCTTGTCGGATTGCCGGTCGATGGTCTCGCTGACCTTCGTCCCGTTGATGTAATGGGTCAGATGGTTGCCGTCGGCGACGACGCGGAACTCGTTCCACTGTCCCGGATGAATGCCGCTGGCCAGTTCTTCGGCGGTGGCGAAAGCTTCGACTTGTTTTTCACCGTCGGGCCGGATTTCGACTTTCGTTCCCCGCAGTGCCAAAATGCCGCGGGCCTTTTCCTCGTACAGAATGCCGGCGAACTTGTTGCCAAAGTCGATGTCGGCTTGATAGCCCGACACGACAAACTTGTCTTCGTCGACGACGCGGCTGCGGTATTGGATTCCGGAGTTTCCGCTTTCGATTTTGAATTCGGCGACCAGTTCAAAGTCGGCCGGCCGACCGCCCTTCCAAATCAAAAAGGTGTTGCCGTCGATCGGGGCTTCGTCGGTGGTGCGGGCGACGATCGCGCCGTCTTCGACCGACCACAAATCAGACCGGCCTTCCCAATTGCTCAAGTCCTTTCCGTTGAACATCACGACAGGGGAGGTGATCTCCATCGCCTGGTCGTCGGCCAACGCTTCGTCCGCCACGGCGTCGCCGGACGATGAAACGCAAAACCACAGGGCCGAGGCCGCAAACAAAGCCGGCAAGTAAACGAGACGCAACATGAGACAACCGAGGGGGAATCGAGACGACGGGACAGAAAGCGAAAGCGACATGACCATTTCACCGGCAAAGCGAAACGCGATTTCCCGGCTTTCCAGATTTTAACTCTGGCGAACCGGACGTGGTGGACGGGGCGAAAAGAATTGTGGCCGGGGACCAAAACGACGGGGAGATGCGTAACGCAAGGCAGCGACCGACGGCGCGATCCGGCGACACTGAAGGGGTGATCATGATAACCTTGCGACGGGAAGTCTTGTCCTACGATCCACCGGCGACCTTGAACCACTCACGCCCCTCCCCACGATTGCTTTGAAACCGAAAAGCCCTTCTTTCCAGACGATCGCCGCAGACCCACGGAATCCGCCGACGCGGCGACGCCCCGACGTGGCGAGCCTGCGTTTGGAGTCGCCCGAGGATTTGCCGATCACGGCGTACCGCGAACAGATCATCGACCTGCTGAAGACCAGGCAGGTGATCGTCGTCTGCGGTGAAACGGGCAGCGGAAAGTCCACCCAGTTGCCCAAGTTCTGTTTGCAAGCCGGACTCGGTCGACGCGGCCGGATCGGTCACACGCAGCCGCGACGATTGGCCGCCCGCAGCATCGCCGACCGCTTGTCCGAGGAACTGGGCGTCGAACTCGGCAAACAGGTCGGCTACCAGATCCGTTTCGGCGATCAGACGACCGAGGACACCCTGATCAAGTTGATGACCGACGGGATTTTGTTGGCCGAAACGCAGACCGACCGTCGGTTGAATCAGTACGAAGCGATCATCATCGACGAGGCGCATGAGCGTTCGCTGAACATTGATTTCTTGTTGGGTTATTTGCGTCGTCTGCAGGGCCGGCGTCCGGATTTGAAGATCATCATCACGTCGGCCACGATCGATGCCGAACGATTCGCCGAGCACTTCGGCGACCGGGACGGCCCCGCGCCGATTTTGAACGTCGAGGGGCGGGGCTATCCGGTCGAGATGCGTTATCTGCCTTGGGAGGACGTCGCGGCGGAGGGTTTTCGCGGCTACGACCTAGGCACGCACGTGGTGGCGGGTTTGGACGAGATCAGTCGCAGCGGGGACGGCGACGTGCTGGTGTTCTTGCCGACCGAACGCGACATTCGCGAAGTCTCGCATCACGTCGCCGGGCACTACAAACGACTCGGGCTGGCCACGCGAAACGATCTGCTGCCGCTGTACGCCCGACTGCCCGGCGCGGAACAGCAACGCATCTTTCATCCCACCGGTGGCAAACGTCGCATCATCTTTGCGACGAACGTCGCCGAGTCGTCGTTGACCGTGCCGGGGATTCGTTACGTCATCGATTCGGGGACCGCGCGGATCAGTCGGTACAGTGCGCGGACGAAAGTCCAACGACTGCCGATCGAACCGATCAGCCGGGCCAGCGCGAATCAACGCGCCGGTCGGTGCGGGCGAACCGGTCCGGGCATTTGCGTCCGTCTGTTCGGCCAAGATGACTTCGATTCTCGCGACGCTTTCACGACGCCGGAGATCCGCCGCACGAGCTTGGCGTCGGTCGTCCTGCGGACCGAGACGCTGCGATTGGGCAAGTTGGCCGACTTTCCGCTGCTCGATCCGCCCCGCGACGAAGCGATCCGCGAAGGCATCCGGACGCTGCAAGAGCTCGGTGCGATGGACGACCGGCACGAACTGACGGAGATCGGCTGGCAACTCGGTCGGATGCCGGTCGACCCCCGTGTCGGGCGGATCTTGTTGGCCGCCGCCGAATTCGGTGTATTGCCCGAGGTCTTGCCGATCGCCGCGGCGATGGAGATTCAAGATCCTCGCGACCGGCCTCAAGGGAAACAGCAGGCCGCCGACGAAGCCCACGCGGAGTTTGTGCATCCGCAAAGCGATTTTCTTTCGCACCTAAAACTGTGGCGGCATTACGAATCGATGCGGGGCGAGCTCAGCCGCAACAAGCTGACACGTCGACTCCGGCAATCCTTTTTGTCCCCCAATCGCATGCGTGAATGGGCCGACGTGTATCGCCAGCTTCGCGAGCTGGCGGCCGAGCTCAGCCGGAAAGCCGGCGGTGGGAAAATCGGTCCGATCCGTTTCGAAGAAGATCCGGACAAGCTGATCGAGGAATCCCGGTCGACGCTGGTTCACCAAGCGTTGCTGTCCGGTTTGCTTTCGGGCGTCGCGACGGCGGGCGACAAGAACGAGTACACCGGTGCGAGCGGGTTGAAACTGTTTTTGTGGCCCGGTAGCGGCGTGTTCGATGCCAAGCCGAAATGGATCATGGCGGCGGAGTTGGTCGAAACGACTCGCCAGTACGCGCGGACGGTCGCGCGGATCCAACCGGGCTGGATCGAAAGCGTCGGGCCGCATTTGCTGAAGCATTCGTACAGCGATCCGCACTGGAGCGGCAAATCCAACGGCGCGTTTTGTTATCAGCGTTCGTCCCTGTACGGCTTGCCCGTCGTCGCCAAACGCCGCGTCCCCTTGCCGCCGGTCGATCCGACGACAGCGCGAGACTTGTTGATCGAAAAAGGTTTGGTCGAGGGCGAATTGGTGACGAGCGCCGGCTTCGTCCGCCACAACGTGCGGCTTTGCGAAGCGATCGCCAGCTTGGCGGCAAAAACCCGTCGACGCGATCTGGTGGTCGATCCTTTTCAGGTGCAAATGTTTTACGCGCGAACCTTGCCCGCCGAGGTTTGCGACCGAGGCCGTTTGGAGAAATACGACCGCCAGATGCCCTCGCCCGATTGGGCGGCGACGCTGAAGAACGCCGGCGACGTTTCGCGTTGGCTGCAGGAAGAACCGCCCGCCGACGAGCCCGCGGCGTTGCCGACGCCGTACATGCGGGTCAGCGATTTGATCGAATCGGACAGCGAAGTGATCAGCCAGGAAGCCTTTCCCGACGAACTGGCCGTCGGCGCGACACGCCTGCCGCTGACGTATCGTTTCGAACCCGGGTCCCGGCGTGACGGCGTGGCCGTTCGGGTTCACCGGGCCGCGTTGTCTCAGATCAGCGACGAACGTTTGGGCTGGCTGGTGCCGGGTCTGTTGGAAACCAAGATCGTCGCGATGATCAAATCGTTGCCCAAGCGGTTGCGGCGCAACTTGGTTCCCGCCGCCGACGTGGCGCGTCGAGTCGTCGCCGAGCTCGGACCGCTGCACGGCGAGGTCCCCTTCCTGCCGGCCTTGTGCCAAGCCCTGACGCGACACGCCGAGACCCCCATCGGCGAAGCGGATTTTCAAGCGGAAAAGCTGGACGAACATTTGGAATTCCTGGTCGAAGTCGTCGACGACTCGGGACAGGAACTGGGGACGGCGCGGAGCGTCGAGGAGCTTCGTCGGCGGATCGGCGGGGAGGCAACGGACGCCGGCGAGACGCCGACCGACGAATCAGAAGCCGACGCCCGCTGGTCGCGATCCGCCATGGTCACCTTCGACATCGACGAACTGCCGGTCGAAGTCGTGCGGCGACGGGGCGGCGTGAAGATCGCCCAGTACCCGACGCTGGTCGACCAAGGCGGACACGCAACGACCCGTTTGGCGGCGGACCTTCCGACGGCCGAGCGGACGCTGGCCGGCGGCCTGACTCGGCTGTTCGCGATCACCGAAAAGAAAGAACTTCGCAGCCAAGTCCGTTGGCTCCCGGCGCTGGATCAGGCCAAGATGCATTTGGGTTCGGTGATCTCACCGGCGGATTTGGAGCACGCTTTGATCGACTTGATCGCGAGGGTGGCTTTCGTGGAAAAGCAACCGCTCGTCCGACGGTCGTCGGATTTCGAGGCCCGCCGCCGAAATCGGGGCGAGCGGATCGGCGCGGCGACCCAGGAGATCGCGATCTGGTTGGAATCGCTGTCGAAGGCGTTTTTCGGCGTTCGCAAAGAACGCGAATCGCCGATCACCAGCCAAGCGACCGCGATGACCGATATCGAACATCAGTTGCAATGGCTTGCACCGGAGTCGTTCATGCGAACCGTGCCTTGGCACTGGTTGAAGCATTACCCGCGTTTCTTTAGCGGCATCGCCCATCGAATCGACAAGCTGCGAAGCGGTTCGGCCGGTCGCGACGCAGAGAATCAACGCGAAATCCAGTCGCTTTGGAACCGTTGGCTGAGCGGTCTACCCGAAGACGCGCGAAATCCGAAAAGCCAGGCCGACAGCGAATTCCGATGGATGATCGAAGAACTCCGCATCAGCCTGTTCGCACAACCGCTGGGAACGTCGACGAAGGTTTCGACGAAACGCTGCGAAAAACTGTTGTCGAAATGAACAAGTCCGACCGCTTCGGATTTCGGCCGTCGCCGATCAATCGGTCGCGCCGACGATTTCACGACCCGCGATCGACGCCATCGCGCGATGGATTTCGATGTCTCGGGCAAAGCCGATCAAGTGGACCGAACCGTCCGTGCGGGCCGCGTTCCAACCGGCGAAATGCGCGCTGCCGAAGTCGTGACACGACAGACAATTCTTTGGCTTGTCGTGTTGCGGCGGCCGAGCCGCGTACCGGACGTAGGAATGCGTCGATGTGCGGACCTCGTTCCAGCCGGTGACGGGCGATCGATCGCCGAAGTCCATGCCCGTGTCATATTCCGACGCGTCCATCGCCTTTTCGCCGACCAGGTAGGTGTAGCTCAAGCCGTCGAGGATTTCGCGCAGTCGGGTCAGTCGTCCGAGTTTCCAGACGCCCTCGTCCAGGTTTTCGATCAGGCGATCGTCGTCCTCGGAGACTTCCGCCGATCCGCCGTTCATCGCATAATCGGTACGGGCGGCGGCCGGGCCGAAGCGTTCTCGGTAGTTCTCGTCCAGCGGGTAAGCGGTCGCACTTCGCCGGCTCGGACAGTGCAGGGTCGGAATCGGGGTCTGCACCGCCGCGGTGATTTCGTCATCGGGCGATTCGACGAAGCGGGTGTTCAAATCGCCGGCGCGGTGAAATAAGGCGGCTTGTTCCAGCGACGGCATCGCTTGGCTGATCCAATTGGCACCGGCGTGCTGCGGGTTCGCACGTCGCTTGCCGTCGTAATCGACAAAGAACGGTTGACGTTCGCCCGCGTAACCGGGCAGCCGCCCGAACGAGGATTCGTAATTCAAACATGCCAGGGCGATTTGTTTCAGATGGTTCTTGCACTGAACCAAACGTGCCGCCTCGCGGGCGCTCTGGACCGCCGGCAGAAGCAAGCCGATCAAGATCGCGATGATGGCCAGCACGACCAATAATTCGACCAGCGTGAAGCCGGCACGTCGCTCATTCATGATCCACCCTTTTTCGACAAGAAGCCCCCCCGACGGTGGTTCAGTATGGCGGACCCGCGGCCGTCCTGCAAAGCGATCCGGTGCGTGGCGACCGACCTTGATTCGCGCCGCCGCACCTCGGTATAAGCGAAACCGTCAGCCGGGCAACCTCGGCCGACCGTCCATTTCGACCGTACAGTTCCATCCACACCGGGGAACGGGATGAAAGCCAGCTGTTTGATCAACAGCCACAACTACGCCGCCTTTATCGGCGAGGCGATCGATAGTGCGCTTCATCAAACGCGGGCTTTTGACGAAATCATCGTCGTCGATGATGGTTCGACCGACGGAACCGTGGATCTTTTGCGACGGCGATTTTCGGCACATCAGCGGCTGCGGATTTGCTGCAAGCCCCAGGGCGGCCAGCTTTCCTGTTTTCACCGTGGATTGGCGGAAACCGATGCGGATTTGTTGTTTTTTCTGGACGCCGACGATCGTTATCGGCCGGGAATGTTGGCAGCCGCGATCGGCCTTTACTCCGCACACCCGGGTGTCGATTTCCTGAGCGTCGGGTGTCGAGAATTCGGCGAAGGGACTCCGCAACGTCTGCGTCGACAACCCACCCGCGATCGCGGGATCAGTGCCGTCGGCGCGGCGCTGCACCGGTTATGGGTCGGCAACCCGACGTCGTGTCTGTCGGTCAAAGCCGACCTGGCGCGTCGCATCTTGCCTTACCCCAAGGAATCCGACTGGCAAACACGGGCCGACGACGTGTTGGTGTTTGGTGCGTCGCTGGCCGGCGCGCACAAGTTTCACTTGGAAGCTCCCTTGGTCGATTATCGGATTCACGACAACAACAATTTTTCGGGTCGAAGTTTGACCGCGACCGACAAAATGCAATACGCCCTGCGGGTCGACCAATTGATCAATTGGTACCTCGATCAACTCGGGCACGACCGTGCGTCGATGAGCTATCTGCTGAATCGCGAGTTTCGGACCTGGCAGCAGCCGTCGCTGAAGGAATTGCGAAGTTATTTGCGAATGTTGGGCCGCGCGGGTTTGCCTTGGTCGGCCCGGCTGGAATACGCCGCGGACATGGTCATGCATTACGTCAAGGAGCGGCGGTTGGCGAAGTCGGAAAACGTCGACATCCTAGCGAGCGGCGTGCCGGACGACGCGTCGGTGGCGGAAACGGGCGGTCAAGTCGCCGGTGAGAATCGACGAGTAGCTTGAATTCCTGTCATTCCCTGATCTTGCTTCAGTTTCGCCCCCTGTTTGGCGATAACGGCTGTATCGACTTTGCGGATCGCGGAGGTCTGCCCGAGTCGGTTTGCTCTGCCGCCGTGTCGCTATCGCAGGACCGTGATGAAAGCCAGCTGCCTGATCAACAGCCATGACTACATCGATTTCGTCGGTGAGGCCGTTCAAAGCGCGCTGTCCCAGACGACCGCGTTTCACGAAGTCATCGTGGTCGATGACGGGTCACGTGACGGTTCCGCCGAATTTCTGACCGATGAGTTCGCCGATTACCCGAACGTCCGCGTCGTCGTGAAACCGCAGGCCGGGCAGTTGTCCTGCTTTCATCGCGGCGCCGAACTGATGACCGGTGACGTGGCGTTTTTTCTGGACGCCGACGATGTTTACCGGAGCGACATGCTGTCGCGAGCCTTAGAAATTTATGCGACTCATTCCGGCGTCGATTTCCTCAGCTTGGGCTATTCTGAGTTCGGGCAGCCGCGAAACAAGCGTCGCAAAGCCAAGCCCACGCGCGATCGTGGCATCACGACGCTGGCATCGATCTACAACCGCATGTGGGTCGGCAATCCGACGTCATGTCTATCGATGAAGTCGGACCTGTTACGACGAGTGTTGCCGTTTCCCGGCGAAGCGGAGTGGCAAACCCGCGCCGACGACGTCTTGGTTTTCGGGGCTTCGCTGGTCGGCGGGCATAAGTACCATCTGGACGAACCGCTGGTGAACTATCGCATCCACCCGAGCAATAACCACGCCCGGCGAAAGATCGGCGCGGACGAAAAGATGGCTCATTCGCTGAAGCTGAATCGGTTGATCCGGTGGTACGTCGACAAGATGGGCTACGACACGCGGTCGTTGGCGTATCTGCTTCCGCGTGAGTTTCGGACTTGGGAGCGACCGACGTTCCGCGAACTTTTCAGCTATCTGAAAATGTCTTCGCGAGCCGGAGTTCCCTGGCACGTGCGGGTCGAACAGGCCGTCTTGATGGCGCAGCACTACGCGGCGGAACGTCGGGCGACCCCGCGTGGCCTCAGTTCGCCGAGTGCGTGGCCAGCGTCGACGGATCGGTCGTCAGGACGGCACCCGGCCGCGGACGCATCGCGTCCTGTGATCGAGCTTCGACCGGACCCGAATCTTCGCTCGGATGCGGCCTAGCGGCGGCCGGCCGGTCCACACGGCAGCGCCCCCGCAGTGAATCAAAGGCCAACCGATACGGATCGACGTAACGCGTCGCGGCGATCGCGTTGCGTTTCAAAGCCGCCAGCCTTTCCTGATACCGTTCGGGCGTCGCAAGGGTGATCTGTCGTTTCAAGTCGTCCAAGTTCTCACAGATCAACATGCCGGCGGGGTCAAAGTAATCCGCGATCTCCGGACAGCCCCAATAGATCGGCAGGCAGTGGCAAAGGAAACAGTCGATCAGTTTTTCGGTGAAATAGTGACTGCTGCGAGAGTTTTCGATCACCACCGAGAACCGAAACGGTTGATGAGCGTGTCGCTTGTCCTGTAGCGGTCGGTATTGTTTACCAAACGCCGTCAAGGCTTGTCCCGAGCCGGTCGCCCAGCGAATCACTTCATGACGAAGCCGATGTCCCGGCGCGTCGCGTTTGGGGCTGGCGATGATCGACAGGTGATTCGACTTCGCCGAATCTCCGGTTCGTGACGGTTGGTCCAACCAGCAACCACCGTGTGAGGTGAACAAACCGTTGCCGATGCGTCGGAGTGTTTTGGCGTCGTACGTCAGCACGCTGTCAAAACGATGTTGAAGCCATGGCATCGCGCGATAAAAACGAGATTGGATCGCCGGCGGTTCGCGGAGCCAGATCGACACCCGACAGCGGGTGCCGCGCCGCGAGGCAAAGTAAGCCCGGGAACAACTGGGCATCACGACGTGATCGTCCGGCCCGAGGTCTCCGATGAAACCGCCCGATCGATCTTGCCCGTCGGGCAGGAGCAACCGGCTCAGTGGCACTCTGCACAGCGATCGACCGTAGTTCGGCAGATCGGGACGCAACAGAATTCCGACCTGGGGTTGGCGATTCGAGGCGGTGAACGCAGGTCGAGCATCCTGCGTCATCCATGAGTCTGGCATGGAGGGTTCCGTGGCGGGCGGACGGTGCACTATCGATTCGGGGGCCACCGATCGACACGGGGAAATAGCACCGTGCGAGGGGCCGTGTCCAGATTGATCTTTCGTCCGGTCCCGGGCCGTTGCTACCCTTCCCTCGTCGCACGTCAGAGGCGTTACCGACACCGCACTTGTATCCCCCCAACGGTCCCGAAACGACGATGACCACGCAGCGCCCAGCCGACCTGATCATCGGAGATTGGCATCCGCGTTTCACAGGGGTCAGCGCGACGATCGCGACGCTTTTGCCTCTGATGGCGGCGGAAGAAGACTTGGTGGTCCTGTCACGGCGCGAGACCTCATTCGCCCGGGTCGGGATGCTGGAAACGTTGAAACTTTGTTGGTCGCCGCCCGAGGACAAACCGTTTCGGATTCTACACGCGCGGCGAAACGTCGAACTGGGACTGGGGTTCTTATTGCGACGACTATTGCGTCGGCCGGTTCGCGTCGTTTTCACCTCGGCGGCCAAGCGACGTCATTCGTTGGTCCCTCGACTGCTGATCTCTGGTGCAGACGTTTGTATCGCCACGACGGTCGAAGCGGCTCGGTTTCTGACCGATGTCGCGGCGGTGATTCCGCACGGCGTCGACTGCGATCAGTTTCGGCCGGCCGATGACCGCGCCCGAGTGCTCCGCGGTTTCGGAATCGCACAACGCAAAGCGGTCGCCATCGTGGGACGAATTCGCCCGGAGAAAGGCACCGATCTGTTCATCGATGCGATGATCCGCGTCTTGCCGAAGCACCCCGATACGGCGGCTTGCGTGGTGGGCACGGCGACGCCGGCCTTCGCCCCGTTCGCGGCCGAATTGCGTCGCAAGGTCGATCAAGCGGGACTGGCAGATCGCGTTTACTGGTT
>CAYVRC010000093.1:19956-22866 GCA_964453205.1 uncultured Pirellulaceae bacterium | reverse complement strand
ATGTAGTTGTACCAATCCAAGACCCAAACATTGCCATCGGGACCGACTTCCGACATGATGGGAGCCGACCAGTCGTCGATGCTGGCAACGGTGTTGAACACGTTTCGGCTGCGGTAGTTGGCACCGTCCTTTTCCAGGACGAACGAACCGACGAGGTGCCCCGTCGGGCCGCAGACCATTTGAATTCGGTTCCACCAGGTTTGTGGATAATTGCGAGCGGTGTAGATTGCCGAACCGCATCCGGCCGTGAATCCGCCGTGCCAGTCCACTTGACGAATGCGATCATCAATGGGTTCGAAACGATGTGACTGGGCGATATTTTGCAGAGTCTCAGGCGACCAGCCGGCGACTTGATCGTAATACCGATTGGGAATCGGCATGTGGACGCTCGGGCAACCGTTGGCAGTTGAACCGAAGACATAGCCTTCTTCGCTGAACCCCAAACCCCAAGTGTTGTTGCTCGTGCCGCGCATGAATTCTAATGCATCGACGAGGATCGTGTGCTGATCGAAGTCGCCTGATTGAGCGTCTGCAACTTTGCCGGTTCCTGCGTCGATCGCATGAGCCGGTGCCGTTTCGTCCGACGCACCCGCGGTGACTTTGAATCGCCAGAACCCTTGGCGGAAACGCATCTGTAGTTCGCCGTTGATCACGGGCTGGGAATTGTTGTAGCCCTGCATGCCCCAGATCCAATTGTCGGGGCCATACTGGAAGTTGCTGACGCCACCGTGCGTGTCGCCCAACGCCCAACCGGTGATCAGCGACTGACGAAAATCGGCTTTGTCGTCGCCATCAATGTCCTTCAAGTAAATCGTCTCTTCGCCGTCCTGGACGATGACACCACCTCGGTAGCAAACCAGTGTCGACGGGATACTCAAGTTTTCCGCAAAGACCGTGAACTTGTCGGCTTGGCCGTCGTTGTCGGTGTCTTCGCAGATCTTGATGCGGTCGTGGCCGACGGCGGATCTGCTCTTCAGCTCATTGGGGTAGTCCACGGTTTCGCAGACCCACAAACGTCCCTTCTCGTCCCAGTTCATCGCGATCGGTTTGCCCTTTAGCCCAGCCGTTTCGTCGTTCTGCTCGACACCGCCCGGCCAGTTGTCGCTCGACTCCTTTGCCCAGATCGTGAGCTGCATTCCTTTGGGAGTCGCGTAGGCTTTGATGGATTCTTCCGCTGGCAGGGGATCTTGCATTTTTGAAAACGGCTCGGCTTGCGTTCCCCACCGAGCACCGGGTGTGTAGTTGGGGATCTTTGCACCCACGTCTGTCGCTGAGAACTCTGCATCGTCGACCGAAGGAGGATTCATTTCGGGCGCGGAGAAGGAGCGATTCGCAGCGATGACCGCTTCAGCTTTTGGATTTCCAGGCTTGTCACTTCCGGCGGAAGCTGCGGTGAGCGACTGCCCACAGGCCCACAGAACACCGCGTGCGAGCAACTTTTGAAAGTCGTCATTGGACCACGTTCGATAATCGTGCCCCCAGGCGGTATAGAAGACACGCCCTTTTCCGCTGGTCCGGACCCACGTGTAAGGCTCGCCATCGGGATCGCTCACCGGGCCGGACTCGTCGCTCCGCGTTTCCAAGACCGTTTTGTCCGGGTTGAGCTTGCTGTGTCTGTAGCTTTCGTCCATCGACCGAACGGGTTTCAGCCCCCGCATGATCTGATGCTCGGGAGCCACGATCTTGGTTTCAAAGCGAGTAAAACCGTGACTTCGAAACTGACCGCCAACCAATTCGATGTAGCTATCGGAATTCAAAAAACAGAAGGACGCGCAGTGAACGGGAACCAGGCCTCCGCCATTTCGGACGTAGCTCAGCAGCGCAGACTCGGCCTCCGGTGTGATTTGTTCAATGTTTGCGAAGACCATGAGCGCTTGGTACTTGGCGAGGTTGGCTTCGTTGAGATCGCTCAATTTCTCCGTGTAGTCAAGTTCAATGCCTTGTTCACCGAGCGGCCCGGTCAGAAGCCGGTAGAACTCGGACGGCTGATGGTGTCCCCTGTCGCCCAGCATCAAGACAGAGACTTGCGATTCCTGAGCCGATGCGAAGCCGCAAACGAGAAGCGTCGCGCCGAGCAGATTTGCAGTTGCAAAGCGTTTCCAAAGAGCAGTCATCTTTTTTCCGGTAAGCCGATTAGAGCGGTATTGTCGAAAGAGGTGTTTCGAGTGAATGAAAAGGGTGGCGCAGCCTGTCGTAAATAATACCCTCCAAAGGCCCGAAGTGGGCAAAGGGACATGCGGTGCTCGTGTTTTTTCGGACCGGTCAGAGCCTTCTTCTGGGCGGTTCGGGAGAACCCAGGCCAGGTCGAAATCCGATCCCGTCGATGGCCGCGCGCGCCGGACCGAGCCTTCAGCATCGAAATACCAGTCGTCGGGAAACTCATCATCGCCGCTGATCAACGACGACGTGCTCGCCGCCAGCAGGCTTGCGAGGCAAATCAGTTTGAAGATCACCGGACCAGCGGCTCGCAGCGAGTCAAGGAGTCTGTGCAATCGTCTCGGCAAGCCGCCTCGGATGCACGAATTCAGATTCTGAAGGTGCACGCGAATTCCCTTGGGTCAAGGTTTCAAGTCTTTGATCGCCGCTCGCGAGAGCCGAAAGTGAGTCGTTACCGACAACCCACCTTGGCGGACCAAGCGGCGATATTCGAGCACGGGGGGGGGCCGGCCTCCAGTCGTGCAGCCTAGGACGAGGGGCAGTGGCGCAGGCAAATTGAAAAAGCCAAGACGCGCCATCAAAAAACGAAAAAAAAAGAAAAGATCGCGATCAAAAATCCAGAGGGCTCGATCACTGGCCATCTCGCGAACAAGGGAACGAAGGGGGAGCCCATTGACTGATCCGCCTTTGCTCGTTGACCCTATCGCGGCCCCGGTCTGACCGAGTTTCGCGATCCCTTGCAGAGGCGTCGTG
>CAYVRC010000093.1:0-19856 GCA_964453205.1 uncultured Pirellulaceae bacterium | reverse complement strand
TCAGCCACGCTGCGAAACGACCGATGGGAACGAGGCTCAGGTCTGCCATGCTGTGCAGGGATGAGTTCTCAGAGTTTGGCTCTGCGGCGAAGATCCGCTGACCGGCCGATCCTTCGAGCACCGGCGGGCTTGGATTCGGGATCGGCTGGAATGTTTGGCCGGTGGTCTTGGCAGCGAGTGGCTGACCCACACGAGCCTCCGTAATCACCCGCAACCGCCGTTATTGGCTGCTAACCCGTTTTTCGTCGTCATGATTCATGACCGATCGGAAACAGGCCAAGAGGTGCACATTTTCCAGGGTCCCGGCGACCACGCCTACACGGTGCAAGCCACCGCCGTGACTTTC
Source organism: uncultured Pirellulaceae bacterium (assembly GCA_964453205.1). GTDB lineage: Bacteria > Planctomycetota > Planctomycetia > Pirellulales > Pirellulaceae > Crateriforma. Next base: position 19,510 of record CAYVRC010000093.1, on the reverse strand, counting down.
TTGGTCGAGCATTTAGATCGACCGATGGGTTGCGCGTCGCCAGATTGCACCAAACCTCAAGAATTGCGATCTATCTTGGCCCGCCTTTTTTCGCTAGCCTAAACCGGCTAGGTGGAGGCAAGCATCGTTCCACTGGGATCCATCGTTTTGAATCGGCGTGTGAATTAAGAAGTGGGGAGGCAGCCATGAAGTACTGGTTGAAAGGGAGTTTGTTCAGTGTCGCATGGTTTGCCTGTGTCGCATCGCCTGTTTATTTGGCATTGTTTGTTTCAGGGTGTCGCTCCACGCCCCAACCCAATGCGGAGATCGCTTCGGAGTTGGCTACACCCCAGGTCCAGGCGGCGGAGTGGAAACCGGTCACCTTTGTTGATAAGGCGGAACTCCAAGTTGGCACCGGCGGTATGGACTCGGATATCGCTACCGAGTTCTCGGCAACCGATTCAGGACTTCGGTATCGCATTTTGCGGAATTCCGATCGGCGCAAACCGACGGCCGCCGACACGGTAAGCGTTCACTACCGTGGCTGGCTCAATAACGGGAGAGTTTTTGACAGTTCCTATGAGCGAGGCGAACCGACCACGTTTCCTCTACAGAACGTCATCGCCGGTTGGACCGAAGGGATGCAGCTTGTCGGTGAAGGCGGGATGATTGAACTGTGGGTGCCGTCGCAACTGGGTTATGGCGAACGCGGTTCACCAGGCTCCATCCCGCCCCATTCCAACTTGCACTTCGTCGTCGAATTGGTGAACATCGACTAGCCTTTCGTCCCCCGTGACGAGTGGATGATTCGCAGGAAAAAAAGAGACTGCAATAATCTTCAACTTGTCGAAGTGACCGGTGCTGGTAGGCGGCGACGTTGATTCGCTGCCATTTCAACGCGCCTTAAGGTTGGGGACTGCCGAAGCGTCGGTCTCGGGAATCCATTGACGTAAGTTTGGGATCACCTCAGTGGCGACATCGCTGCCGGCAAGATTTGACCATTCATGGGGATCCGATTGATGATCGTAAAGCTCTTCGGTCCCGTCTTCGTAACGGATGTATCGCCAACGCTCGGTCCGCACGGCGTGGTTGCCTTTCAGGTAAGTCATCAAAGCCGGGGGACGCTGCTGAGCTTGGCCCGCCAAGAGCGGCGATAAGCTGAGACCGTCACACTGTGAGGGCGTTGCAATGCCGCATAATTGCGTCAGCGTCGGATAAATGGCGGTCAAATCGACCGGAATCTCGCAGGCATCGGAGCGAGGTTGAATGCCCGGTCCGCACAGGATGAGAGGAATGCGTGTTGTCTTCTCCCAAAGCATGAATTTCTCAACATGGTTTTTCTCACCGACATGAAAGCCATGGTCGGACATCAAAACGACAATGGTGTTGTCGTCGTACTCGCTGTTCTCCAATGCGTCGAGTATTCTGCCGACGGAGTGATCGGCGAACGATGCACAGGCTTGATATGCCTGAACAAACTCCTGATGAGTCTCCGGTCGTTGCTCCATGGCTTTGACCAGCCCGTTCCAAAAACCACGTCCTGCACCCCGGATCACGTCGGGTGGGCCGATCAAGTTCAAAGCCCCCGTCGGCAAGTCCGACAAGTCATCGTCGTTTAGTTGGGGCATCGTGAGAGATACAAGCGGGTAGCGTTCAAAAAATTGCGGAGGGGCAAAGAACGGCGAATGAGGTTTATAGATTCCGAGCGCCAACACGAAGGGATCGTCGTGGCCTCTTGCCAAAAAAGTTTTGCCGAATTCGACCACTCGATCGTCGCCGGTTTGATCCACGCGTTCTGGCCATGGTCCCCAATCGGTATTGCGTGAACCTAACCAATCCAATGCGTTGAGTTTTTTTTCGGGGTAGGGTTCGTTGATTGACAACATGAGATACTCATCAAACGCCCCATTCTCGTGAAACGCCCAGTCCGCGTGATGGTGAAATAGCTTTCCCGCACCGGCGACATGATAGCCTTGGTTTTTATAGTGCCGGAAAAACGTCACGGCGTCGGGTACCGCCTTTTGCCAATCGGCGGCGTTTCCGTAAATACCGGACCGATGGGGGCGGATACCGGTCCACAACGAAACTCGCGAAGGATTGCATGCCGGTGAGACGCAGTATGCGTGAGAAAAGAAGACTCCGCGTGACGCCAAACGCTGCATCTGCGGCGTCCGAATCGGGTTGCTTTTGTCATGCAAAGTCGTCCAGTCGTTCAGGTCATCGATTATAATCAATAGAACGTTGGGGCGCTCGTCGGCTACGCTGGGTCGGCCGGTCGATGCGAAGACCGCAACCGCGACCATTCCCCAAACTACAAACACATGGTTTTTGAAAGGCTTCGTAAAATGCTGACTGATCGCACAAGGCATCATTGCTTTCTCGCGGAAGTTGTCCTGGCAGATGGACTGGGTTTGGCGTCGGGGTGAATGATATTATTGCTTGAGCCACGAGGGTATGGCTCCATCGCCCGTTAGGTCTCCTTCCAGGATCCAAGATAAGTTGAACCTCGCTACGTTGGAGGCGACGCTATTTTCGCCTTCTTCGATGTGTAGATAGATCCAACCTTCGCTCGGTGTTCCGGGACGTCCTGAGGCGAGTGAAGAGTAAGCACTACGCCCGGCAAAAACCAATCTCTTGATCGGCCAAGTTTCGCCGCCGTCAAAGCTGGCCCAAATCGTCCCTCTCTCCCGCTTGGAGCCTTCGGTGTCCACGTTGCTAAACAGCACAACATCACGATTCTTTAAAGGCAAACGTGTCAGGCCCCCCATCAAACCGTAGGAGCGATCCTGGGTTCCGTCGGGCAACGCATCAACGACGCGGAAATCGGTCCAAGTCTGGCCGCCGTCGTGGCTGATGGCTTGACGTCGACGCAAGTGATCGGGTCTTGCGTCCCAATGCACACGCGAGTTGTAGAGCAATCGCCCGTCGGCCAGTTCGACAATGGCTGCCTCGCCAGTCCCGTTCTCTGGAAACGGATCGGAGGTCTTCCACGACCGACCACCATCATCACTGTAAATCGCATTGGTGTAATGCTCGGGCCAGTACTTTCGATCGTTCGCCGCCGCGTAGTGGCGGGTGGGCCGGATGAGTCGCCCGCGATGATCGCCCACCTGGAGCGTTAGCCCTTTTTCGTTCATGTGCATGGAGGGGATATTGCCAAAACGATCCGGTTCAAGACGAAAGTCCTGTTCGACCCAAGTCAAGCCGTCATCACGGCTGCGATAGCAATGAGCCATTGCTGGGGGATGTTCGTCTTCGGCGAAAACCAGCAAATCACCGGTTGTTTCATCCACGGTCGTTCCGCCGCCGTGAATGCCGTTTTCATGAATAAGGATCACTGGCCCCCAAGTTCGGCCACCGTCGGTACTGCGACGACACGAGACGGTTTGGTGCCCGAACGTTGCGATGACGGTTCCCGCCTTGCTGACAAGCACATTCGGAAAGCGGCCTTGGTCGTACAGCGGCTCAAAGGTGAATTCGGATTCTCCCCGGAACGTTTTCACCTCAGGCGAAAGAGACTGTTCCTCTTGAGCGTGTAAGGGAGCGCAAGGCGTCACCGGCGACATGAACACCATGAAAACGACGACCGGACAAAGCCGTCGCAAGTATTTTTTAACAAATTTGTTTAACATAAAGATTAACGATCACTCTCAGATTGAAGGTCCAAAAAAGCCAGCGCTGCCATCGGCCAGCGGGTGACGGGGCGTCGACGGCACGTGCTCGCCAGGGTGGGTCGGTTTCATCGCCACCATCGTTTCCAGCGAACGTTGCTTGGATGCTTTCATATGGGTTCGTGCGTTTGTGCCAACGCCATCGATTGCCGATCCAATCGAGACCTTTTGGTTCATTATTTCCGTGCTCACGGCGGTTCCGAGCGATCCCCAGAGACTATGCCAACTGCGCACTAGCATGGTATCACGATAGCCGGGTCGGGTCATGTCTGGGTTGCTTTGGCAGGCTGATGGAATCGAGGCGACGGGAAAGATCGTTTCATTGGGATGGAGTCGCAGACGGGGATCGTTCCGATGGACTTCCCCTCCGTGACGCGTGTTGCTTATTCGTTGCAACCTGAACAGGTTTGGTCCAAGTGGATGCGCCCGCCGCGTTGTACGCGGCAACGCGATAGGCGTAGGTTTGATTGGGCTGCAGTCCATGGTCGGTAAGGCGAGCCAAGCCGGCTGGGATTCGGCCGGCAATCTGAACCCATTGCGGATTTTCCGGCGTCCGCCTTTCGACGCGAAACCCTTCCTCGTTCGTGCTGTTGACGTCCCACGTGAGATTGATCTGCGAGCTTGACACCGCGATCAGTTGCAAGCCCGACGGTGATCGAGGTACGCCGACGCTCGGCGTCTTCACGGTGACCTCATTGGAATACTCCGACAGCCCGCCCGTGTTGTAGGCGGCAACTCGGTACCGATAGGTTTTGCCTGGCAACACCACATTGACGGAATCGTCCTGGCAACTGGACTCGGTCGATGCGGTTGTCTTCACATGAAACCAAATGCCGCCGTCGGCGCGCCGTCGTTCGACGCGATGACCTTCCTCGCTACTGCCGCCGGTGGTCCACTCAAGGCGAATCTGATCGCTCGATATTGCCGATGCCCGCAGTGCTTTCGGCTTCGCTGGTTTCTCCATGGAAGAAAACGGAGAAAGAGGAATCCAAGTGCGGTACTCGTTTGGCAATCCGGGTTGTCCCGCGTCGGCAAAGGGCAGCCAGAAACAGCCATCGGCATTCACCGTCGCCGGGCTCATGTAGGCATGGCCGCCGATCCAAGTTTTGGGAAGGATTTCACTGGCGGGCGTCAATTGCAAATCGGTGTCCTTGTCGAGCCGAAGTTTTGCTCGCTGCAAGGCGGATTTGGGGCGATCCACGGCGACCAAGGTCATGACTTGGGGGCCTCGCAAGACGGCGACGTGCCCCGGATAGCTTGCGCCACCGGACACCAACCGCTCGTTCAAGTCCATCGTCACATGCACCACATCGCCACGTTGCCACTGCCGATCAAGGTGCAGGAATTGGCCTGGAGCACCGCGATAGGTTTGTCCGGCAACGGAAGCCCTCCAGTCACGTGCCCAACTGGGAACTCGGAGTGACAGGCGAAACACAGCGGATCTTTGCGGCTGAACTCGCAGCAGCACTTTGCCGGAGGTTGGAAAATCCGTGTCCGCATGCAGCAAGGTGCACTTTCTGATGCGTCTTGCGGGTCGTGGCGTGCAAAAGTTTTGCTGCCGTTCAACGACGTGTTGTACGACTGGTAACAATCCTGCGGTCGCTGACTGGCGAGCAGGTAGTTGTAAAGCGAAGTCTCCACCGCATCGGCATATCGCACGTCGCCGGTGATTTCAAACAACACTCGGCTGAGATAGATCCAGTGGGCGGTGACGCAAGCTTCCGCCGCCCCGTCGGACTTGTCCGCTGGTAAGCAACCGTCGTCTTTAAAGCACTCATCGGCATCACTGGATCCCGCGACATAGAGTCGGTGATCGGCGATGTCCTGCCATGCGTTGATGGCTGCATCCCGATACTTGGGCTCTTCGGTCAGTTGATGCATGCGAGCCAAGCCGATGAGGCACGAAAGCATCTCGTAAGCCTTGCTGCGATTGCGTACCTGACCAAGGCTGTCGCGAAACTTGATTTCCCGCACGGGCCGATTCGCCCAAGGATCTTCGATGTCACAGACGCGCTTGGATCCGCTGGTCAAAGTGGTGATCAGTTTCGGGCCGGTTGGACCGTCCAACGCGTCGACGATGTATTGACAGAACCGCAAGTACTTGGCCTCTCCGGTCATTCGATAAAGATAGACCATCGGCTCCAAAATACTCGCCGAACCCATCGCCCAGTGCCCTGAGTGCATGATGTCGCCAAGCCCTGGTCCGACGTGACGGCACAACAGATCACCAATCTGCCGTGCCGCATCAAGAGCGTTGTCATCGCCCGTCAACGCGTAGTATTCAAGCAATCCCAGCAACACATACTTGTGTTCCCAGATGTCCCAACTCTTGAATCGTTCGGTCGTTCCCAGCCAACCATCGTCGGCTTGCACTTGTCGCCATTGGGCGATGATGCGGTCCAATCGATCGCGTGTCCGCGAGTCGCCGTTGGTACGCACCATTGCCGAGAGTCCCTGGACGAATTTGCCCAGGTACTCGCCCGATGGCCATTCCGGTTTTTCGCCGTAGCTATCCAAATAGAGGTCGATGTCAAAAGTGCTCAGCAAGCCGGTGCGAAAGTTGATGTCGACTCGCCGACCGAGATAAGACTGAGGATCGAGTCGCCATGCTTGAAACGAAACGGGCGGGCATGCGTCGACCACTTGATTGGCAATGATGGGCAAACCACCACCAGCCGGCGGCGTGCTTCCATCCGACTCGGACGTTTTCGAGATTTCCGTGGAAGCGATCGAGGTCGTTTGGTGAGTCCAGGTCCGACCGCGATCGAGCGAACGCGACTGGTCGATGGTGATCGGTTGCTCGTGATCCAGGTCGTGTGAACCGACCGACTTGTCCAGGAACGTTCCATGTCGGTACTGAACCAGAATCTCGTCGCCCCAAGCCCAAATGCCACCATTCGCCGGCCAGCCAAAATAGCGTCCCCCTTCGTGACGGATGGTGACGTGAGTCGCATCCAGGGTATCCGTCGTTTCGGCCGAGCCGTCGCTGGGATGCAGAACGAAAGCAGCCGCCAGGATCGTGGACCAGATGATCTTTGTCCCCGCCTCAGCGAAGCGTCGTGAAAACGGTACGCATGAGATGATCATGGGTGCATTTCCTTTACATGGATCGCTGGTTTCGGCTCCCGTCGTTCCGATTGAAGGACCTTCAAATAGTCTCGGTACGCTTCCGACGGATCGGCAAGACGGCGGCGAGAGTCGCCGTACATCATCAGGCCGAAACGTAAACGCAGAGGTGCATCGCCGCGAACGATGACCTTGCTCGGTGCCCCGGCCCCCATGGCGGAACGGCCGAACGGATTGGCAGCGACGAATCCATAGTCGCGCGCGTGCCACCAACACGATCGAAAATTATCGGGATGAGGCATCAGCGTGATGCCTGCATGGAAGTCACCGGAAGGTCCGCTGTAGTCGCACCAATCAGCCGTCTTGCCCCAGATTTCTTTTGCGCCATTGCGTCCTTCGCTGTCGACAAGCCGTCCACCCTGGTTGCTGGTGACGGCAATCGATGTCGCCATGCGAACGCCCAGGCCCATTTCTTCTTGATCGCCAAAAGAGAACTCGCCGTCGGATGAAAACGTCGAGTCCCATAACAACAAGTAGCCGAGCGGGCGAACGAGAAACGTCAACCGACAATCCTCTTGGCAAATCGGCTGGCCGCCGGCGGTCTCATATCGATTCTCAACGGCAAACGAACCGTGGTCGATTCCGCCCGTTGGCGGTTGAAGGAAGCGTTGATGAACGACGCGGCCTTTGTTGCGCCAGATGTCCGTTCCGTTTAAGTCACCAAACGCCATCCAGATTCCGGGATGCATGGTGTCGTGGTCGGTTGCATCTTGGCCTTCGATCGGCGGGAAGTTACGAGTCAACTGCACGCCGCCGGGGCCGTGAACGTGAGCAAAATAGGGACGGGGAATCTCTGAGTCCGCATAGACATAAGTGGCAACGATTTCACCGCCGATCGTCACAACGACCTTACCTGACTCTTGCTTTAGCGAAACTTCCGACGCAAGTCTGGTCGCCGCGTCTTCGGCGTGAATCAAGTTGGTCGGCAACAGGATCACAACGGCAATCGACCAGAACTGCCATTGCCTGCCGATCAACTTCTGTAACGCCGCCAGCAAGCACCTCATGATCGAGCCCCTTTGGGAACGGCCCAGTGTCCATCCTGGCGATAGGTTCCGGCGAGCATTTTGTTCGCTTCCGGATCACCGACGACTTGCTCTGGACCGGGGTCGACCTGAAGCGAACGGCCCAGCCGCAGGCCGATGTTGGCTAAGTGAACCAGCGCGACGCTATCGTGTCCTTCGGCAACATCGGCGCTGGGTTTGCGGCCCGCGCGAATCGCATCGAGAAAGTCGACTTGATGGTTTCGGATTCCATTGCCAGCTTGCTTCGGCGACTCGTTTTCGATCCGCTTGTTGCGATCATCATAAATCTCCAGCTTGCCGCGTTTGCTCAACAGCATCCGTCCGGCCGTGCCATAGAATTCCGTTCCGCTGTCGCAATTGAACGGGTAGTTCTTTGACCAAAGCCGCATCTCGAAAATCAGGTGCCGCTGGCTGCCCGGTTTGCCATCGCCCGGCCATTCAAACGCACACGTGGCGGTATCTGGAAACTGCTGGTCATCGTCAAAGAAGTACTTGCCGCCCGACGCCATCGTGGTGGTTGGCAGGCCTTGCACTCCCAAGCCCCAGCGGGCGTAATCGATCTCGTGCGTTCCGTCGTTGCCGATGTCACCGGTGCCGAAGTTGTGCCACCAGTGCCAGTCGTAATGAAACCGATTTGATTGATATGGCAAATACGCGGCCGGGCCCACCCAGGTATCGTAGTCGACGTTTGGCGGCGGGTCGGTCGGTTGGTGATGACCGATGTCCCGGCGGCTCTGGATGTTCCAAGCTTTGGCGACCAAGACGTCTCCGATCACACCGTCGCGAAGCATCTGCACCGCGCCGGTGATCAGTGGCATGGAACGGCTTTGTGTGCCGTGTTGGACCACGACACGGTTTCGTCGAGCCGCGTCCACCAGCCATCGACTTTCAAGCAAGTTGTGGCTTTGCGGTTTCTCGACATACACATGCTTGCCAGCCTCGCAAGCCAAGATGGCGGCCGGGGCGTGCCAATGATCGGGCGTTGCGATGACCACCGCTGTGACCGACTTGTCGTCGAGCACCCGCCGCAGATCACCGGTCACGTGATTCGCCCCCGTCAACTTTTGAAACTTGGTTGCCCGCGACGCGTCTGGATCGCAAGCCCAAGCGACGCGGACATGATCACGAAAGCTCGGCCACAAACTGCCCGCTCGGCCTCCACAACCGATGAAGGCGATGTTCTGGCGATCAGCCATGGTGGTGGCGAACGATCTGGTCGCGGAGATCGCACCGACCGCGGACGCGGCACCGCAGCGCAAAAATTGTCGACGGGATGGTTCTGACATGATCTAGGTCCTATGCAAAAGTTATCAACCAAACAAACGCGCCGATCATGGCGGCAACACATAACCAAAGGGCCGCAAAACCAATGAGCGACGTCTGTGACGGTTGGGGTATCTCCAGTCCCGCAGCGGTCAGCAACATCTTGCGAGGGACACAAGGCGTGTCGGCGGGCAAGACGCACGGTTCAAGGATTTGTTCGCCTTGGGCGACCGGCGTGCGAGTGAGCGAGTAAAAACGATCGAGTTTTTCCTGTGACACGGGTTGAGTGACGAGGCTGACGACGATGCCAACGCCACTGGCGATGCACGTGTAGCAAAGGATTTGCCAAGGCAAATGGATCGTCGAGACACCGTCTTCGGACCACAGCAGTTGCCAAGAATTCACCACGGGTAACCGAGCGACTCGATCAATCATCCAATCTCGAGTGGACATCCACCAAACGATGAAGCCGGTTAGCGTGGTTGCCCACGCACCGACCACGGTCATCCGCCGCCACAGCAAGCCGATCCAAAACACCAAACCCATCATCGGCGCGATCATGAACCAGATCTCCAACGCCTTGACGATCGACGGCACCCACGATGCAAAAGCGACGCCGCCGGCGACGACCACGATCGACGCCAATCGGCCGATCCAGATGTAATGCGTTTGGGTGCGTTGCGAGACGACGGGCTTGTAAATGTTCTCGGTAAACAGGGCCGCTCCAGACACCATGAACGCATCGCAGGAACTCATCACGCCCGCCAGAACCGTGGCCACAAACAAACCGAGTAAACCGGGCGTGATGTCGGGCAAAAAAGACCTCGCCACATCGCCATAGACGTGATCGGGCATGATCGTCGCTGGATCCACCCCACGCTGGATGTACCAAGCCACCGCCGCGAGTGCGGTCAACGACCAAGCCACCGTGCAAACCCGCTTGATCAAGTTGCCGACGGCGAACCCGACACGCCCCTCCCATTCGGTTTTGCCCGCCGCGCAAACGCCCATGATGAACGGCTGCGCCACGATGCCCACCAGTGCTTGCAGTGACATCATCACCACGAAAAACCAGGTGACTTTTCCGGGGGCCACCATCGAAAGAAAACCGGGATCCACAATCGTTTCGTGGACACCCGCCAGACCACCGACGGCGCTCAGCACGAACGGCAACAACATGACGGAGAAAAGAATCGTCAACAGACCTTGCAGATAATCGGTCACGATCGCAGCCGCCAAGCCGCCGGCGGCACCGTAAAGCACAAACATGCAGGTCACGGCCAAGATCGCCCACTGCGTGTCGACCCAACTGCCGGTGGCCGATTCGATCAGCACGCCGACCCCTTTCAGCATCAAGCCGATCTTCACACTCAAGTTGGCAATGCCCACTACCGAAAACAGCACCGCGACGCTGCGATCGAATCGCAGTTCATAAACATCGGCCGTTGTGACGGCGCGAAAGCGGCGAAAGATGGGGGCGATCAACCAATAGAACGGTGTCACGAACAGCCACAGCCACTGGTACCAAATCCCGCTGAGTCCTCCTTTGAACGTCGCCGCCGCTACCGTGACGGCTTGGTCGGATGCCGTGCCGGTACCGAAGGCGTGCATGATCATCATGCCTTTGCCGAAGCGACGTGGCATGAAAAAATCATTCAGCCCCGATAGGTGACGGCTCGTCCAAACACCGACAACCGTCACACCAACCAGATAGACCACGACCACCGCGATATCCAACCAGTGCATGGTACCAGCGGCAGTATCCAAGGATGTCATGTTCGCTCTCCGACAGACGTCGGCGCACCCGCGTCAACCGATCGTCGGCCACATTGCCGAATCGACTCGATGATCGCCGAGTTGTCTTCATCGCCCCGACCAGCCGCGACGGCAGCTTCGAGCAGTTGTTGATGGGTGTTGCTCAGGGGCAGCGACTGTCCCGACTGGGCCGCTGCGGCGACGATCAGACGCAGATCCTTCAAGTGTTGAGCGAGCCTCGCTTCGGTGCGGAAGTCACCTTCGAGCATCTTCCGTCCCTTGGTGTCCATGATGCGCGAGTACGCCATGCTTCCGACCAGGACTTCGAGCGCCGCTTCGGGATCCAAACCGGTGTTTTCGGCAAAGACCAAGCCTTCGGCTAACGCAGCACGGTTCAGCCCCAGCACCAAGTTGCTGACCAGTTTCATCTTGGACCCGCTGCCGCACGGACCGGCGAAGATGGTGCGCTCGGACCAACGATCAAAGAGATCGCGACAAGCCTCGAAGGCGTCGCGTTGGCCGCCGACGATCGTCGTCACGTTTCCCGCCCGCGTCTGCTCGCTCGATCCGGAGATAGGGGCATCCAAATAACGCACGCCGCGCTCGGCCAGTCGACTGCCAAGCTGCTCCGTTTGGTCAGGATCTCCGGTGGTGGTGTCGATGAGGATCTGTCCCGGCCGCAGAGTGTCACGCCAATTGGTGAGCACTTCTTGAACCGCGTCGGTCGCGTAGAGACTGATCACGATACGATCGCAAATCGCCAGCGGATTGTCCGACCAATGGGCGCCGATCTTCAACAGCGGGTCTGCCTTTTCCCGAGTTCGATTGTAAACCCAAACGTCATATCCGCCTGAGAGCAAACGCTCCGTCAACGCCGACCCCATCAGTCCCAGTCCGATGATGCCGACGCGTTGCTGATCCATGTTAACTTCTTCGGTGTGCGGGAAATTGGCGTGAGCGACTGCGGAAACCTCACTGAACAGCGATACTTTGGTCAGAAATGGCTTTTTTTGGTAACCCGAAGCGTAAGTTTTGAAGTTGCGCTTTTGCGTGAGACATTGGTTCCAGGTAACCCGAAGCCTCAGCGAGGCACGAGTCAAGAGCGATTTTTCCTCGCTCACGCTTCGGGTTGCCTTTGACTGCGAAGTGGCGTTGTCCAGCTAAGTGACTCTAAGTGACGTTAAGTGCCCATTGTTACTGACAACGTTCCCAGTGCCACCGAAGAAGATTTGCAATATCTGTCAAAACCTTTACACTTTTTTGCATGCGACACCTAGCGATCTTGATCGAAACCTCGCGAGCCTATGGCCGCGGGCTGCTGCGCGGCATTGCCCGTTACAATCATGAATGCGGAGATTGGTCGACCTACTTTCGACCGCAGGGACTCGGCGATCCCGCTCCACCGTGGTTGGCGGATTGGCAGGGAGACGGCATCCTCGCTCGCATCGACAACCACAAGCTGGCCCAATCGCTTCATCGGGCCGCGGTGCCGGTGGTGAATTTGCGGAGCACGGTTGCGGGGTTATCGTTTCCTTTCATCGGATCCGACAATCAAGCGATCGCAAAAATGGCAGCTGACCATTTGATCGAGCGTGGATTCCGCCAGTTCGCGTTCTGCGGTTTCCGGCGTGGCTTTCATCCCAAGATCGACGAGCGTGGCGATCACTTCGAGCATATAATCCACCAAGCCGGTTACACTTGCGAAACACTCGTGGACAAATCGCAAGGTCGACGGACGTGGGAGCAAGAACAAGGCTGGCTTTCTCGTTGGCTAGCGAAACTTCCCAAACCCGTCGCGATCCTTGCGGCCAATGACGACCGGGGCTTGCAGGTCCTTGATGCGTGCCGTCGCATCGGGGTGAACGTGCCCGACCAAGTCGCCGTGTTGGGAGTCGATAACGATGAGTACTTGTGTGGATTGTCGTTGCCGCCGCTGTCGAGCATTGATGTCAACAGTGAAGAGACCGGATATCGAGCGGCCAAGTTGCTGGACAAGTGGATGAGTGGAACGCGACCACCGAAGCGACTACCGGAGATCAAACCGTCGGGCGTGGTCGTCCGTCGATCGACCGACGTGTTGGCGACCAACGATCACGAAGTCATCCGGGCCGTTCGCTTCATTCGTGAAAACGCCCTGCGGCCCATTCACGTTACCGATGTGGTGGATGAATTGAGCGTTTCGAGAAGCACGTTGGAGCCGCGGTTTCGTGGCGTCCTCGGACGATCCATGCACCAAGAGATCAGCCGCGTACGGATCGAGCGGGCGAAAGCGTTATTGGTCGAGACGGGGCTACCGATCAAACAGATCGCCCAACAGTCGGGGTTTCAAAGCGTGCAATATCTCACGCGAGCCTTTCACCGATTGACCGGCGACACGCCCGCCGCGTTCCGCAATCGCCACCATGGACAAGGATCGGCACCCATCGGACTATTTCGCCGCGAATGACGGGTTGGCGACGATTGCGCGGATGACCGATCGCAGGGACTGTTCGCTTGCGGCGGTTTGATCGTAAACGTCGTCGATGAAAGGACGATCCAAGACCGTCACCTCGCGGCCGATGCCGTAACTGATCAGTTTGCCGATCACGCCTTTGATGATTCGTTCGCGATCTTGCCTCAACACCCGTTTCAGCGAAGGCATGTCATTGACCGATCGCCCGTCGAGCATCGTCATCTCCGCATCGATCGGCAGCGTTTGGATGTTGACTTTTTCCTTGCTGACGACCTCCACCTGATGGTCCAGGTCGCGATAGCGTCCGACCGGATCGTAATACTCCAAGGCAAACCCGAGGGGATCGATCTTGGCATGGCATCGAAAACAGGCTTCCGACTGCTGATGCCTTTGCAGGGCTTCCTTGATCGTGGTGGTGCCGCGAATGTCGGGTTCTTCGATGACCAGATCACTCGGCGGTTCCAACTTTTCGCCGTACAAGTTCCGCAGGATCCAGACGCCGCGGTGGATCGGCGACGTCGCGAACGTCTTTGGAGTCAACTTGATCGACCACGAAACGTTCAGCGTGTTGCTGACCGGCACGTTGACCACCTTGGCGGCCGACAGCACTCTGAGCCTGACCGCGCCCGAGGACATCATCATTCGCGGCAACATCGACGTGCTCGGTGAGAATTCCGACTTGCACGTCCGGTCGGACCGCTGGGTGTATCAGGAGGGCTTCGTCCGCGTCCAGGATGCCATCGAACTGTCGGGCGGGCTTGATAGCAACGGCCAGACCACCGGCGGAGCGAACGACCGCGGCTCCAGCGTGTTCGTCAGCACCACCTCGCAAATCAACAGCTTTCAAAGCGGCAGCGAAATCCGCATCGAGGGGGCTCAGGACGTGGACCTTTACGGCGCGGTCGTCGCCGGCGGTGAGATCGGCCCCGCGGGCGTCACCTGGGCCGGGCCCGGTTCGACCGTGTCGGTCGTCGCCGGCCAGCAGGTTTACTTGGATACCGGGTTGCTCGCGTCCGAGACGGTCAAGGTCTACACGACGGACCAGAACGCGTTGTGGGTCGATACGGCGACGGTCTCGATCGATACTGCGGAGGGCGGCGTCGAAATCTACGACTTGGTCAACGCCACCGAGTCGATCCGGATCGCGGGAACGGACGTCGGCGTGTTGGGCGATGCGGTGGTCAAAACGCGCGGTGCCGATTCACAGATCTACCTCCAGGCCGACCAAAGCCTGTTCGTCCAGCGCGATCCCGGCGGTGTGGCCGGCCGTGCCGTGGTCGAGGCGGCCGATCGCGTGCACCTGTACGGCGGCGATGTCCGCATCGATGGGACCGTGCAGGCCGGCGACAACACCGGCGACGTGGTCGTCCACGCGATCGGCGATTTGCTGGTTACCGGATTGATCACGGCGCTGCGTGACGTGGAACTACACGCCGGTGTCCCGGCGGGCATGACCGAAGCACAGTCGGCCGCCGCGACGTTCTCCTCGGCCGACCTGGCCGGCGACGCATCGATCACGGTGCGACAACAGGGACGTGTGGAAGCGGGAGGCCACCTGACGCTCAACGCCGCCACCGACCTGACGGTCGACGCCTACGCCACGGTCGGCGACGGGCAGGTCACGCTGCCGGACCCGAACATCGTCCAGCAGCCCCAGACGGTGCGCGTCGTCACCGGCTCGCGGCAAGTCGAAGACGGTTTCATTACCGTGCCCGAGGTCCAATGGGTCGACACGACCGTCACCGAACAGGTCGGCGTCGAGGAAGTCAAGGTCGGCGTGTGGTGGAACACGATGTCGGTCACGCTGACCCAAGACGCTTTCTACAACGGGACGACCGAACGCGAATACTTCGTCGAGAACGTCGACTACTTCAACGAAGCGGGCCGCGGCGCGAAGAGCGTCCCCTGGTCGAGCCATGGTGTTTCGGCGCCCGCTAACGACAAGCAGTTCCATGAGATCAACGATGCCCAGCGCGACACGGTCTTGAGCCACTTCGGTTACAAGCCGCTTTACGATTTCGGCTACGACGATTTTCAAAAACACGGCACCGTCGACGGAATCCCCTTCAGCGAATCGGTGATTCCCACTTGGGACGGTAACGATCTGGCGATCTACTCGTTCGACGTCGCCACCTGGGACGACAAATACATTCGCATGCCGGAAGGCGCGCAGAACGACGTGCTTCGGGTGGTCACGCAGGGAGAGCCGAGCCAGGGGCAAGAAACGGTGGCTCGGTGGCAGGATACCGCCAGGCTCAAATACACTCAGGACAAGTCATCTCATACCGCCAACAGCGGCACGAGCACGTGGTACGCATGGAACCATTATGATTGGGATAACAGCACGGCCCGATGGCGTATCGACTATCACGATGACGGGCAGCGTCGCGTTGAAGTCTATGACGGACGGACCGGTAGCGGCGCCGTGGCCTTCGATTGGACGGGCGTTCTCGAACCGGCATGGTTGGACAACGACGTGAACGGCAACAACGTCCAGACGAAGGACAAACTCAACCGTTCCGTCTACGCGCCTGTAGGATTCACCTCCGACACCAGCCGGATCTATAGTCGCACGACCCACGAGATTCGTGAAGATGTTCAGGTCGGTTCCCACTGGCGTGAGTACCCCCGCAACTACTACGTGTCGCCAACGAAAACCAGTTTTTACGGAGCTTACAACGTCGCACAAGATTACGCCGACGCTTGGGGTTGGGACACGAACTCGTATCTGGCTCGCATCACCAGTGATACGGAGAATGCCAAGGTAGGCGGATTGGGAGCACAGCGGTCTTAAATCAATGCCTATGTTTCTATTGATGATCGCGAAGTCGGCTATGTCACCGACATCGATTGGGATGGCACCGGGGACGACTGGTTGGTCCGATATGCCACAAGCAGCTATCCCGGAAAATGGGCTGCCGGCCAACCGGATGACGCAGGCCCGCGCGGTGAAAACTTTGTCGAAATCAACTTCGGCGGAACGGGTCGGTGGAATGACAATAACATCGACAACGATGGCGACAAGTTAGATTATGTCGTCGAGTTCGATCCTTGGGACGATTTCATCAACTATTTCTATGAGGAGCAATATGATTATCGCTACAACTGGGACAGTCATTGCCGCGACATCACCGACGAGCGGCTGACCCTCGAATACCAATGGGTCAGCAATTCGCATGACATCGACGACCTGCGGCCGAAGTTTGAGACTTATGACACGCAGGTCAAAGTGGTCGAGCAGCGGAACGTGACGCAGTGGCGGACCGAGTTGCTCTATGGCGAACAGACCGTCTTCACGACCGAGGGGTCTACGAGGACGATCCCACGCTCTACAACTACGGCGTCTTTGATCAGCAATCGTTGCGGGCGGGCGTTCACATGTCCGCCTCGGCCGGCAACGCGGTCTCGGTCAACGGGGCGGCCGAGGTCTATCTGCCCGGAGGCACGGTGGCGATCACGGCGGGCGGTGACTTGACCGTCGAAGGCACGCTTCCCGACGGCGCCGCTCCGGCCGACACGCTCGCCGCCAACGCGGAACTCCGCGCCACCGCCGGGATCAGTCTCATGAGCGGCGGCGAGCTGTTCGTGGCCGGCTCCGGGCAGCTGACCGTCGACGACGGTGGCCAGGGCGCCGCCAGCCACATCACGCTCGCCTCCGAAAGCGACTTGACGATCGAAGGTTCGATCTCGTCGCTCGTCAGCGTCGATGTCGCCGCGGCCGGCGACGTTTTCCTCGGTAGCCAGATCACGACCGGTGAGGCGAGCGCGATTCTCAGCGCCGTCACGACGGCGATCGATGATCCCGCCGATGCCCGCGCGGTGCTGACACTGACGCGGCCGCTGACCACCAATATCGGCCTGGCGCTGACCGCCGGTGGTGTGATCACTTCAGTCCAGGCCGACCCGGACGTCGATTTGACCGCGGACGCGGCGAGCCTCACGGCCGGTTCGGGAATCCACGGCCTGGACGTCGCGTTCAACGTGCTGACTCACGCCGTTACGACCAACGGCGTCGTCGAACTCAACGACCTTGACGGAGTCGGCGGCCAGACGACCGGCTTGGAGATCGTTCTGGCCGTTGGTCCGGTCGGCGTGACGCTGCAATCGGAGGGAGATCTCGACATCGAGGCGGTCCGTGCCCTCGGGCCCGATGCCGATGTGCGTCTGACGTCCCACCAGGGGAACATGGTTCTCCGCGAGATGACCTCCGGCGCGGGGCATGCCGTGCGGGCGGCGAGCCGAGTGGTGCTCGACGCCGCCGGTTTGCTGGACACCCGCGGCGGAGTCGCCGCCCCGCGGCGGATGGAATTCCGCTCCGGTGGCGCCTTCATCAAACCCGCCGGCGACTCGCTCGATCTGACCTCCGAAGAAATCCTGATCCGGTCGAGCGAATCGATCGCCATCGATGGCGCGCTGCGAGCCAGCCGCTTGGTCGATCTACACGCCGGCACCAACGTGACGGTCTTCGGCACGATCTCCGGAATCAACGGCGTCGACGGTGGTGTGCTGGATCAACTGTCCATCCGGGCCGACGGCATACGCGACACCGTGCTCGGGGTGCTGGATGAAGCGAGCGGCATGCAAGTCTGGGTGGAGAAATCCGATCCTCAAGCGGAATACCTGTACGACTTTGCCGAAGACCGATTCTTCCGCAACACCGTGAACGGTCGCTACGGCTTTGTGGCCACCTCGGTGAACGGGACGACCATCGAAACCGACACGTACTACGGCGTCAACGCCGACGGCAGCGGATCGTTGTACACCGGCCCGACCGCGGGCACTCTCATTAGCGCATCACTGCGCGACAGCCTCAGTCATCTGAACCGCGTGCCGATCCAGGTTGTGGTGGATCGCACCGCAGTGAAGCCCAAGACGGTGACGCTACAGAGCGGCATTGTCGAATTCCAAAATACGGACGTTACGGCTCGAAACCTGGTCCGACTGCATGCCGACAAAGAGATCATCGGCAAGGATTTAGGTCTCACGCTGACGGGCTCGAGCGGCGAGATCGACATCGCCGTCGGCGGAGATCTGACGCTCGACGCCGGCACTTCGGTGCGTGCCAACCGACGGATCTCGCTCGCCTCGTCCAAGGGCGCCCTGAACATTTTGGGCACCATCAGCGGTGTGAACGGTCCCACGAGAAACGTGGACTTGGCCGCCGTGACCGATCTGTTCGTCGGCGCCTCGAGCACCATCGATGCGACTGATCGAATCTCGCTGTCGGCCGGAGAACACTTGTCGGGGGATCTCGATCTCCGCGCGGGCGGCGTCGACGGCAGCATCGAATTGTACTCCGGGCAGGACTTGGATCTGACCACACCTCAGCTGGTCGCTGGCGACGAATCGCGATCGAGACCCTGGGCGATCTCACGGTCGGCCAAGGAAACCTGCAAGGCCTGGGCGGCCCGTTGAACGAAGTTTCCCTGATCGCCGGCGGCAACCTGACGATCACCGGTGGAGCAATTCAGACAAACGACCTCGTCGAGTTGCTCGCCGGCGATGCGCTGATCGCCGATCTCAATCTCACAGCCGGTTCGCCCCAAGGACAGGTCTCGGTGCGTTCGGGCCGGGATCTCGACCTCGGCGGCGCCGTGATGTCGGCCGGCGCCGGCATCGCGATCGCCTCGGGTGGCGACTTGACGCTGGCCGATGGCAATCTCACCAGCTCCCTGGGCGGTTCGCTACAAGAAGTCTCGTTGCTGGCGACCGGTTCGCTCAACCTGGACGGGGTGATCGGTGCCGACGGGCTGATCCGACTGCACGCCGGCCCGACCTTGAACGCGGATTTGAATCTTACCGCCGAGGAACTGGACATTCGTAGCGGTGAATCGCTCGCACTGACCGGGGACACCACGCTGATGGCCGGTCGGCGGATCGCGGTGGTCTCGGGCGGCAGTCTCACCGTGACCGGTGGTGCCTTGGTGTCGGCCGGCGGCACGTTGGAAGAGGTGGTTCTGCAAGCGGGCGGCGACCTCGACCTCGGGACGGTCTCGCTAGAAGCCGGTCGGCGGATCGAGCTGCAGGCAGCCGGCGCGCTGACGGCCGATCTGAACTTGGCCGTCATGGGACAGCGCGGTGCGCTCTCGATCGCCAGCGGCAACACGCTGGACCTGACCAGGAAAACGCTCCGCGCCACGGCGACGATCGAACTCGCTTCGGCCGGCGCCATCATCGCCGATGACGCCACGCTGGAAGCGGCTGAGCATATTCTGCTGCGGGCCGACGGCGGCGGGGTG
>CAYVRC010000092.1:0-22912 GCA_964453205.1 uncultured Pirellulaceae bacterium | reverse complement strand
ATCTACACGGCTCTGAACACTCTTTCCCTACACGACGCTCTTCCGATCTCCAGGTTCGCCAACGCCCCAGTCCGGTGTGAAAGTCCAAGTGGACGACGCGTCGAGCGTCGCCACGCCACAGCGGCAACTGGACTCGCAACCAGTCGACCTGGGCGGCCGGCCTTGATCCCCCGAAAGAAAGGCCTTCGGGGAAATCGTACTGCCCGCCGGCGATCGCTTGTTTCAGCGGGGTGAAGCCGTGTCGCGCGATCAGGCTGACCGATCGCGGCCAGAAATCGTCCCAGCGACGGTGATCGGTCGGATTCAGCAGCGGATCCAAGTGCTTGTAAAGCTCCGGCGACCCCCGATAGGGCTCGTCGGGCAAAAGAAAGTTCCGGTTCAAGTCGCGGTTCTGGGCATCGACGCGGCGAACGCTGGCGAATCCCCAAGGGTTCAACGCGTGAACCAGCACGACGCGAACGGACTCAGGCAGCGATGTGGTTCTCCAACGCTGCATCAACGCCAGTTGAACGGCGGACCCGAAGAAGCCTTCGACGCCGTGCAGTCCGCTGGTGACGATGATCGTGGACTTGGCATCGCCGGGCCGGTGGACGGCGGTGTCGATCGACGGGGTGGACTGCTGCGCCTCGTCTTCGTCGCAAGTCGCCGGCACGTCTTCAAGGGGCAGACTGGAAATCGCCATCCCGAGGTCCGTCGCCGACTCGAGAAAGCGATCACGCGCCTGGAAGTAATGGGTCGAGTAGGCGTCGAGGTGTTGCATCGGCTTTCCTTTCCCAACCCAATGTACCGCCGGTTCGTCGGGCCGGTGGGAGGGTGGGACGGGGCGGGCCCCGGTTTGGCAGAGCGGGAGTCATAAATCGGCATGGGATCGATGAGACGGATTCGCTAACGTGCTGAATTCTCGGCGGCCCAACGACCATCATTCCATCGTGGATACCGGACCATGAAACTTTTGTTGAACTTTTTCGTCCTCATCATCGTGTGCTCGGCGGGGAGTCCCGGCTTTGTCCGGGCTCAGTCGAAACAGGAGATCACGGTACGTCAAGCCACGGAAGTCTTGCGGGAAAGCTTGGACGTCCGCTTGCCTCAAATTCCTACTTCCATGTTGGACGATGCTCAAGGCGTCGCGATCATTCCCAACGTGATCAAGGGCAGTTTCGTTTTGGGAGCCCGGCACGGCCGTGGCGTTTTGATGGTCCGAGACGAGCATCAGCTTTGGCACGCCCCCGTCTTTGTGACGCTAACCGGTGGTAACATCGGTTGGCAAATCGGTGTGCAAGCGACCGACGTCGTGCTGGTGTTCAAAACGCAGCGAAGCGTCGAAGGGATCCTCTCGGGAAAATTCACCATCGGCGCGGACGCTTCGGCCGCCGCGGGACCGATCGGTCGAAAAGCCTCGGCGTCGACCGATGGACAGCTTCGCGCCGAGATCTATTCCTATTCACGCAGTCGTGGGTTGTTCGCCGGCGTCTCGTTGGACGGCAGTGTGATTCAAGTCGATCGGGTCGCGACGGGACAGTATTATCAAACGACCGGTCCTCAGGCGCCCGTCATCGTGCCCGATGCGGCGACCGAGTTGACCCAAATGGTGGCACATTACGCCGGCGCGACCGTTCCCGCTGAAGCGTTCCCGAATGCCGAAATGCCGCTGGCTCAGCAAATCGGCCAAACCGACGTGGACGCGTTGCGAGACCAACTGGCGGTCGTCTCTCCGCAACTGTATGCGATTCTTGATGACAGTTGGCGGGCGTATCTGGGCATGCCGCACGGAGTGTTCACCGGTCAAACGGATCCGCCCATCGAAACGGTTCAAGAAGTCTTGGCGCGTTTCGAATCGGCGGCCAAAGACGCCCGGTATCAGACGCTCGCCGCGCGGCCGGAATTCCAATCCACGTTCGGGTTACTGCGTCAATACATGCAGGCCCGAACGGCCTCGGCCGGTCAATTGCAGCTACCGCCGCCGCCGCAGGATTAGAGTCCTCATCGCGAATCGCGGTGACGATCAGGCACGTGTGTTGTCGACGTGGCCGTCCAGTTTTTCGAACAGCGTCGGCAAGTCGATCGGCTTGACCAAATGCTCGTCGAAACCGGAGTCCAAAGCCATCTGACGGTCCGAATCGCGGCCGTAGCCGGTCAACGCGATCAACCGAGTCGAATCGAGATCGGATTGTTTTCGAATCCGCTTGGCGACTTCATAACCGTCCATCACCGGCAGCCCGATATCGATCAGGGCCACGTCGGGGTGGACCGCTTCGAACTGACGCAGGGCGACTTCGCCGTCCTCGGCCACGGTGACTTCGTAGCCTCGCAGTTGCAACATCTTTGCCAACATCGTCCGGCTGTCGTCGTTGTCTTCGACCAACAGCACCTTACACACGGCGGGTTTTTCGCTGTGTCTCGGGGATTCACCGGGCGGCTCCATTTGTGTCGTCGGCAATCGGATTTCGAACCGACTCCCTTTTCCGATGCCCTGGCTACTTGCGGCGATCGTGCCTAGGTGGGCTTCGACGATTTGCCGCGCCAGAAACAAGCCGATGCCCATGCCGCCGGTCGATCTGGCCAGCGATTCATCGGACTGGACGAACATTTCGAAGATCACTTCGAGCATGTCCTGGGCGATCCCCTCGCCATCATCGGTCACGGTGATCACCGCTTGGTCGTTCAGGTCGGAAAGCTGGTAGCGAATCCGGCCTCCCTCGTTGGCGTAGCGTGAAGCATTGACCAGCAGATTGACCTGGGCTTGTTTCAGCCGGGCCGGATCACCCATGACCCGCAACGGGGGCGAGCAAATGGTCACGTCAAAGATTTGGTTCTTCGCGGCGAACTCATGCGAGACCGCCTCGACGACTTCGTCCGCCAGTTCGGTCAAGTCGATCACCTGTTTGCGGAATTCGATGCGGCCGCGTCCGAACCGAGCGACGTCCAAAAGGTCATCCAGCAGTCGCGCCATGTGTTCGATCTGACGCTTGATGATTTGCTGCGGCGAGTATCCCTCGTCTGCCGTCGCCGAATCGCCGTTACGATCGGCGACGTTCGAAATTTGTCTCGACGAATCCTCAAGACTCGGGTGACCGGATTGGTCTTCCAACTCGCTGAAATGGATCGCGTTCAACACGGCCGCCATCGGATTGCGAAGCTCATGGGAAAGCATCGACAAGAATTCATCGCGTCGCCGAATCGCCATGCTGTTTTCCATTTCGGCCGTCTTTCGGTCGTGGATGTCGGCGACCGAACCGGTCATCCGTTTCGCCTTTCCGTCCGGGCCGTGATCGACGACGGCCCGGTGGCAGTACCAGCGATAGCTACCGGACTTATGCAGCATGCGGTATTCGAATTCGCGATGGACCTCGACGTAGCATTTTTCTTGTGACGGCATGCTGGACGCTTCGACCCGCGACCGATCCTCGGGATGGATCAGACCGAGCCATCGCGAATTCAGCGAGGGAAACTCGTCGGGCTCATGACCCAACATTTGGTAACAACTGGGGGACCACCACATCTCGTCGGAGGTCAAATCCGGCCAATCCCAGGTTCCGTCACGGTTTGCCGTGATGGCGCGTTCGAACCGTTCTCTTTCGTCGATGACCATCTGCTGGGCTTCGACCAGTGACGTGATGTCGATCAACGTCAGGACGACGCCACGAACGCGATCCTGTGACTTGTAAGGCAGCACCCGCATCAAAAACTGGTGGCCGTGACCGTCACGGACGTTTTCTTCGTAGTTCGATCCTGAATCCAGGACGTTGCGGACCTTTTGGGTCAAATCGCCGCAATCGATGCTGTGAACAAACGCGTCGATTCGTCGTCCGATGTCGTGGGGCACCAAGCTGAAGACTTCGGACATCTTCGGCGTGAATTTTCGAATGCACAGTTTTTCGTCCAGGAACAACGTGTGGACTTCCGTGCTGACCAGCAGGTTGTCCATGTCGTTGGTCAGTTCGGTCAATTCGCTGATTTTGCGTTGGTATTCCGCGTTGACCGTGAACAATTCTTCGTTGACGCTGTGCAGTTCTTCGTTGGTCGACTGAAGTTCCTCATTGGATGCGATCATTTCCTCGTTGGTCGCCTGCAATTCTTCATTGCTGGTTTCCATTTCCTCGATGGTCGCTTGGAGATTCTCTTTGGTGTGACGCAGTTCGTCTTCCAAATCTTCCAATTGATGATGCGACACCCGTTCCAGATTCAGTTGTTCGACTTCGCCGGGCTGACCGCGTCGATGCGACGCGGGGTCGTCGGACCGGCCCGGTGGGATGATCTGCCGGTCATCCGTTTCGGAGACATTCGCCACCGCGTCTTGATCGTCGTGGCGGGTGGCGGTGATGCTTGCCAGCGGTTCAAACGTGATCAAGTGTTTGTTCGGTTGGCCGTCGACATGGACCGGCGAAATCGTCAGCCGGATCATTTGCCCGCCGTCGCGAGATTGCACCAAGATCCGTTGGTACTGCACGGATTCACCGCTCTTGATGCTACGTTGCAGGCCCCCGGTGAGGGCTAATTTCAATTCGTCGTCGACCAAATCCAGCACGTTGGTGGTGATCCGCCCGTCGCTGAGGGAAAGGTATTTCCCGGCGCCGCCGAAGACCTGGACGACTTCGCGCTGTTGGTTGACCAAGATGCCCGGCGGCATGAACTGATCCAATAGAACGCGAGACGTCGCCAGGGATTCGTTCTCGCGGTGGGTGGCGATTCGCGTCGAAGTGTTGACCATCGCCGGGCGGATCGCTTCGTCATCCAAAACGACGTTGCTGCGTTCGATCGGTGCCAAGCGGATGTCACGTCGTTTGCGAAAGATCCGGCAGCGTTCGTCGATGGCTTCGAATTCGCCGACCAGGTCGCCGGGGCTTTCGCTGGCACCCAGCATCACGATGCCACCCGTTTTCAGGCCGAAATGGAACAGCGACAGGACCTTCTTTTGTGCCGCCGGACGGAGGTAGATCAGCAGGTTGCGGCACGTCACCAAGCTGAGCCGGGTGAAGGGGGCGTCTTTGACCAAGTTGTGCGGTGCGAACACGATCATCTTGCGGATATCCGCGGTCACGTGATAGCCGCGATCGTGCTTGCTGAAGTAGCGTTCCCGGCGTTCCTGGGACATGCCGTCCAGACTTTCGGGCGGATAAATGCCGGCGTGCGCGAATTCGATCGATGATCGGTGGACATCCGTGGCAAAGATCTTGACGTTCATGTTTCGGCCGAGGGCGCGTCGGCATTCGTCGACCAGGATGGCAACGGAATAAGCTTCCTCGCCGGTCGCGCAGGCGGCCACCCACACACGAAACTCGGTGCCGTCGTCGCATTGCTTCATCAATTCGGGCAAGACGTCTTTGCCGAGCGCGCGGAACGGATCTCCGTCCCGGAAAAACTGGGTCACGCCGATCAGCAGGTCGCGGTAAAGTTGGTCGACCTCGGCGGGATCTTTTTCCAAACGGTTGACATAGTCTTCGATGTTCGCGCCGTTGTGATTCATCTGAATCCGGCGTTCGATGCGGCGTCCGATCGTCGTCGGCTTGTAGTGCGTGAAATCGATTCCGTGGCGACGTTGAAGCAACCGGAACACGTGTTCGATGCTGGTTTCATCGATCGGCGTGATCGCATCGATGGCCAGCGACCGATCGGGTTGTTTGGCGTAACGGTCCAAGACGCTGGCGATTTCCGACGGTCGGACGACCGCATCGACCATCTTGGTCGCGATCGCGCGGTTCGGCATGCCGTCGAACTTGGCGCTTTCGGGCGACTGGGCGATCACCAGCCCGCCGGCGTCGTGGATGTCTTCGATGCCTCGAGAACCATCGCTGCCGGTTCCCGAGAGGACGACGGCGATGCTGCGGCGACCCACGTCTTGGGCCAGCGAACGGAGGAAGTGATCGATCGGCAAGGACAAGGGCTGCGACGGATCTTTCTCGGTCAGCAACAGGCGTCCGTCGGAGATGATCATGTCCTGCTTGGGTGGGATCAGATAAAGCGAGTTGGGCTGGACGGCCATGCCGTCTTCGACCCGGTGAATCGCCATCTTGGTGTGCCGCGCCAGAAGTTCGTCCATGACGCTTTTGAAGTCCGGCGACAAGTGCTGGACGATCACGAAAGCCATCCCGCAGTCTTCGGGCATGGCGCGAAACATCTGTTCGAGAGCTTCCAAGCCTCCGGCCGATGCTCCTACGCCGACGATGTAAAAATTGCTGTTCCCCATGGCAATCAGGTCTCGCATTGTAGAGGCGGTCGGATCGCAGCCAGCGAGCCAGAAATCCGAGGCCAAGGTCGCGGTCGGCCGGTGCGGCGGCCGCGAGGATCCGAAGCCGGATTGTATCGCTCGCCCGGGGAGATCGACAATGTCCCCGCCAATTCGGGAGTCAAATTCTCGCCGCAAGCGCGCCCCGGCGACACAGCCGGCGAACGTCCCGGCGATCTCATCATCAGGTGTGAGGGCGAGTCACGGGCGAGCGTGACGTCGTCGTCGGGATCGCGGTGGTCGTCGCTGTCGTCTGCACGGCCGACGGCAACGGCACGAGCAGTTCGTGACGTTTCGCGGCCACCGCGTGCTCGGTTTTAGCGCGACGGAGCTGGGCCCGCTGTTCCCGTTCGACAAGTTCGTCAAAAACTTCGCCGGACAACACCCGCTGCGACTCGGTCAATACCTCCGGGTCATACGTCAGTCCCGGATGCGCCGCGGCGACGGTGTAGGTTTCCAGTTTCGTATCGGCTTTCCAGAGTCCCGTTTCGATGGTCGCGATTCGCTGATCGGCCGTATCGCGGGCCAACCCTTTGGGGACCGCTTTTTTGGCGCCGCCGAACGGGTTGTAGTCGTCACCCGACGACGACCATTTGTCCCACCACGTCCATTTGCGACCAAAGATCGCCGAGGTGATTCGATCGGCGCGGTTCATCATGTGAGCCGACACGGCGCGGCTGCGTTTGAACAACGCGGTGGGAAAAAACGGGTAGTCCCAAACCGTCCGGCTCCGCAAAGCCATGTAACGGATGTTCGCAATCAGTTCATAAAGCAACCTGATCGAGGATTCGTTCTCGGTCATCTGCGTGTACGTGACGCCGTAATTCAAAGAGCGTTCGGCCAGGTAATTCAGTTTGGGCGTCAACGCGGACACGCCCAGCGGACCCCAGGTCTTGCTGGTTCTGGCGACACGTTGTTCGTTGAAGATGTCCACCAAGATCGAATCGAGTAGTTCTTGGCCGATCTCGGTGACTTCGGCATCGGTCAGTGGGCGATCGATGTAGTCTTCTCGGTACCTCGGAAAGACGCGTTCACTGACGACGCGGATGAAACGATCGACCTTGTCTTCGAACTTGAGCGCCAAGAAGATTCCGTGCTTGTTGGCTTTGCCGGTGATGAAATTCGGATCGACCAAGTCGATCGGATCGACTTCGAAGACGACGGCCGAACCCTTGGTGCTGTCCAACGACCGTCGGGCTTCCAATTTCCCGACCTGACGTTTCTTGAGAAGGCCCCAGCCGGTATCCGTGTCGCCGGTATCGTAGCGATGGACGATGACCCAACGATGTAACGGATCGACCTTGCGTAGCTTTCGTTGCAGACGTCTCGCTTGGCCTTCCAGCCATCGTCGGTCCGGTTGAAAAAGGAAGGTGCGTTTGTCGATGTCGAACTCGTGGACCGCCCCCATGGCCTGGTCGGCAAGCCCCGCGGCGTCGTCGGCGACGGCTTGGCTGACGTCACCGCTGCGGGCGACGTATTTGTTGAATCGTTTGAGCTGCTTGAGAAAGGCTCGTTGGTTATCGGTTTGTCCGACGGAGTGATCGTGCCCCAAGGGGATCAACGCCGTTTCCAACAACTTTTTTCCGCCGGTTCGCGAATCTCCGACGACGTAAAAGTTGATGTCGTGGTCGGCCGCCGCTTTCAAAAACTGCGTCCTCGACAATTCGTTGAACGCGACGGTTTTTCCGGCCGCGTTTTTGTAATAGTCGTTCGGGATGATGACGGTCATTCCGCTCCATTGTTCCAGCAGCGATTGGTCCCGGCTGACCTTTCGAACCAGATCAAAAAAACCGTAGTAGGAGACATCCCAAACGTCCAAGCCGCTGCCGAAATAGTCGGCCAGCTGGGTCCATTTTTCGATGTCGCCGACGTCGGTGTTTTGGTTGGCGATCAACAAAAAACGCGAGCCTTCGTCGCGTCGGTACTTCTCCGAGACGCGGATGCGACGCTGTCGATAATCGACGCAGCGGAACTGGTCGTGGCGAGCGCTGGAACCGGGACGCTGGAGCTGAAGATCGACGCCCAGCGTGAGCGATTGATAAGCGACGATCTCCCGGGAGTCGCGGATGCCGATGCGGATTTCAATCCGCGTCGTTTGACCGGGCCGCAAGTCACGCAAACCGCGACGAAATTCGACGCTCCGCAGATCCAACGGTTGATCGGCGTCGTCAAAGAAGACGATGTGTTGTTGGTCCAAGTCGCCGTCGAGCAGTCGCGCGGCACACCTGGCGGCGCGGTGCAGATACTTATCGTCAAAGGTCTCGTCGCCGACGTTGGTGATGCCGAATCGGACTCGCGTGGTTTCGCCGGGTGCCAGGCTGCCCAGCGATTCGATCTCCGTCAATTCCACCGGAAAGCGGACTTCGATTTCTTCGGCGTTTTCAAAGTTGCGAAACGGGCGTCGGATCGGGCCGTCCATCTGACACAGCGGACTGACGGGATGATCCAGGGTGAAGGGTTGACGTCGGGGGCCGTCGATTTCCACGTCGGCCAAACGAAATCCCAGGCCGTCGGAGGTGAACGTGTGGCTTTCGCCGGGGCCCAGGACGACGGGCAAAACCAGATCGACTGCGTCGGAAAGGAACCAGCGGTCGCTCGGCAGCCAGACGCGGATCGTGTCGTTCGGCGGCGTCGGCATGCCACCGATGTTTTCGATCGTGATGCCGTCGACACTCAGCAAGCTGTCGGGTTCAAAGATGCGATACTCGCTGGCCACGTCAAAGGTGATCAGCGAAAGGTCGTAAGGCGACGGGTAATCGATCGTGCGACCGTCGGCTTGGCGTACACGAATGCGAAACGAACCGTGACGTCCCGGCCGGCCGTCGTGGGCGCGGTAAAAGGACGGTGAACCGCTGCGTCCGCGACGTCCCTGCCGTCCGCCGGGATTCATCCGTGAAACGATTCTTGTCCGAGTTTTGCCTTGGTTGTCGCGGTAAGTTCGGGTTTCGGTCCAGTGATAGCTGCTGCCTCCGGGGCCTCCGGGGCCGCCGGCGCCGGGCTTGCCGGGTTCGCCGGCAAAGCCGATGTCGCCGCTCCGCTGGTCGCCTTTGGCCAGCATCAACAGCCCGGTGTCTTGATGGTCGACGGACAAGACGATGTCGGCCCCGTCGCCGCCGTTTTCGCCATCGCTCGGGTTACCCGCGTTGCCACCGGCGCCGCCGGGGCCCCCGTTTCCGCCGCTGCGATAGCGGGTCGCGTCGCGTCCTTTGACGCCCCGGCTGCCGGGTTGACCGTCGCCGCCGCGACCGCCGTCGCCGCCGCGTCCGCCTTGGGCGTCAAAGAAGATGTAGCCTTCCGCTCCGATCGGTGATCGGGCGTCGGCGGAGCCGCTGATCCGGACGGCCGGATCGTCCGGGCCTGGGGCGGCGTATTCCAACCGGAAAACGCCGTCGGCGGCGTCTTCGCCCGCCCGGGCGGGCGTCGCATTGCCGCCGCTGCGGCCGTCGCGTCCGTAGGATTTGGGCGGCCGGAAAAAGCTGGTCCCGGGCCGCCCGTGAAGGCCGTCACGTCCGCGCAGATCGATTTCGATCAAGCATTCCGTTTCGCCGACCGACGCGAAGCCTCCCGGTTCATTAAAATGCTCGGATTCTCGTAGCTGATCGTTTGTCATTTCGGTCCTGTCCCGCCCGTCGCCTCTCGTCAATCCGGCCATCATACATGCTTCCCCGAATTCGAACGCTGTGCATCGTCGTCTGCTTCGGTTGCTGGGCGGTCACCGCGTCGACGCCGGCTCGGGCGGCCGAGCGAGCCAACGTGTTATGGATTTCCGTCGACGATTTGAACGATTGGGTGGGACCACTCGGCGGACATCCGCAGACCAAGACGCCTCATCTGGATCGCTTGGCCGAGCGGGGCGTCACGTTTGCGAATGCCCATTGCAACGTGCCGATCTGTTCGCCGTCTCGGACCAGTTTCATGACCGGCGTGCAGCCGTTCCGCAGCAAGGTCCTGACCAACGGCGATGCGTTGTTCGACTTGGAAGGCCGATTCAAGACGTTGCCGGAGCACTTGGCCGGTCAAGGGTATCGCACCCTCGGCGCCGGCAAGCTTTTTCACGGCAGCGGCGGCCGCTACGCCGATCTGTTCGACCGCTACGGTCCCGACAGCGGCAACCAAGGCGGCCCGTTCACCAAAGAGGAACTGGACACGCAGAAACAGAACCCGACGCACGAGGTGGATCGCGGCGACGGAGGCTTGAAGGCTGTGTTGCCCATGAACAACATGCCCGACGATCGCCGCAATGAACGAAGCCGCAACAACAGTTTCGATTGGGGACCGGTCAACGTCGCCACCGCCGAGATGCCCGACGGAATGGTCGCCGACTGGGCCGTCGATCGCTTGGCCGAACCCGCCGGTGACGGCAGCGAACAGCCGTTCTTTCTGGGCGTCGGTTTTTATCGTCCGCATCAACCGCTGTTCGCACCGGAGAAGTATTTCCAGCCGTTTCCCGAAAGCGAGATCCGATTGCCGGCGACCAGTCGCAGTGATCTGGACGACTTGTCGCCTTATGCGACGAAGCTGGCACGGTTTCCTCTGACGGCCGGTTCTCACGCCACGGTGGTCCGGCACGACCAATGGCATGCCGCCGTCGCCGGTTATCTCGCCTGTGTTCATTTCGTCGACGATTTGATCGGCCGAGTCGTTGACGGTCTCGATGCGTCATCCCACGCCGAAAACACTTGGATCATCGTCTTTTCGGATCACGGCTATCACCTGGGCGAAAAAGAACACTGGGGCAAGTTCACGACTTGGCAGCGATCGACCCGCGTGCCGCTGATCGTCGTGCCGCCGAAATCCGCCGAGGGCTTTCGTCGCGGCGTGCGAGTCGACGCGGCGGTCAGTCTGGTCGATCTGTTTCCGACCGTCGTCGATGTGTGCGACTTGAACGCTCCGGCGCACGCGTTGGATGGTGACAGCCTGCGGCCTTTTCTGGACGGTTCCGCTTCACGGGACCAAGTCGAGGGACGCGTGGCGATCACGACCGTCGGCCGCGGCAGTTACTCGATCCGGTCCAACCGATACCGCTATGTCCATTACTTCGACGGCAGCGAAGAACTGTACGATCACGCGACCGATCCGAACGAATGGAACAATCTGGCCGAGGAGGCGGGCCTTCGGCCGGTCAGGCGGACGATGAAGCGTCACTTGCCGGACGAGCCCGAGGTGGCTCGCTATGTCCGCTACGGCGACTGGAAAGCGGTCTTGTTCGACGACGCCCAGACGAAGCCGATTCTTTATCCGATTCAGCCCGGGACCGGATCGGGCGGCGGGATCGGAGAAACCGCCAACCTGGCCGACCGGCATCCCGAAGTCTTGCGGGCGATCCGCGAAGCGTTGCGGGACGTCCCCGCCGACATGAAACACGTGACGCTTTCTCCGAATTGACGTCTCCTCCGGATCGACGTCGACGGGTTCTCCGGATCGACGTCGACGGGCGGTCATCCGCCGCCGGTTCGACCGTCGGATCCCGCCTCGTCAGAAAGCAAGTCGTGGACGATGATGGCGGACCCATCGCACCCCTTCCTTTCTTTTGACCCACTGACGATCCCAGGCATGGCCAGTCCCCGAGTCCTCGTCCTTCGCGCCCCCGGCACCAATTGTGACGAGGAAACCGCGTTCGCTTTCCGGCAGGCCGGGGCCACCGCCGAACGGGTCCACGTCAATCGCTTGATGGACAACCCGGCACTGAAAGATCGCTATCAGATTTTGTGCGTGCCGGGCGGATTCAGTTACGGCGACGACGTGGCGGCCGGACGGATTTTGGCCAGCCGCCTACAGCGACACCTCGCCGACTTGGTCGACGTGTTCGTCCACGGCGCGGGCGATCGGTTGGTGCTGGGCATCTGCAACGGCATGCAAGTCCTGATGCGTTTGGGTGTCTTGACCGGCGACATCGAATCCGACGGCGAGGTTTCGCCCGAGGGCCAAGCCGCGACGACCGCCGCCACGTTAACGTGGAACAACCACGGCCGTTTCGAAGATCGCTGGGTTCATTTGGCCGTCGACGAGACGCCTTGCGTTTTCTTGAAGGACATCGATCGCCTGTATTTGCCGATGGCGCACGCCGAGGGCAAGTTCGTCACATCGAATCCCGCGGTGCTCGCGACGCTTCGTCAGCAGGGTCGCCTGGCGATGCGGTACTGCGACGGTGACGATGGCGTGGTGACCGACGACGTGTTGCCGTTTCCGATCAACCCGAACGGCGCCGACGCGAACGTGGCCGGAGTCTGCGACGTCAGCGGCCGAGTCTTCGGGCTGATGCCGCACCCCGAACGGCACCTCGACGCGACGCAGCACCCGTTCTGGACCCGCCGCGCCGAGCAGCCGACCGAGGGCGACGGCATGAAGATTTTTCGCAACGCGGTCGAGTGGTTTCACTGACCATCTGTTGGTGAGCGCGATCCGTGTTTTTGGTGTAACTTGGTGGTTCTGACGGCGACCCGTGCTGTCAACCGTCCGCATCTCGCATCAAAGGTCATCTTCATGCGTTTGTGCTTTCATTTCGCGTTGATCTTCGCCATCGGGGCTTCGGCCTTCCCGGTTGTCTCGGGCGCACAGGATGGGGACGCTCGGATTCGGTCACTGGCCGAACCGCTTGTGCGGCAGGACCAAGTCGTCGGAATATCGATCGGTGTGATCGCCGACGGCAAACCACAGACGGTCCATCTCGGGAAGACGGCGGTAGGAAAGCCCGCGCCCGATGATCAAACGGTGTACGAGATCGGTTCGATTTCAAAAGTCTTCACCGGATTGTTGCTTGCCCGAGACGTGGTCGACGGTGAATTGTCGTTGCAACAGACCGCCGCGGGGCTGTTGCCCGAAAGCGTTCCGATGCCGTCGTCGCCCGACCGCGAAATCACGCTGCTTGACTTGGCGACGCATCGCTCGGGTTTGCCGAGGTTGCCGGATAATTTGACCGAACTGTCCAGCGACAATCCTTATTCGAAGTACGACACGCGGCGGGCGTATGCTTTCTTGAAGACTTACCAGCTGCCGCGAAAACCGGGTGAGAAGTACGAGTATTCGAATTTCGCCGCGTCGTTGCTGGGCGACTTGGTCACGCGGCGGCATGATTCCGACTATGACCAACGGCTGGCGGCGGTCATCACCGGACCGCTGAAGATGGCATCGACGGCCGTGCAGATGACGGGCGACATGAAAGCCCACTTTGCCAGGCCGCACACGGCCGACCTGACGCCGACCCGTTCTTGGGAATTCGCCGACATGCCCGGTGCCGGCGGGATCCGCAGCAACGTCGTGGACATGCTTGCTTTTGCCCAGGCAAACCTGAATCCGCCGGACGGTCCGCTCGGCAAGGCGATCAATTTGGCGTGGAAGCAGCATCATCCCGGCAACGAAAAAGACTTCGCGATGGGGTTGGGATGGCACATCGCTCGCGACGGCCAGACCCGCTGGCACAACGGAGGCACCGGCGGGTTTCGGTCCATGATGATGGTCAACCGCCAACTGGGCGTCGCTGTCGTCGTCTTGGCCAACACCGCCTCGCCGGCGGTGGACGCGCTCGCGGAACAAATCATGCAAGTCTTGGCCGGGGCCGATATCCAAACGCCCGAACCCCAACAAGACATCGACGTGCCGGAGAAAACCATGCGGCGGTACGTGGGCGAGTATCAGCTCGCACCGAACTTCGTGTTCGACGTCGACGTGGTCGAAGGCAGGTTGATGGTCGGCGTGACCGGTCAGCCGACGTTTCAAGTCTTTGCCAAATCGGAAACCGAGTGGTTTTACAAAGTCGTCCCCGCGACGCTGACCTTCAAGCTCGGCGACGACGGCAAGGCGGAGTCCTTGGTGCTGTTCCAGAACGGTGTCCGCCAGACCGCCAAACGCATCACCCGAAAATAGGACGGATTTTCACTTCGTCAGACGGGCATCCCGCCAGCGACCGATGGATAGCCTGTCCGACGTCGGACGATCGAGACGATCCGAAATGTTGCGGGCCGATCGCCCTGGCGACTAGAATAAGGAACCCGCCTCGCACCCCGCTCGCCACCCTCCCGTTTGCCACGAAACATGAAATTCGCTGATTCTCCAGCCGCTTTCGTGTGCCTGATGTTGTCGCTGTGTCTCTCGACAACGTCGGTCGCTGAAGATCCGATCGATCGGACGTCGGAGGCATCGAATTTCTTCGAAACCCACATTCGACCGGCGCTGGTCGAGCATTGTTTGGAATGCCATCGCGTCGACGGCGAAGCCAGCGGCAATCTGGTCCTGGATTCTCGGCAGGGCTGGCAAACCGGTGGCGATTTCGGTCCGGCCATCGTCCCCGGCGACTCGTCGGCCAGCTTGCTGATGAAAGTCATTCGTTACGACGATCCCGACTTGCAAATGCCCCCGGACGGCAGACTGGACGACGAAACCATCGGGCGGTTTCGACAATGGATCGACAACGGTGCGGTCGATCCGCGAGACGATGCGGCGTCGCGGCCCCAATCCGCGACGGGCTTGCCGGTGTCGCGTGCGACCGAACACTGGGCCTATCGTCCGATTCCTTCGATCACGACGGAACCTGATGAAGCCCCCGCGAGTTCGATCGACGACTTCATCGATGCCGAATTGGCCGAACGGGATTTGGAACCGGCCGGTCGGGCCGATGATCTGCAACTGCTGCGGCGATTGTCGTTCGATCTGACAGGTCTGCCGCCGACGCCGGACCAGATCGATTCGTTCGCGCAAAACCGATCCCCGACGGCTTGGAGCGATGTGGTCGAATCCATGTTGGCCGGTCCTGCCTACGGCGAAACTTTCGCACGCCGCTGGATGGACGTCGCGCGTTACGCCGAATCGATCACGCTGCGGGGATTCGTCCTGCCCCAAGCTTGGCGGTACCGTGATTACTTGATCACGGCGTACGCCGAGGACCGTGGGTTCGATCAGATGATCAAGGATCAGATCGCCGGCGATCTGTTGAATCACGAAACGCTTCGCGATCGTCAATTGTCGGCCGTGGCGACCGGGTTCCTGGCGATGGGCAATACCAATTTGGAGGACCAAGACAAAACCAACTTGGATTTCGATCACATCGACGAACAGTTGGAGACGATCGGTCGTGCCTTCTTGGGCCAAACGATCGGTTGTGCCCGCTGTCACGATCATAAGTTCGATCCGATCCCGACAGCGGACTACTACGCCATGGCGGGCATCTTGCGATCGACGATCGCGATGGAACACGCCAACGTTTCGAAATGGATCGAACGTCCGTTGCCGGTTGCCCCCGAGGTCGCCGAGCGATCGGATCGACTTCGTCGTCGGGAAAAACGAATCTCCGCGGAGATCAAGACGCTGGAGGCACAAGTCGAGGCACCGGAGAAACTGGCCAAGTCGGTCAAGGTCGGTGACGTCCCCGGCGTCGTCATCGATGATCGCGATGCCGAACTGGTCGGACAGTGGAAACCGTCGGAATCGAATCCACGATTCGTCGATCGGGGGTATGTCCATGACAGCCACAGCGGGCAGGGTGAAAAGTCAGCGACCTTCGAACCCAAGGATCTTCCCGCCGGTCGCTACGAAGTCCGCGTCGCCTATTCGCCCGGTTCCAATCGCGCGAGCAATGTCCGTTTTCAAGTTTTTAGCGCCAACGAAGCGGAGACGATTCTCGTCGACCAGCGGAAATCGCCACCCATCGACGGGCTTTGGTTTTCGTTGGGAACGTTTCCGTTCGAGCAAGGCGGCCAGTCGTTTGTGATGGTGTCCAACGAGGGTGCCGATGGCCATGTGATCGTCGATGCGGTCCAGTTTCTGCCGTCGACCGGTCGAACAACGCTGTCCGGTGCGGCTGCGAAACCCGATCCGTCGATCGACGTCGAATTGCTGTCCGAACTGAAAGCCTTGCGGGCCGAGTCGGCCGAGATTCAGGCGGAACTGAACGCTCAGCCGGTGTACTTGACCGTCGTCGAGGGCGAACCCTCCGAAGAGATCGCCATTCGGATTCGCGGCGTCGTCGGACATCACGGCGCGAAGGTCCGTCGCGGGTTGTTGACCGCCGTCGGCCGCGCCGATCACTGGGCATCGCTGATCGACGCGAACGGCAGCGGACGGCTGCAGATGGCCGAGTGGATCGCCGATCCGCAGAACCCCTTGACCGCTCGTGTCTACGCCAATCGTGTGTGGAGTTGGTTGATGGGCGAAGGGCTGGTCGCGACCGAGAACAATTTCGGAACCACCGGACAGTCGCCCTCGCATCCGCGTCTGCTGGACTTCTTGGCGGGTGAGCTGATTCGCAGCGGTTGGTCGACGAAACACTTGGTGCGTGTCATCGTCCACAGCGAAGCGTATCGTCGACGGGTGGCTGCCGCGACGGATTCGGCGGCTGCGGCGGATCCGGACAACCGCTTGTACTGGTCGGCGAACATGAAACGTGTTCCCGTCGAGGGCCTGCGTGACGCGATGCTGCAAATCAGCGGTGAACTGGATCGGGTCCGCTTCGGATCGACGATTCGGCCGAAAACGAAAGCGGATTACGGCTATCGGCACGACTCGTTGCGACGCAGCGTGTACCAGCCGGTTTTCCGTAATTCGTTGCCGCCGCTGTACGGCGTTTTCGATTTTGCCGACACCAGCGTTTCGGTGGGCCAGCGGGCACGCAGCACCGTCGCGACGCAGTCTTTGGTGATGATGAACGACCCGTGGGTGATCGAACGTTCGCGGCAAGCCGCCCGGCGATTGTTGCGGGATGGCGAGTTCGAAACGGCGACCGATAAAGGGCGGTTGATCAGCCGCGCGTATCGGCTTTGTCTGGGACGCGACCCGACGGCGGACGAACGGCAGATGGTCGACGCCTACCTGCGTGATCCGACACGGCTGCCCGATTTGATCCACTCTTTGTTCGCGTCGATCGACTTTCGTTACTTGGAATAAACAGATAGGCCTGACATGAACGATCGATTGCTCCGTCGGCTTCACCGTCGCGAAGTCTTGCAGCACACCGCGTGCGGATTCGGCGCGTTGGCGGCCGGCGCGCTGGCCGCAACGTCGACCTCGGCGGGTCCACGCGATGCCGTGACCGGCATTCCCGGCGTCACGGGGGTGCATCATCCGCCGCGGGCCAAGCGGGTGATTTTTTTGTTCATGCAAGGCGGGGTCAGCCAAGTCGATTCGTTCGATTACAAACCGTTGCTGGCCAAGCGAGACGGTGAAAAACTGGCCTTCGACGACGCCCGGACGTTGGCCAAAACAGGGATGCGGGCCAGCGAACACCGTCTGATGACGTCGCCCTGGAAGTTCAAACAGTACGGCGAAACGGGCCGCTGGGCGTCGGAGCTGTTTCCTAAAACGGCCGAGCACGTCGACGATTTGTGTTTCTTGCACGGCATGAATACCGACGGAGTCGCGCACGGTCCGGCGACGCTGTTCTTGCACTGTGGTTCGACAAACTTCATTCGTCCGTCGATGGGATCGTGGGTGTACTACGCGCTCGGGTCGGAGAACGCGAACCTGCCCGGTTTCGTCTCCATTTCGCCGTCGGTCGGCAACGGCGGGCCGCGAAATTACGGCAACGCTTTTCTGCCCGCCAGGTTCCAAGGGACCAGGGTCGGCGTGGCCGGTGACGACGACCTTTCGATCGAGAGTTTGACACGCGACGACGTCGATCCGGCGGCACAGAAAGCTCAGTTGGATCTGATTCAGAAACTGAATCATCGACAAGTCCGGCGTCGCGGTGTGGCCGACAGCGAACTGGATGCCGTGATCGAATCTTACGAAATGGCTTGGCGAATGCAGCAGATCGCGCCGGAGATTTTGGACTTGGAAACCGAGTCGGCCGAGACGCTTCGCGAGTACGGCCTGGACGACCCGGCGACGCGTGGTTACGGAAAGAAGTGTTTGCTCGCCAGACGTCTGTGCGAAGCCGGCGTGCGATTCATCCAAGTCAACTACGGCGACAACACGGCCAACCCGGCCTGGGACCAACACAGCAACTTGCCCAAGCACGCCGAACACGCCCGCGCGGTCGATCAACCGATCTCCGCGTTGTTGGCGGATCTGAAGCGGCGTGGACTGCTGGACGACACGATCGTCTGGTGGGGCGGCGAGTTCGGCCGGACGCCTTATGCGCAGAACAACGGCACCGGCCGCGATCACAATCCGGGCGGTTTCACGGTGTGGTTGGCCGGCGGCGGTTTCAAGCCGGGCTTCGCGTACGGCGAGACCGACGAGTTCGGCTTTACGGGGATCAGCGGCAAAGTCCACATGCACGACTTGCACGCCACGATCCTGCATCAATTGGGTCTGAATCACGAACGGTTGACACACCGACACGCCGGCCGCGACTTCCGCCTGACCGACGTCTACGGCCGCGTCGTCGATGAAGTGATCGGGTGATTTCAATCGTTCTTGCTAGATTGGCGAGGCCTACTTTGCAGGTGTCCAGGCACTAGCCGCCCGATCGGGGCGGGTGATCCCGTTTTGCGGTCGCCTAAAGGCTAGACATCAGCGCTACCACAAATAGTCGGGGTTCGAGTTTAGGCCGCAAGCTTGATTAACGCGCAGGACCCTCACTCGAAAGTGGCACAATGCAGTGCGGGCTTGCCATTCGCACACTCGCTATTGAGAAATTCTGGAGAATCGTGGAAATCGGACTGCTCTTTTTCAAGGGACCGCAAACAATGGTTACAGTCCAACAAGGGCGAACGTTTCACTCAACGCATGACTCCCCAAGTACGAGTGCTGGCTATGAAAATTCCTTCCTTCCTTAGCGGTCTTGCTGTTAATGGATTCGCGTGCTGCCCTCGCGCAGGGGCCACCGCTTAACCCTCTTGATCCGGATGGGCCGTCGCCGGCTGAACACGAGGGATTCAATTGGGAGCGTCAGTCCCCACCGACGGATCAGAGGTCAGAGTTGGGCTATCCGTCGGAAAATGATGTGGTTCCAAACGGCTTCACCTGGGCGACAGTCACCTTCAACGCCTTCAGTGTCGATGACGAGCCGGACACGCCCGTGCTCAGTAACAAATGGCCGGGCGTCCGCCTTAAGAGTGCCCCAATTAAGCAGGTGGCTGATGTCGTCGCTCTGAACCTCAATGGCCCCTATTCGGTACATGATAGCCTGTGGGCAACGAAGTGGAGAGTCTGGAGCGCGGATGTGACGCTGGAGCGTTGGATTGCGGATCCGATGCATCCTAACGGCGGCGAATACCACCCTGCTCCTTCTCTCGGGTTTCCGACTTTGGCAGCGCCGATGAGTATTGCGCCTTGGAAGGCCGTTTCCTCGACTGAGGAGGAATACCACGGTGAGTCATAAAGATGTTCGCAGTTTCTCCAGGGTCTTTGGAAAGGGAAAAAAGATGAAGAGGCAATTTTTCGGCGTCGTATGGTCGTTGTTTATCATTTTCGGCCCGCCAACCGTTTTGTGGGGGCAGGTATCGGTCGAGCCTAATGCGATCGTTCAGAAAGCCGAGGCTCGGATGTTCGAAATTGTGGACGAATTCCGGGCGTCGGACGAGTTAGAGTTGAGTGAGCAGCAGCAGAACGACATCCGGACCTACTCGGCGATCATCCGAGGCGTGGATCGGGATCGGATCGAAGCCAAAATCGCGAAGAGGTTAATCGAGAACGGACTGATGAGAGCCGAAGATTTGTTGCCGATGGACAGCAAACAAGAGCCGATCGTCGGCTGGCTACAAACAGACCGGCAGAGCGCCAGGACGAAGCTCTCGCAGGTCTACAACAAGGAGTTCGCGATCAATCATTGGGAAAAGATCAGCGAGATTTTTCGCGTAGATTTTCAGCGTTTCGCCTCTAAAGCTGAAGAACTGATGGAAGAACGTCGGATGACGCGTGAAGAGGATCAGCCCTACGTGTTCGTGTACTTCGATCTGGTTCCCGGTGAAGACGACAGTGAGATTCAAGCGATTTTGCAGAAAATCGCTGAGAACGAGAAAAAGCGTGCGGCTTGGTTGAGTCAAGAAATCTTGAACTTGTGCGGGGAGCCGGAGGCCGAAAGATTGTCGAAGTCGCTGGTTCGACGCTTCTCCATGCAAGCCTTGGAGATGCCATTGGTACAGAATTTCTTCAGAATGACTGCCGACCAAGTCGCCAAGCACGAGGAGATCACGGTCGCCGGCTTACGTGACAAGCAAGCCTTCCTAAAGGCAAATCCCGGAGCGACGAGCTTTCCACTTTTTGCCACGTCCTACACGAACTATTTCAAGCAACTCACGAACTTGCCTCCAAATCAGGCTCGGAAGTTTCTGGAGATGCGAGGCCATTTGCGGGAAGGAGCGCCGGTGGATTCACTGCTGGAGCACGTGCCGAAGCAGGTGCATGGGCAGGCAGCGGAAATGCTGATGTATCTGTCGGAAACCGACGAGCAGTCAGCGTGTTACCGCAGGTGGATGCTGCAGGTGTCGCCGTCGCAGGATTTGCCGGCCAGTTTGTAGCGGCGTTTGGCGACTTGGTTGTACAGCCATCGCCACAGCGAGGCCGTGCCGGGCAAGTGCAGGATCGGCATCGCCGGCCACAACAGCGGCAAGCGGCGTGACAAGTAACGCACCGCGTCCGCTCCGCCGTGTCGCGAACCTTCGCCATCGACGACGTACATCTGAGCCATCAGATCGTCGTGATCCAAGTCCGGGTAGCGCTCGGCCACACGCGGGTCGTGCAGGGAAATGAACGCAAGCCGGTCGCCGCGGCGGTCCAAACGGCGGAGATTTTCGACCTGAGAACGACAGAAATTGCACTGGCCGTCGAAAATCACCACATCCGCGTTGTCTGCGGAGTCGGGATCGGGAAGTTCGCGCGCGGCGGCCATGGGAGAACCCACAAAAAGGGAGGACAAATTCTGTCGGAACGACACCGGAAAAGTCGGTATACTCAAAACTCCGGCCGAGGGATGAATTGTCGCAGACTCGCGGCGGTGACCGGTCAGCGACGTCCCTTCCCAGTTTAACCGTACTTCCCCAGCGGTCGTCAACGATGAATGAAATTGAATCCAAGGTCGCCAAGGCGCGACGTCGATTGATTTTGGGCCGTTTCGGACGGCTGTGCTGCTTGACCGTGTTCGCGGGGCTGTTGATCGCGACCGTCGCGATCGCGATGCCGGCGTTGATGGCGATTTCGATCGATCAACAGAACTGGGCGATCGGGTGGGTGATCGCCGGTGTGGCCGGCGGCCTGTCGGTCGCCGCGATCGTCAGTTTGTGGTCCGCGCCGACGCTTCAGCAGACCGCCCAAGAAGTCGACCGTCGATTCGGATTGAGCGAGCGATTGAGCAGCAGTTTGGGCTTGCCCGAGAAAGATCGCGACACCGAGTTCGGAGCCGCCTTGGCGTCCGACGCCCGGTCTCGCGCGTCGCAACTCTCGATCGCCGATCGCTTCGCCCTGCGTCCCAGCAAGCTCGGCTGGTTGCCCGTCGCGATGCTGCCGATGCTGGTGATCGTGTTTCTGTTGGCCGACCCCGTCCAGAATGAAGGCACCGAAACACCTTTGGACGCCGCGACGGCGACGGAAGTTCGTCAGATCAAAACGGTGGCCAAGCAACTGAAAAAGTCGCTCGAACAACAACGCAAAAAAGCCGACGAGGAAGGCTTGGAGGAAGCGAAAGAGCTGTTCGAGAAGATGGAAGCGGATCTGGACAAGATCACCGACAAGAAACAGATGACTCGCAAGGACGCCTTGATCGCGCTGAACGATCTGAAACAGCAGCTCGAAGAACGCCGCGAACGATTGGGATCGCCCGACCAGATCCGCAAAGCGATGGCTCAAATGAAGGGGCTGGACGCCGGGCCCGCCGACAAGGTTGCCCAGGCGATGCAGAAAGGCGACTTCAAGGAAGCCGAGCAAGTCGTCAAAGACTTGGCCGAGAAAATCAAGAACGGCAAGCTGTCCGATCAAGAAAAAGAGCAATTGAAAAAACAAATCGAACAGATGCAAAAAAAGATGGCCGACGCCGTCAAAGAACATCAGCAGAAAAAAGAAGACCTGCAACGTCAGATCGATCAGGCACGGCAAGAAGGCCGCACGGCGGATGCCGAAAAAATGCAACAGAAGATGAACGAGATGGAACAACAAGACGGTCAAATGCAAAAGATGCAGCAGATGGCCGATGCGATGAATCAGGCCGCCCAAGCGATGCAACAAGGCGACTCCTCGGCCGCCGCCGATGCCCTGCA
The DNA here is from genome assembly GCA_964453205.1 of uncultured Pirellulaceae bacterium. GTDB lineage: Bacteria > Planctomycetota > Planctomycetia > Pirellulales > Pirellulaceae > Crateriforma. Next base: position 565 of record CAYVRC010000092.1, on the reverse strand, counting down.
AGACATGGCCGGTGAACTGGGCGAGATGGCCGACGAGATGTCCGAACTGGAAGACTTGGACGCCGCGATGGATGATCTGCTGCAAAGCAAAAACCAGATGGGGTGCAAGCAGTGCCAAGGCATGGGATGCTCATCCTGTCAGGGCGGCGGCATGGGCGACGGTTTCGGCGACGGCATGGGAAAGGGTACCGGCCGGGGTGATCGTCCCGAGGAGGAAACCGACACGAATTTCTATGACTCACAAGTCCGCGGCAAGGTCAAGCGCGGCAAAGCGATCATCGCCGGCTTCGCCGACGGTCCCAACCGCAAGGGTGTCACCAGGGAGGACATCAGAAACGTGATCGCCAGCGAACTGGACGAGGCGGCCAATCCGCTGGAGAACCAAAACTTGCCCCGGCCTGAACAAGAGCACACGCAGCAGTATTTCGACCGGCTGCGTGAGGGCGGGTGATTCGAATCACCGGTCGCGCCGCTCGGCCGGCGATCTTCATCCAATGTTCATGAGGCTCGGCTAAAATTCCGAGTTCCATGAATGACAAATCTGGTTCCCCATCTTTTCCCGTCC
>CAYVRC010000091.1:0-23475 GCA_964453205.1 uncultured Pirellulaceae bacterium | reverse complement strand
GTCGCGACTTCATCCGTCAGTGGTCTGTCGAGTCCGCGTCGTTCTGCAGACAAAAGCTTCCGCCCGCGTTCGTTTCCGTTCGGCGGATCATCTTCATGGTCGGACTCGAAATCTTTTTTACACGACTGTCCGGTGTTTCGTCGATGCGAGCGACCGGTGATGGCGATGCTTTGCGATCGAGAATCGCAACCGGCAAGGGGCGGTGTTTGGAACGACGTTCGCAGTCGATCGCTACAAGATTCGCCACACGATTCAATCCGTCAAGCATGCGGTACGTGCCACATCCTTGCTACCGTCTTCATACACAGAGAGGCGTCTTATGACCATGATATTTGAAAGCATCCAGACGGCAGGCATTTCCCAGTTGTCTTATCTGATCGGAGATGACGGCAGCCAAACTGCTGCCGTGGTCGATCCGCAACCAAACGTCGAGGTCTACCTGAAGCTGAGCCGAAAACATGGTGTGACGATTACGCACGTCTTCGAGACGCACATTCACGCCGACTTCATGAGCGGCGCTCGGGAACTGAAACAGAGATTGGGATCGGCCGAAATCTATGCCAGCGGTGAAGGAAATGCGGCATATGATTTTCCGGTCCAGAAAATTCATGGCGGAGACCGTTTTGAATTCGGTTCGCTGGTCCTGACAACTCGCCACACGCCCGGGCATACCCCGGAGCATGTCTCTTACGAACTGGCGGAGAAGGGACGCGAAGAAGATCCGTGGGGTGTGCTGACCGGCGATTCACTGTTTGTCAGTTCAGCCGGCCGACCCGATTTACTCGGGGAGGACGAGACGGAGAAGCTCACCGAGCAACTTTTCCACACGCTTCGGGATTATTATTTGAAGCTCGATGATGGTGTCATCGTCTATCCCTGTCACGGTGCCGGTTCGGCTTGCGGCGCGGACATCGGAGAGCGACCGATGAGTGCCATCGGCTATGAGCGGCGGACGAACGGTTTTCTTCAACACAAAGACTTCGGAGAATTCAAATCGTTCGTGCAGAAAGACGCTCCGCCGGTGCCGCAGCATTATCCGATACTCAAGAAGATCAACGCCAAAGGACCGGCGACGATCGGCGCCGCCCCCACGGTTCCCGGACTGCCCCCGGAAGAATTCCGAAAAGCCGTCGAACTCGGTGAATCGCAACTCGTGGACACCCGACAAATGCTGGCCTTCGGCGGAGGCCACATCCCGGGCGCGATCAACATCGGTGATCGGCCGGAGTTATCCGTTTGGGCCGGGGACATGCTGTCCTACGACAAACCCGTTCTGTTGGTCGTCGAGGACGAGACGCGGTTGGATCGGATCGCTTGGCATTTCGCCTACGTCGGTCTCACGAATTTCGCCGGTTACTTGGCCGGCGGCATGAAGGCGTGGGAAAACCAAGGCCTGCCGCTGGGCACTTTGCCGCAAGTTTCCGTCCAACAGCTTGCCAAGGAGCACGACCAATTTCAGTTGCTCGACGTGCGTTCGCCGAGTGAATATCAGAGCGGCCGCATCGACGGGGCGAAGCACAAGTTTGTCGCGGAGATGCGTGACGGGGTCGACGGAGATCTCGGACTCGATCCGGACAAGCGTGTTGCCGTGTATTGTGGCAGTGGCTATCGGGCCAGCATCGCCGCCAGCTTGATCAAGCGGAACGGTTTCCAGGAGGTTTGCAACGTCCCCGGCAGCATGCAGGCTTGGAAGCATGCCGGCTGCAAGTTGGACCAGTGACCCTGCCGCATCGCTTGATTGCGAGGAGACTTCCGATGAGCAACCCGTTAGCGAAAAAGTCATGGTCGCCTTACGCGGTCGGCGCGGGGATCGGCGTGTTGAGCTGGTTCGCCTTCTGGACCGCCGGCCATCCTCTGGGCATTTCGACGGCGTTCGAGCACACCGCTGCCTTGATTCTCAATGCGGCGGTGCCCGGGCTGGAGGAGTCAAACAGTTACTACCAACAACAATCTCCAAAAATCGGTTGGGGGTGGATGGTGGTTGTCGGCGTCTTTGTCGGCAGCACGATCAGTTCGCTGACATCGGGAGACCGGGAATCGATCACCGTGCCGCCACGGTGGGAAAGCCGGTTCGGTTCGAGTGCCTTGTTCCGCCTGACAATCGCCTTGCTGAGTTCGGGTCTGATGATGTTCGGCGCTCGCCTGGCCCAGGGTTGCACCAGCGGGCACGGGATAAGCGGCAGCCTGCAACTGGCGGCTTCGAGTTGGTTGTTCTCGTTGACTTTCTTTTTGGTGGCCGTGCTGACCGCATTTCTGGTGTATGGAAGGGCGACACGCGATGTTTGATCCGCTTTGGAAGTCGGCCCTCGGACTGTTGACCGGAATCATTTTCGGCGTTTTGTTACAAAAAGGACGCGTGGCGAAATTTCATGTGATCGTCGGTCAGTTCCTGTTTCGTGACTGGACGGTGGTCAAGATCATGGGCACAGCCGTTGTTGTGGGGTCGGTCGGAATTTACGCGTTGCTGCCAAGCGAGGCTGTTTCCTTACACATCAAACCACTGGTCTGGGTCGGCGTCGTGGGCGGAGGCATTTGCTTCGGAGTGGGCATGGCGATCTTCGGTTATTGCCCAGGTACCGGGGTGGCTGCGTGTGGAGAAGGCCGTCGTGATGCCATGGTGGGAGTGCTGGGGATGTTGTTGGGCGCGGGGCTGTATGTGAGCTCTTATCCGCAGCTCTCCGGCTTGCTCCAGAGCGGGGGCGATGCCGGGAGGGTCACGCTCCCGGAGTCGACCGACACCTCGCCATGGCTTTGGATCGTCGGGCTCTGCCTGCTTGCGATCGCGGGGTTCGCGTTTCTCGCTTGGCGATCCCGGGGGGCTTCGCTGCGTCGGCAAGACGAAAGCCGCCGCCACGACGCGACACGATCTGATGAAAAGCCACGTCCTGATGAAAAGCCACGCACAGTTCGCGCCCAACGATGAAGGAATCCGACCGATGAAAATTCAAGCATGCGTGTTGCCTATTGTTTTATTCTGTCCCGCTACCGTCGCTCAGGCAGCTGTCGAGCTGCCTTCACCCTATCCTTACCCGGAACCGGCCTGGTCGCCGTACGTCGTCGGCGTCTTGATCGGGCTATTGGTATTGTCCACGTTGGCCTTGGCCGGCCACAAAATCGGGGCCTCCAGCGCCTACTCGGATACGGCCGGAATGATCGGTCGTCTGTTCGCGCCCGAACACATTGCCAGCGTGCCTTATTATCAGAAAAGCAAACCGATGATCGGCTGGACGTTCACGATCGTCCTGGGGGCTGTTGTCGGGGCGTTCCTTGCGGCATGGACCGGCGGTGAGCTGACCGGCACGTACCTCCAAGACATGTGGATCGCTCGCTTCGGTGCGGACAGCGGTTGGCTGAGAGCCTTTGTCGCTCTGTGCGGTGGAGCGTTGATGGCTTTCGGGGCGCGGATGGCCGGAGGCTGCACGAGCGGACACGGGATCAGCGGCACGCTTCAGCTTGCGGTCAGTTCCTGGATCGCCGTGATCTGTTTCTTCATCGGCGGGATCGCCACAGCCTTATTGATTTACCGTGTTTGAGCCGACCGCAGAGGAGACTCTCATGAAGACGACATCCGATTCCGCTCCACCCCGAAACGGGACCACGACCGGAACGCGGCCCGGGCGGACGCAAGCCGCTGCGCCCGATCAAGCCGATTCGCGAAAGTGGGGCTGGCTGGAAGCTTCTCCCGGCAAGCTGGTCGCCGGGCTGCTTTTCGGAGCGATTTTCGGTTTTCTATTGCAGAAAGGTGGGGTGGCAAAATTCGACATTCTCATCGGCGTTCTGTTGCTGGAAAACTTCGTGGTCGTCAAAGTGATGCTGACCGCGATCATCGTGGGGATGATCGGAAGCTACCTTCTGCGGCGTTTCAAAATCATCGAACTGCAGATCAACGAGACGAAGTACGGCGCCAACATTGTCGGCGGGCTGATCTTCGGCGTCGGCTTCGGCTTGTTGGCGTATTGCCCTGGAACGAATGCTGCGGCGGTCGGGCAGGGAAATCTTGACGCCCTGTTGGGGATGGTCGGTTTGGTTTTCGGCTCCTATCTCTTTGCCCTCAGGTCCAAGTCGAAAAGCGGAACCGTCGGCCGCTGGGGGGTGCGAGGCAAGTTAACACTGCCGGACTTGGTCGGTGTTTCGCAGGGCCTGTTCGTCGTCATCGCCGTGCCGGTCCTGGTTGCCGTGCTCGTCGTGCTCGAAACAACCGGTCACTGAGTTCCAAAAACGGCCGGGTGAAAAAAGGGGACGGAAAAAAGGGGACGATGGGAATTAATTCAGGCTCTCTTGTCAACTCGACGCGCCCGGTGTCTTTCGCGGTCGGCCGACCGGCCGCATCGTGTGCCACAATCCATCTTTTTCGGCGATCTCATCGGTCCATTCCTCGTCGCCGTAGGGGCGACCGCGGTTGACGCAAGTTCGCAACGCATCGAGCTCGCGCTGGGAAAGCGATGCATTGACCCGATCAATCCAACGAGGCAGTCGCCGAATGGGCCAGGGTGAGAGGATCTCCGGTTCAATCCGGGACGATCGGGTCCAGTGGTACAGCGAACCGTATCGCCAGTCCTCCGCCGCCGAGACCAGTCCGGCTCGCAAAGGGTTTCGCTCCACGTAGCGACAAAGCGTGTAGAAGTGTGCATCGTCCTGCACCGGAAAACTCTTGAAGCGAGATTGATACAGATGTCCGTAACCGTGCCGCCGGTAATGCCCGTGATACCGCAGCGTGTGGGTCGCGGAGACCCACCGCAGCAGACGTCCCATTTGCCCGTCTCTGCTCGGCCGGAGCACTAAATGCCAGTGGTTAGGCATCAGTGCAAACGCAAACAACTCGGCGGTATATTTTTGCAAGCCCTCATCGAGAATTTGAATAAACGCGTCGTAGTCGGCAGGCTTTTTGAAGATCTTCTTTCGATCGTTGCTTCGATTCAGGGCGTGGTAGATCACCCCGGCTTCGTCGGATCTTTTCTGTCGCGGCATTTTGATCTCCTGGTCGGTTGAACGCCTTCTTTGATCAACTTACCGCCCCCGCCGGAAAACAACTACCCCCGTCACCTTTTTGGAAGTGACGAAGGGGTCCACGTTTGGGGACTAAGCTTGTGAGAATTCCGTCAACGGTTCGATCGGCTGGAACGGGAATTGAAAACGGCCGTGCGTCGACGGATACACTTTGTATCCGTTGTCGCCGTGCTGGTGCCCGATATCGATCATCACGCGATGAGCGTACGCATAAAGGTCGCGCCACTCGCCTCTTTGCAACTCCGTGATGTTCGTGCCGCTGGCCTGCGCTACGGCGACCATCTTCTCGATGTGCTCGGCCAATAGCGCCGCCGGATCGGCTTGAGATGACACCCAGACGACGCCGCTGCTGCCGGTTCGCGTCTTTCCCGACGACGGAGTACCGGCGGACAGCGTCGTGACGACTTGTCCGCTATCCAACACGCCGAACAAACGCGAATGAGCCTTTCCGCTTTTCGGATCGCCCGCGAGGTGCGTGACGACCATGACCATGTTTCGGCAGCCGACCTGGATCGTCTGCTTTTCCATTTCATCGTCCGAACCGACGTCGATGATCAGCGGGGCTTCGAAATCGATCTGCTCGAATCGATCGGTGATCTCCCGCATCTTCGCGGGCACAAGGGGCTCGGCGGCGATACCGATCGGCGGGTCTTGATAACGCCGAACGGTCAAGTCGGGGATCGATTCTGACAGGAGAGAATCACCCGATGCCGCAGCGCCCAAACGAATCTGCTGGGCGACTTGGCTGCCGGGAACGGCGACCATGGAGGAGAGGTGTCCTTGGGATTCGGACTGCGTGTGATGCAAACCGCCCCACATTTGATTCAACACGGCACCCGACACCGCCGAGCCACCGAAACAAGCGAGCAGGAAAACGCCGGGCATCAGCACCGAATCAAAGTCGGGCCGAAAAATCCTGCCCTCGAAAAACGTGCAATAATACCCGCCGGCTAACATCGCCGCACCGACGACTAGATACAAACTGCGTGACACCGCGTTGCCGCGACCGTACCTCAAAAAGTACCCGGGCAAACTCATCGCCGCCGGCCCGGGGAACAAAAACCATGGCCAAATCGAAGGTCCGCCACTGCCGGCAATCAATAAACCTAGGATGCCGACCGCAAGGCAACCGTAGAAAATGTATCGGACGGTTTCTTGATCCTGACCGGGTAACGAAAAACCTGACGTCTGCGGATCGATCACGAACGGATATTCCTCCCTCGACGTGACGTGATCCAGCTCCGGCCGAACACTCGCGTCGACGCCCAGCCACTTCAACAGTTTCACAGCGGAGTGAAATTCGGCGTCGACGTGAATGCGTCCCGTTAACGCTCCGTCCCGACCGATCATCTCCGGTGCAACCGACTGATTCTTATCGGTCAATCGCATCACCAAGCGATGACGCTCGGTGCCCGTTAGCCCGCTTGCCGGTTCGATCGACACGGCCGGGACACCGTCGAATAATCGAACGTCTTCTGCTTTGCTGCCCAGTTTGACGTCGGTCAGCCGGACGAAACTGTTGCCCTCCCATCCGCGCTCCAAAAACTCCGGGACGGTGATTTCATCGGGATAGGGCAGCATCGTCATGTCTCGCTGCCAGAGCAGCGAAAGCACCATTCCCAACAAGAGTGCAGGTATCACCAACACACCGCCAAAAATGACGCGGACGTTGCGAGATTCGCGAACGACGAAGCGACGAGAACTCATGGAACGGATCCGCCAAAATGCCGAAAAACTCAGGAAGAACGAACGAACCGCCCATCCACAGAGGGTTCGCAGAAAAACCTAGGTCAGATTTTGCAATGATGTGATCGATCGTCCATATTCCCCGCTTCGCGAGGGATTCCCGTTCTTTGGCTTGCGACGATTGGGAGGACCGTGCGGATCGTCGGTACCCTTGACGCCTGGGGTGTGCTTCCTGGTCACAAAAACCTGACCGGCCGAAGCAAGTGGGGCCGATGTCTTTATCGTTCAACAGCCTGCATTCTCTCCGCACTCGCCTTTCTTCCCGCGTCCCATGCCTAGTCGCTTTCATTCCTTGTCGCCGCGAAGGCGGAGCAGCTTGCCTGCTCGGAGGTACCCCGGCGCCGGAGCGACCGTGTTGGAATTGGCGACCACCCCATCGGGCGACGCGATTGAATTGCCCTGCGGACGCATCGATCGTGACAACATGTTGGCCTACGTCGTCGAACTGCTGGAACTGGTGTCCCCGCTTCCGCCGGACGGGTTCATTCGCTTGCAGCGGAGCGATTTCGACGGCCGGCCCGTGTGCCAAGACTTCGCCGCTTCGCTGGAAAGACTGATCGGTACCACCGTTGAAACCGCTTTTCCGGTGCAACCAAGCGCAACGCCCGCCCTCCCGGCGTTCGCTTCGGTTGCCCGCGAATCCGACGTCACGGAGTCACGGCCGGCTGCGGAGACGTCTCGGCTTGTCGCGTTCACCGATCACCGCAGCCTGTTCGATCCTCGTCGGACTTTGGCGGACCCGCCCGCGGTCGCCGGTCGCGGTCAAACCGTGAAGCATTGCATCCGATTCGTCCCGCAAACGATTTGCCAAAGCCGCCCCATATCGCTGGCCGTCGATTTGGCCGAGAACGAACGGATGCTGGGATCCGATGGCGCCGCGTTCTTTCAGCCGGTGCTGGTCGACGCGGCCGACCGGGACGGCGAACCGACGCGGCTGTCCTTGATGCGGGGCGACACGTCCGGTACCGCCGATCTGGCCGCCGCCCTCGGCATCGACGTCGCTGTCGTCGCCCCGAACGCGGCCTCGGACTCACACGAACGAGTCATTCTCCGTCTCCGGCGGGATCGGTTGGAACGGTTCGGCGATTCCTTCGACGGCCTTTGCGTCGTCTTCTTTACCCGCGTGCTTCGTGGCCGTGTCGATTTGAACGGGCGAGGGTCACTTTCACCGCCCGCGTCCTTGGTCCGACGGCCCGCGGGGACGGCCCTGCGGACCTGGCGCTCGGATCCCCCGCATCGCTCGCAATCCCGGCTGCCGGCGAACTACGCCGGCGAGCTGAAACGTCGATACCGAATTGCTTGACGCGGCTTCAACCGGCTTGGATGCAGAACAGGTGTTGCTGACCGCGGATGAACAGCTGGTCGTCCACCGGCGCCGGAGTCGCATCGACCGTTTCATCCATGTCGTTGGTGGCGACGATTTCCAGTTCCGGGCTGTCCTTGATCACGACCACGGTGCCGCTGCGATCGGTCAGATAGATATGGCCGCCGGCGACGACCGGGGACGCATAGATTTGTCGGAGTCCTGGGATTCGTGCCGTCGTGTAATGCGGCTTGCCCGTCTTGGCGTCGACACAAGTCAACATGCCGGACTTGCCTTTGTAAAAGTACAACCGATCGCCTGAGAGCAACGGCGAACCGATATCGGGCGTGTCGCGATCGAGCGACCAAACCACATCATCGGTTCCTTCGATGTCGCCTCGGCCGTCGAGTTCGAAGGCACCCAAGAACGATCCCCGAAAACCGCTGGTGACGATGACCAAATCGTCGATTTGGACCGGCGACGCACAGGGACGCTCCGTTTGGCCGCCGCACCGCCAGAGTTCTTCGCCGGTTTGCAAGTCGTACGACCTGACTTTGTTCTCACCCGTCAAAACGATTTGCTTTTGCCGGCGATGCTCGACCACCAAAGGCGTGCCCCAGTTGGACGGTTCGTCGCGTGGCGTTTGCCAGATCACGTCGCCGGTGCGTTTATTCAATGCGTACAAGTACGACTGGCCTTCGTGGTCCCAAGGCACCAAGATCATGTCGCCTTCCAGAGTCGGCGAACTGCCTTCACCGAATCCGTTTCGCATCGTCATCTTGCCGAAGTCTTTTTTCCATACCAGTTCGCCATCCAGCGTGTAGCAGTACAAACCCCGCGAACCGAAATGGGCGTAAACGTGTTCGCCGTCGGTGCAGGGCGACGCGGACGCGAAACCGTTGGTGTTGTGCGTCGGTTCGTGCGGCGTGGCTTCGATGGCGACCCGCGACCACAGTTCCTTGCCGGTTTGCCGATCGAAACAAAAAACCATGAATTGATGAGCCGGCAAAGCTTTGTCGTCGATCGGTTTGGCCGTCGTCACGAAGACGCGGTCTTGCCAAACCACGGGCGACCCCGAACCCAAACCGGGAAGGGCGACTTTCCATTTCACGTTTTTCGTCGAACCGAATTCCACCGGCGGTGTCGCTTGACTGGAGACACCGTTTCCGTTTTCGCCACGCCAATGCCCCCAATTGTCGGCATGGCACGGACGCGCGGCGGCAAACAGCAAACACAAGAGGGTCAAATGTCGTAAGTCGGAAAAGATCATCGGATTTCCTGGGAGTGTCGTGGATGCGAACCGACCGACCGGCCAAACCGTCCACCCGAAAAGGCGGAACCGGATCGCTTGTCCAATAAAATCGCCGTCGCCAACACGGGGACTCGGCAGGACGGACGATCACCTGCGTGACGGCATTGTCACCGACCCGGACGGCCGTCGCAAGTTCGTCGTCACGGAGGCAATCCCCCCGGCGTGCCGTGGTGAGGACGCCAAAACGTCAGTAGCGAATCGAGAAACCCTGGCGATCATCGAGCGGATCGCGCCGGTCGATCAGGGATTCGCCGATGTGGTGCCCCATTTGGGCCTGGATCCGGCGTAACAATTCCTTCACGTCCGCGGGCGGGCCTTGGGCATCCATCAGGACGCTGCCGTCGGCTTCGTTGCGGACGAATCCGTCGATGCGCAAACCGGCGGCTTGCTGCACCGCCGTGGCGCGAAACCCGACGCCTTGCACGTCGCCATGATAGCGGACCACCACGCGTCTGGTCGCCGGTTGTCGATCAGGATCAGCGGTCACGGCCGTCGCTCACTCTTGCAAAATTTCTTTGCCGGCACCGGGGAATCACCGCGGTAAAGTTCAAAGTTCCGGTTGGGTATCGTTGATGACCGTTTCGTTGATGTGCGTATCGCTGATGCCGTCGGGTGGATCGCTGGCGGGCATCCGTTCCACGACGACCAAGCACATGTCGTCGAACTGGTCGGCTTTGCCGATGTGATCGAAGACGGCTTCGATGATCCGCTCTTTGACTTCGTCGGCGGTTCCCGGTTCGGCGCAAAGCGAGCGGAGGCGATCGGTGCCGAATTCTTCATCGTCGGCATCCATCGCTTCGTTGACGCCGTCGGTGTACAGCACCACGACGTCGCCGACCTGCAATTCGTGGATGACTTCCTCGTAATCCATGCCTTCGTCGATCGCGATCGGCAGCCCCGATTCTTCTTCGCCGGGTTCGCAAATCGAACCGTCACCGCTGGAGCGAATGATCGGCGGCATGTGTCCGGCGTTGACGATCGAGACCTTGCCGTCGTCGGGCTGGATGACGACCAACAAGAACGTGACGAACCGTTCGACGTGCAAACCGCTCATGCGATCGTTTAACATTTCGACGGCTTTGCCTAAATCCGGTTCGCTGGCCAAACAAAACCGTGTTTCGGCAGACAGCTTGGCCATGTACATCGCGGCGGCGACACCGTGGCCGACGACGTCCGCGACGACCACGCCGATGCGTCCGTCGGGCAGGTGGATGTAATCGAAATAATCACCGCCGATGTGGCCGGCGGCTTGATAGAAACTGCGGACGCGAAAGCCTTTGGCGTCGGGCGGCATTTGCGGCAGGAACGCCTGCTGGACTTCGGTGGCCAACCGCAGGTCTTGTTCGACTTCCTGTTGTGCCAAGGCGGACTGGTGCATCTTGGCGTTGTTGATCACGATCCCGGCTTGCGCCGCGACACCGGCCAACAGGTCGACGTCTTCGTTGCGGAACTGTCCGTGACCTTTGGTGGAATCGATCTGCAGCGCTCCGATCGCTTCGCCGTCGTCGTCGTGCAGGGGGGCACAGATCATCGAGCGGATCGAAAAGTCGGCGATCGATTCACTGCTGTCGAATCGGCTGTCGTCCATGGCATCGAGCGACAGGATCGCTTCGCCGCTTTGCATCACTCGGCGGATGATGGTGCGGCTGACACGGACGGTTTCGGTCTCGTCTTGGCTGCGTCGCGTTTTGACCCACTGAGGCACCAGGGCGCCGTCGGGCGACTGCATGACGATGAAACCGCGATCGGCGGCCGGAAAAATGTCGAACAAACTCGTCAGCACTTTAGGAAAGACTTCGTCGAGCGTCAGAGCGCCGGTCAGATCGCGATTGATCTTCATCAGCGCCGACAGTTTGGCCTCGGGGGTCGCGGACATTTTCAGCCCGTCGCCGGACGAGTGAAACTGGACCTGTGGCGCCGCGGCGTTTTTGGTTTCGTGTTCGTCGACCATCAAGATTCCGAAACTGGAACCGTCGAAGGTCATGTTTTGTCCGGCCGCGAATTCGGGGACCTCGTCGCGATGAAAGATCAGCTCGACATCGCTGATACGGACGCGATCGCCTTCCTGCAAAAAATGAGCCTCACCGATCAATTCGCCGTTGACAAATGTTCCGTTTCGACTACCGGAATCCTCGACTCGGAATTCGTCGTTGTCCCTCAAGATGCGTGCATGAAATCGACTGACCGCCCCGGCTTCGACGACGATCGTGCATTCGGGGTGCCGCCCGATCGTCGTGATATCCTCGGTCAACTCGAAACGCTCGGAGGCCGCCCCGTCGATTTGGCCCGAAACGTTCGAAGTGCTGGAGAGAAAGGCCATGATTCTCGGATCAGGTGAAGGAAACCGCCAGGAACAGCGGGCAGTTTAGAACTACTTCGCCCGGGGAACAATGAAGGCGACGAAATCGGGCTGCTTTCCCCCCGAAAATCAGCGAAAACCGCCTTTTTCGGTTCAAGACTCGACGCGGACGCCGTCGTCTGCCGATGCACAGGGCTTAGGAGCACACATTATGGAATCATCATTCGTTTCGGCCGACGGCATTCGCACAGCCGATTTGACGGTCGGCGAAGTCGCCCAAACACCTTTGTACGACGAAAGCGGCACCCTGATTATCAGCCAAGGGTCGCTGATCACGGGATTGCTGGTCAGCAAGCTGCGACGCAACGGCATCGTCACGATGTTCGCCGAGCCGCCGAGGTCCGCTTCCGAGACGACCGAGGAGGCGAAGCCTTTGCGGGCCGCGTCGACGTCGGGAACCGAGAACGCTGAATCGCAAGATCCGGTCGCCGCGGCGGCGCGACGACAAGCCGCCGAGACGATGAGCGCGTATTCGCCCGAAAAACTGAAGCGGCTGAGCAAACTTTTCGACTCCAGTTTCACCGTGGTCGAGAGCATGGTCCGACAATCGCTGGAAACCGGAAGCTTGGATTTGAAACAGGTCGATCCGGTGATCGACAATATCGTCCAAGAACTCACCGACGACGCCGACCCCGTGGTCGCGCGCACGTTGGTCCGGCAACACGACTTGGATCTGACCCACCGCTGCGTCCAATTTTCGATCTTGGCCATCGGCGTCGCGAAGAGAATGAACCTGTCCGGAAAAGACGTCTCCGTTCTGGGCCGCGCGGCGTTGGCGCATGACTGGGCCTTGTTCGAATTACCCCACGACCAGAGGTTTCCGCATCAGCAGCGTTCCGACGAGGCGAATGCGACCTACAAGCGTCACCCGATTGCCAGCGAACAACTGTTGGCCGCCGACCCGCGGAACTCGTCGACCTTGTCGCTGATCGTCGGCCAAGTCCACGAGCGGATGGACGGCAGCGGATTTCCCCGCCAAAGCGAGAGTGACGAAATCCATCCGTTGTCCCGGATCTTGGCCGTCGTCGACATGTACCTGTCGCTGACCAATCCTCCCTCGGGATTCCCCCGCGTCGTGCCGCCCGATGCGATCGCGTACTTGGTCAGCGGCATGTCGTCGGGCAAATTCGCACCGATCGCGGTGTCGGGCTTGCTAGAAACGGTTTCGCTGTATCCGCTGGGCAGCCTGGTGGAACTGAGCGATACCTCGCGGGTGCGTCCGATTGCGACCAACGGCAGCGACTACGGCTATCCGATCGTTCAAGACATCGACGATACCACGCGACGCATCGACTTGAAGTCGTCCGACCTGTTCGTCACACGACCGATCCCGATTCAGGCTTGGGGCGAAGTCCGTTTGCCCGACGCGGGAACCTGACGGGCGAAGCCGTGATTCCGAACAAAGCGGATGACAAGGACTTTGCGATAGGTTAAGAGAGACGTCCGGCGGAAATTTTTTCGAACCGTCGTCCTTTCTTTAGCCACGTGACCCTTTCGAGGATGATGGACTTTACGGCGATCGATTTTGAAACGGCCAGCCACCGCAAGGACAGTGCCTGTCAATTAGCGGCCGTGCGGGTTCGCGACGGCCGGATTGTCGATTCGGCCTGTTGGCTGATCCGACCTCAGCCCTGCTTCTTCAGCCCGGCGAACATCCGCATCCACGGCATCACCCCGGCCCGGGTCCAGGGCGAACCGACCTTCGGCGAACTTTGGCACCAGATCGACGGCTGGTTGCGCGAAGAGTGCTTGGTCGCCCACAACGCCAGCTTTGACATCGGCGTCCTGCTGGCCTGCCTGCGAGCGCACCGCCAGAAAACCCCCGAACTGTCCTTCACCTGCACCCGCTCGGTGGCTCGGCGAACTTGGCCCGGTCGACACAGCTATGGTTTGAAACCACTTTCGGATTGGCTGGGGATTCGCTTCCAACACCACGACGCGTTGGAAGACTCCGTGGCGTGTGCGAAGGTCCTGTTGGCCGCTGCGGTCGACCGATCCGTCGAAACGGTCAGCGAACTGGAAAGCCGCCTGAAACTGACCCGCGGTGCCGCCGGTGACTGGGGCTACAGCGGTGCGACGGCCGGAAGGCAAACACGTCGGACCGGGGACCGCGACCGCCCCACGACGCTCGGCCGGTCCCGCGGGGACTCGGCGATCCGCGGCGGCACTCCGCCGGCCGACAAGACGGCGAAAAGTCATCCCCTCCGGCAACTGGACTTACAACGTTTATTGATACGAGCAGAATTCATTCAATCTTTAGCGGGAAAACAGATTGTGTTTACCGGCCGGCTTCAGAATCTTGCTCCCACTGAAGCTCAACAATTAGCGACTTGCCTGGGTGGATGTTGCCAAGATAAAATCGATGATCAAACCAATTTGCTGGTCACAGGATCACCGAGCGAGGGGGATTCCGATGCCCGCACGGCGGCGGCCGGTCGAACGATCAGCGTCCAAGAACAAGTCGCCCTTGACCGCCAAAGAGCCGGGCAGTCGATTCAAATCATCGACGAAACCGCGTTCCTCGGCCTCGTCCTGCACCCCGACTCGGCCCGGCAGTGCCTCGCCGCTGAGGGGCCACCCGACCCGCCGTGAGCGATCAAAGAAAGCCGCCGTGAGCGATCGAAGAAAGACGAAAGGGCCGGGCAAGTCCCGATGCGTCGAAATTCATTTGATAGATTTGATTTCAATTAAACGGTAATTGAGCCAGTGGGAACTAGACTTCCCGGCATGTGTTAGCAACACTTAACCATGTAAAAGTGGTCTTCTTTTTTTGCCCTACAACAACTTATCTCAACTCTATGAATGACCTGAACGGCCTTTTGGAACAAGCCATCGAAGACAACGGAAGTACGCCGACCGAATCCGCGGTCACGACCAAACAAGAGCTCAGTAAAAGCGGACGGATTCGTTTGTACATGAAACAACATCCCGGCGTTCGCAACAAAGACATCGTCAAGGCGTTGTCTCACCACGGCATCAAAGCCGCGGATGTCGCGAACGTGAAATCGCAAATGAAGCGAAAGGCCGCCAAACAGGCTGGCAAATCCGCCGGCACGAGCAAGACGGCCGTCACCGCCACCGCGGGCACTCGCGCCACGACTCCGGCCCCAGCCGATGTGGCCACCGTCGCGACGATCGACGCCACCGTCGGCTTGGACGTTCTGGAAGAAGGCATGGAATTCATCCGCAAAGCGGGCGGCATCAACGAAGCTCAACATGTTTTGAAGCTGATCCGCCGCATCCGGTCGATGTGAACGTCGCGATTCGGCGGGCGAGCGGCGGAACCGTTGACGCGTCTCGATCGACGTGACACGCTCTTTTTCTTCCACGAAATCCCCGACAAAGGAACACTCCCTTGGAAAAAGTCTTGATCGTCGTCGGCGACGCGACCGAACTGCTCGACACGATGTATCCGTATTACCGCCTGCAAGAAGCCGGTTTTCAGCCGGTCGTGATCGCGCCGGAAAAACGGCGTTACCAACTCGTCCTGCACGAGATCAAACCGGGCTGGACGATCACCAAGGAGTGGGAAGGTTACACGCTGGACTGCGACCTGCCGTTCGCCGAAGTCAAGGAAGAAGACTACGCCGGCATCTTCTTCTCCGGCGGCCGCGCGCCGGAGTACATCCGATACGACGAAGACTTGGTTCGCATCACCAAGCACTTTTTCGAAACCGAAAAACCGATCGCCAGCGTCTGTCACGGGGTCGAAATTCCCGCCTATGCCGACTGCGTTCGCGGACGGCGGATGGCGACCGTGGCGAAATGCAGATTCGACTTGGAAGTCTGCGGGGGTATTTTCGTCAACGAAGCCTGCGTGATCGACGGCAACTTGGTCAGCGGCCGCACCTTTCATGACAACGGCTTTTACATCGGCCCGTGGATCGAACTGTTGGAAAAAGCAAGATCTCACAAGCAAACGGCCACGGCATGACGCCGCATCTTCGGCGGACGCCGCCGGCCGTCGGCATTTTTCCGGCATTCGTCTTGATCGGCTGGTGCGGCGGGTGCCTTGCCCAGAGCGTCGCGTTCGTTTCGTCGGTCGAACGTTTCGCGCGGCACGGGCAGATCGCCCCGATCGACGCGGGTCGTTTGTTGATCTCCGAACTGAGCTGCGTGAAATGTCACGCGAGCGAAGCGTCGCTGTTGCAACCCAAAGGCGGTCCGTCGCTGCGGGCGGCCGGACGAAGGTTGAACGAATCCTGGATCCGCGATTACCTGGCCGATCCTTCGAGCGTTCATCCCGGCACGACGATGCCGGACATGCTCGGCGGGCTGACGCCGCAAGATCGACGCGACGTGGCGATCGACCTCGCCGCGTTCTTGGCGACTCAGCAGCAAGACTTTCCCGAGCTGAAAGCGTCCGGGGCGACACCGGTGCCCTTCGAGTTTTGGAACCGCGGCAACGTCGACGCCGGTCGAGATTTGTATCACACCGTCGGCTGTGTCGCCTGTCACGAACCCGACGCCGGTGACGAAGTCGTCACATCGCCCGGGTCGGCGTTCGATGCGATGCTGGAGGAACTGGACGAAGACGAACTGCAAGAATTAGGCTTGGCCGACGCCGCCCGGCCGGTCCTGTCGGTGCGACACCCGGACCTGGCGGCCAAATACACCGTCCAAGGGCTGGCCTTTTTTTTACTCGATCCACACCGCTCTCGGTCGGGCGGCCGGATGCCCGACCTGAAACTGTCTCCGGTGCAAGCGGCCGACTTGACCCGTTTTTTGACCAACCGAGACGGCAACGAAACCGATCCGGCAGGTGAGCAGGAAGCGGCCGACGAACGAACCGGCGACAAGGAAGCGGGACGACGAGCTTTTAAGACGTTCCGCTGTGTCGCTTGTCATGAGGTCCGCGTCGATGACTCGATCGTCACCGCGACGACGTCACGCCCGCTGGATCGTCTGTCCGTCGACGCAAAAGCCGTCGACGCGTCGGCCGGGTGCCTGCGACCCGGACACACCCCGGGCGCTTCGTACCTTTTGGATGATTTTCAGCGTGAGGCCATCATCGCCGCCTTGTCGTCGATCGGTGCTTCGGAGAAACCGACGACGTCGCAGAGGCTTGAACACCGTTTGTTGCAACTGAACTGTTACGCGTGTCACGTCCGCGACGAACGGGGCGGCATCGGTCGTCGTCGCAAGGCGTTCTTTCATTCGATCGGTGACATCGACCTGGGCGACGAAGGTCGTTTGCCGCCGCCGCTGACCCGAGCGGGACGGAAAATCCGACCGGCATGGTTCGCCAAAGTGTTGACCGGTGACAAAGCCGACATCCGGCCTCACATGACGATCCGGATGCCAAAATTTCCTCGCGACCGAGTCGACGCCTTGCCCGGATGGTTCGCCGAGGTCGATGCCGCCGGGTCGGCGGCCCCCGACGGCGGCCCGTCCGACGACGACCTGATCGAAGCCGGCCGAGAATTGATGGACATCGGTTGCGTCGAATGTCACTCGTTCGACGGATTCACCATGCCCGGCGTCGTCGGTGTGGAGCTATCGGGCGTCACCGAACGGGTGAACCGGGAATGGTTCCAGGCGTTCTTGCGCGACCCGGGTTCGCTGAAGCAACGGACACGAATGCCGAACTTCTTTGACGCCGGAAAGACTCAAAACGCGAAACTTTTGGGCGGTGATCCCGATCGACAGATCGCCGCGATGTGGGCTTATCTGAAAGACGTTCCCAAGCACACGTTGCCAAAAAAGATCCGAGAATCGCGATCGCAGACTTACGAACTCGCGCCGAGCGATCGGCCGATCATGTTGCGGACTTTCATGCCCGGCGCGGGAACGCACGCGATCGCGGTCGGTTTTCCACAGGGCGTCCATTTCGCCTTCGACGCCGAACGGGTCCGGCTGGCGACGGTTTGGCGGGGCAAATTTTTGGACGCTCAAGGGACCTGGTTCATTCGTTTCGCTCCGCCGGCCGAACCGCTGGGAACGTCGATCATCGAACTGTCGACCGACGGCGTGTTCGCGACCGCACCGAACGGGTTTGCGAGCGACCCGAACGGCGATGTCACGACGGCCCCCGCCCGACCACGGTTCGGCGGTTACCGTTTGGACGCGGCGGGCGTTCCGACGTTCTTGTATCGCTTCGACGATATCGAAATCCGAGACCGTATCGTCGCGGCTGACGACGGCAGCGGTCTGCACAGGACTTGGCATCTCGAACCCGCACCCGTTGACCCGGCAAGCGTTGAAACCACAAACGAGGGCGCCCGCCGGATCGCCTTTTCGCCGCTGGCCGCACAAAACGTCAAATCGATCGGGAACGAAACGTTCGCCAACGACGACGGATTGACGGTTCGCGCACGCCGACTGCCCGGTGACACCGCGAGGATCGTTTCACAGCCTGACGGCTCGACGGGCGACCGACAGCGGTTGGTCTTTCTGATCGATGTCACGTCGCCGATGACTTTGGAGGTCGACTACTCATGGTAAGAAAACGACGACGATTGGCGACGGCTTGGTGGTTTCTTTCGACGCTGCTGACGGCGGTGTCGGTTCAGGCGGACGAGGAATCGGATTACTATCGCATCATCTCCGTCGCGACCGACAAGGCGAACTCGGATTCCCGGGCCGCCAACTGGCGGCCCGGCGACGACGGGCCGCCATTGGAGATCAGCGGTATCGCTCCGTACGACGACAAACGCATCGCGGTCGCGTTGCGGAAGGGCGAGGTCTGGATCCTCGGGGGCGTCTACGATGATCCGCCGACCCGGGTGACTTTTCACCGATTCGCATCGGCGCTTCACGAACCCCTGGGGCTGCTTCGTCGCGACGACAGCTTACTGACGGTACAGCGGAGCGAACTGACACGGCTTCGCGACGTCGATGGGGATGACGTCGCCGACGAATACCTGACCGTCGCCAAAGGCTGGGGCGTGACGGGTCATTATCACGAATACGCTTACGGCCCGAAGGTCGACGGCCGGGGTGATCTTTGGTTGACGCTGAACATCGGGATGGGCTTGAAAGGCGATCTGTTGGATCGGACTCGCACGTCGTCGTTGGGCTATCGCCAAGGGTTGTGGCGTGGTTGGGGAATGAAAGTCGATGCGAGCGGCGAATTGGTTCCGGTCTGTGCCGGCATGCGCTCGCCGAGCGGGCTGGGTGCCAACGCGGACGGTGACATGTTCTACACCGACCAACAAGGCAACTGGGTGGCGGCCGGTTCGCTGCATCACATGCGCGAAGGGGTGTTCTTTCACCACCCCGAATCGCTCGCTTCGATGGACGCGGACGGATCGACGATTCGTGGCGTCCGAGAAGTGCCCGACGGATTGCCGTTGCCCGCGGCGCTGAAACGTTTTCCGCGGATGAAGCCGCCGGCCGTGTGGTTCCCTTACGAAAAAATGGGTCAGTCGACGACCGACATTCTGCTGGACCAAGGTGATGGCAAGTTCGGCCCCTTCGCGGGGCAATTGTTTGTCGGCGAGTTCACGCAAGCGGGAATCAATCGCGTGTTCTTGGAAAAGATCGACGGTGAATACCAGGGGGCGTGTTTTCCGTTCCGATCCGGTTTCGCATCGGCGGTGCTCCGGCTGATGCAAGGCGACGACGGCAGTGTGCTGGTCGGCCTGACGAACCGCGGTTGGAGCAGCCTGGGGACGGCGTCGTACGGGTTGCAGCGTTTGGTCTGGACGGGCAAGACGCCTTTCGAAATCCTCGCCATGCGTGCCAAGCCCAACGGATTCGAACTGACGTTCACTCGGCCGGTCGATCCCCGATCGGCGGCCGATCCGGCGTCGTATCGGTTCCAAAATTACAGCTACAATTATCACGCGTCCTACGGCAGCGATGAGATTCAACGGGGTGACTTGACGGTCCGATCGGCGACGGTGTTGCCCGACGAGATCACCGTGCGTCTGGTCGTCGACGGGCTGAAGCCGTCTTTCGTCCACGAGTTGGACGCATCCGGCGTCCGCGACGCGGACGGGCGTCCGTTGCTTCACCGGCACGCCTACTACACTTTGAATCGGTTGCCGAAACGCTAAAGCTTCGTTCGCGGGCGACGGGATCACGGTCCGAGCCGATTGCGGCTAAGATGGATTTTCTGACGAGTTCCCCCGTTCACCCCTTTGTTTGATGATCCGTCGCCATGCAACGCCGAGACCTTTTGAAATCCGCCGCAGCCGCCTCTTTTGCCGCTTTGACTCCGTCGATCGCTTCGGCCCAGCCAACGAAACAGCCGAAATTCAATCTCGGTTACGCGCCGCATCCGGGCATGTTCAAGCATTCGGCCGGTGCGGAGGTCATCGATCAGATCAAGTTTTGTGCCGATCAAGGTTTCACGGCTTTCGAATACAACGGCCTGCCCACCGAAACGCCGGCGATGCAGGAAAAGATCGGCAAGACGCTGAGTGATCTGGGCATGCAAATGGGGGTCTTTGTGGCCTACGGCAGCTTCGACCGACCGACGTTTGCGCGCCCGGCCGATGACACGACCGCGGAGATCTTGTCGAAGATGAAGGCCGCCGTCGAAGTCGCCGACCGTGTCGGCGCGAAATGGTGCACCGTCGTCCCGGGTAGCGTCGACCAACAGCATTCCGAACAAGAGAAGTGGAACAGGTACGGCGGCGACCGCTTGGCGATGGGTTACCAGACCGCCAACGTGATCGACATGTTGCGTCGCTGCGTCGACGTGATCGAACCGCACGGCTTGGTGATGGTGTTGGAGCCGTTGAACTGGTACGCCAACCACGGCGGAACCTTTTTGCAACAAAGCGATCAAGCGTTCGCGATCTGCCGCGCGGTCGACAGCCCGTCCTGCAAAATCCTTTTCGACATCTATCACCAACAGATCACCGAAGGCAATTTGATTCCCAACATCGATGCCTGTTACAGCGAGATCGCTTACTTTCAATCCGGCGACAACCCCGGACGCAAGGAGCCGTACACCGGGGAGATCAATTACAAGGGTGTTTTCGAGCATCTGCACAAGAAAGGATTCCAGGGCGTGATCGGCATGGAACACGGCAACAGCGAGAAGGGAATCGCAGGCGAACAGAAAGTCATCGACGCTTATCGTCAAGCGGATTCCTTCGCGTGACCGCGGATGTTTTCCCGCACGGGCTATTTCGCGTCGCCGCGATCGCACCATCGGTGTCGGTCGCCAACCCCGTCGCCAACGCTCAGGCTACGATCGACGCGATCCGCTCGTGCGATGCCGACTTGGTCTTGCTTCCCGAATTGGGGCTGTCCGGTTACACGTGTGGCGACTTGTTCGCGACCGCGGCGCTGCAATCCGCGACGCTTGCGGCGCTCCATCGGATCGTCGATCAATTCGCCGACGACCCGCGAATTCTCGTGCTCGGTTTGCCGCTGGCGGTCGGCAGCAGCATCATGAACGCGGCGGCGGTCGTTCACGCGGGTCGAATCGCCGGCGTCGTTCCCAAGACGTTCTTGCCGACGTATCGCGAGTTCTACGAAGGTCGCCATTTCAAAGCGGCCTGTGACGGCGATCCGGCCGAAGTGATTCTCGGCGATCAAACCGTCCCCTTCGGCACCGATTTGTTGTTCGAAATCCATGACGCGGTCATCGCCGTGGAGATCTGCGAGGACTTTTGGACGCCCGTCCCGCCGAGCAGCTTCGCCGCCGTCGCCGGCGCCAACGTGCTGTTGAATTTGTCGGCAAGCAATGAAACGATCGGCAAGGCGGCGTGGCGTCGTGATCTGATCCGCAGTCAATCCGGTCGCTGCATCGCCGCCTACGCGTACGCGTCGAGCGGGATGAGCGAATCGACATCTGATTTGGTGTTCAGCGGCCATTGCTTGATCGCCGAGAACGGCGTCGTGCTGAACGAGTCCCGCCGCATCGGCGACGGCTTAGATCCGATTCTTTTCGAGGAATCCTCGGTGATCTGTGACGTCGATTTGCAGCGGCTTCGGCACGACCGGCAAGTGGTCGGATCGTTCGATGATTTCTTGCCCGATTCACCGAAATCCTTCCGTCGAATTTCGCTCGCCGGCGAATCGGCTGTGTTTCGGACCCGGTCTTTCCGGGACCTCAAACGACGCGTCGACGCGCATCCGTTTGTGCCGGATGAATCGAAGGAGTTGGACGAACGTTGCGCCGAGATCTTTGCGATTCAGGCAGCCGGTTTGGCGAAAAGGCTGACGCGGATCCCGGATCACGTTCCGCTGACGATCGGCGTTTCGGGCGGCTTGGACAGCACGCTTGCGTTGCTGGTCGCGTTGTCGGCTTGCCGATCGGTGGGACGCGATCCTCGCGCGATCCACGGCATCACCATGCCCGGTTTCGGGACGACGACGCACACGCGGGACAGCGCGGACCGGCTGATCGAATTGACCGGAATCACCGGCGAGTGCAGCGACATTCGCCGGCTCTGTTTGGACACCTTTCGGGCACTCGGCCATCGGCCGCTGGGCATCCCGATCGACGACACGACGACGGTCGACGGGTTGCAAGCCGCGTTGATCGAGACGCCCGACGATGCACAGGATCTGACGTTTGAAAACGTGCAAGCCCGCATCCGGACGATGTTGCTGATGAACCGCGGCTTTGTGCTGGGCACCGGCGACATGAGCGAGCAAGCCCTGGGCTGGTCGACTTATAACGCCGATCACATGTCGATGTACAACGTCAACACGTCGGTGCCGAAAACGTTGGTGCGTTTTTTGGTTCGTTTTGCGGCCGATCATCTGCACGAAGGGGCGCTGCGTGAAGTGCTGCACCGCGTCGCCGACACGCCGATATCGCCGGAACTGATGCCGCCCGCCGCGGACGGTTCGATTCGACAGAGCACCGAACAGTCCCTCGGAACCTACGAGCTGCACGATTTCTTTCTGTATCACTTCGTCCGCAACGGCTTCGATCGCCGAAAAATCTTGATGTTGGCTTCGCACGCGAAGTTCGATCAAGCCTATGCACCGGAGACGATCGCCGCGACGCTGGACGTGTTCATGCGGCGGTTTTTTGCCAATCAGTTCAAACGCAATTGTGTCCCCGACGGGCCGAAAGTCGGCTCGGTCAGCCTTTCCCCGCGTGGCGACTGGCGGATGCCCAGCGATGCGGATTCGGACGCCTTTTGACAAACGCCTGGCGGCGTGGATCAGGACAGTGATCGAACGCCCAGGGACGTCGCCCAGGTTTCGTCGAAACTTCCCAGTCGCTGCGACAGATCCCCGTCGAAGGTCGATGACAATAGACCGCTGAAGCGTTCCAGTTTTTCGCCCAAATAGCTGTCGACCAACGAGTCGACATACGCGTCGTCCGTTTCCGCGTGAGCATCGACAAACCCCAGCCGCTTGGCCGCCGACGCGGGTGGCCGAAACGCCTCCTCGCGAAGACCGTGGCACCAAGTATCGATGGCGACGCCGCCGGCCCCCAAGGCCATCAGTTTTGCAGCATCGTCGGGGCTGATCTCGCCGGGAACCACCCACAGCGGCAGGTCACCGAAATGTCGGCGGCGCATGATCGACAGGACCTTGACGACGATCGACGCGAGCTGCAGTCCCGTCAAATGAAAACGATCCATCCGCAAAATGATTCCGTCCGGATCGGCGTCCAACACGTCGGGCAATTCGGTTTCCAAATCGATGGGATTGATGGACACAAAGACCGCGGCGTTGGGGCTGAGACCTCGGAGCTGGGCGATCTTGGATCCCAGGTGAGTCAAGTCTTTGACGTCGGGCGGAAAAGACGCGGCTTCCACCCACCCGCCGCCGGACACCGCCGCGTCGCCGGAATCGGATTCCCAGCGAGCGACTTGATCGCGCGGG
>CAYVRC010000090.1:0-23475 GCA_964453205.1 uncultured Pirellulaceae bacterium | reverse complement strand
TGAGCGTGGTCGACTGGGCTGTGTAATTTCCGTAAGCGCCCGCATCCGCTCCGGTAGTGTTATCAATGCTGCCGAAGGTGACGTTCGTAATCCACTCGGCGCTATTGTCAGCACCACCGGGATAGCTGTAGCCGGCGGGCTGGCCGAGGTCGCCCAACGCGTACAGTTCGCCGATGTCGGTGGTGGAAAGTGCTCGCTTGTAGAGCCGCACGTCGTCCAGATTGCCATCGAAGTCGCCGCTACTACTGGTACTGGCACCAATGCGTAGTGGGTTGGACGTGTTGAGGCTGCCACCGCTGAAGCTGAAGGTGCTTCCAGCGATTCCGTTGAAATACCACTGTCCCTGGTTTGTGGTTCCGTTGAACGTGACTGCGACGTGTTGCCAACTGCCATCAAAGGTGGCTGACGTCGCGCTGGAGGAAAAAGCAGAGCCGTCATCGAGCAAAAATTGCAGTCCGCCCCCAGATGTCGCGAGCAACACAAAGCCAGCTCCACTACCGTCCAGGTCACCCAGCAAGCGGGCTGCCGACGACGGATTGCCATTGTGTTGGTACCACGTTGAAACGGTAAAATCGCCGGTGCCAAAATCCTGTGCCGCATTGTCGGCGACTTCGTAGTAGCTGTTGCCAGACGCATCCGTTCCAAATCCGGCAGACCGGTCACCCACAACCGCATCGGTGTCACTGACGATCCCGCCCGCCGACGCGGTCGCATCCTGGTTACCTGCGGAATCCGTGAGCGCACCGGTCGAATCGAACTCATAATGCCCGACCAGCCCCGTGGTGATGTCCAAAGTGCTGTACCAAGACGCCTGCGCCGCATATCCAAACGCCACGTCCGTCGACGCATCTCCGACCGTGTATTCCAGAATCCAGTCGCCACCCAGTTCGGCGTGGCCGGTCACGTCGTCACTTGCGGCGACGTCGGCCTGGGTCACCAGCGCGATGATGTCGATCAGGTCTTGGCCGGCCTCGGTGCTGGCCAAATCACAACCGTAGATCAACAAGTCGGCGTCCACATCGAGGGCGTGCCCCCATGAAGCGATTTCACCGGCATAACCGGGGGCCGATTCCAAGTCCAAACGCGTGTTGCCCAGCGTGATGCCTGCACCGTCGCCGTGACTGAGCACGTGAACGGCATCCACACCTGATAAGCCGGCCAGCGCATCGGTGATCTGGTCGATGCCATCGGATTGCGAATCCAGGTGGATGATCAACCACTGGGTCGGCACGCCGCCGGTGCGAAGGTCGTCGATCAGGGTTCGCGCGTCGTCGACGCCCGCGTCGACAAAGATGACTTCCAAGGGTCTCGCCGAATCGAGCGGTCGGCCGGCGACGTCCAAGATCTCGGTCGTCTGTCCGCCGGCCGGATCCACCACGCCGGCCGGATCTTCTCCGGGGTCGTCATTCGGCGGCGGGCTGAAGACGTGCGTGGCCGTTTCGCCATCGGTCTGATCGAGTTCCGCCAACAAGGCGTCGGCCAACGGATCGACACCGACGGCTTCGGCGTTCATTTGGCTTCCGTCGGGACCTTCGGCGTTCAAGAGAATTCGATCCTCTAGCGGGTAGAAGTCGAAGACGCGTTTTCGGTTTTGGGTCATCGATGAATGGGTCCGATGGAGAAGTCGGCACTCGGGCTACGATCGTTCGCCCGTGCAGGAATGCCGGCGCGCGCAATCGTCCCGAAGGGCTCGGTGTCGCATACCCTTCTGAACGACTGAATCGGAGCCGGACTTGTGCGACTACCCAAGCGTTGCGTGTCGCGTCGGCTTTTCCGGTTCGACCGGTCATGAGCATCGATTTGCGTCTAGTCCCTTTGCGGGTTCTAGGCTCTCGAGTCTTTTCAGATGACCGAAATCGAGCGATCCGGGGCATTAAGAAACGGGGGTAGGTCGATCGAGCAATATGAGGCTGTACAAACATGTTTCTGTACAAAAGCACCATCACGGTGGCACCAACGTGGTTTAGGCCGGCGGAGCCGCATCAAAAAAAATATGAATCGACGATCTCAGCGAAATGCCCTTCGCCTCGTGATCGCGCTAGGACTGGCGTGCACGCCGATTGCCGCTGCGCAAGAAACGGCTCCGGCCGAGTCGGCAAGTTCGGCCGTATCCGACTTGGGAAAAACGTCGGTCGTCGAATTTTCGACCGAGTCGCCACCGCCGTCCGCGACGGATTGGTGGTTGAATCAAGCCGACAGTCCGTTGCTCGGATCGACGAACTGGGTCAGCTTCGATTTGCCGACGGTCCTCGTTGACACGATCGTCAGCAGTCCGCGGATCGAAGCGGTTCGTCAAGAATCCCACATCGCGTTGGAGAAGATCGTTCAACAATCGGCGGCCTTCGATTCGAGACTGGTTTTGGAAGGCGGCTACGGTTTGACGAACGACCCGGTCGGGAACACCTTGGTCACCGGCGGGCCGCCGCGGCTCCGCGAGCGGTCCTTCACGTTCAACGGCGGCGTCCGGCGCAGCGGTCGCTCGGGAACCACGGTTGACCTTTCTCAGGAACTGGGACTGCTGAACAGCAACAGCCAGTTCTTCGTGCCGCTGGACCAGGGAAATTCGCGGCTCAGTTTAAGTCTGACGCAGCCGTTGATGGCCGGCGGCGGCCGCGTCTACAACGAACGCCTGTTGGTCCAAGCTCGGATCGACAACCGCGTCGCGTGGGAAGACATGCGGGCCGACGTCGGTGATCGGATCGCCCAAGTCATGACGACGTACGTCCGGTTGCATCAGCAGCGCTGCCAACTCGTCCAACAAGACGATTTGCTGCGACGGGGCGACCGTATCGGACAACTCATTGCCGGTCGCAGGGGTTTTGACGTCGGCCGTCTGGCGATGGTCAAGCTTCAACAGCGGACGTCCAGCCGCAACGACACGCGACTGCAATTGATCGCGTCGATCTTGCAACTCCAAAGCGAATTGAAAGTCCTGATCGGTTCGGAGACCTTGGCGACGGCGGCTGAACAGACGGAGTTCATTCCGTTGACTCCGATCGAGTTTCCGCACGAGGCAAACATGTTGGGCGACGCTTTGCGGACCGGCATGCAGCATCGACCCAAGATTCGAGCCGCGATCGAAGACCTGCAATCCGCCGCCCTGGGAATCCGGGTCACCAAAAATCAATTGCTGCCACGGTTGGACGCCGTTTTGAACGGCTATCTGGCGGGACTGAACGGAAACAATGCCGTCTTTCAGTCCTTCGGGGATCAGTTTTGGCAATCCGGCCCGGGCATCTCGGCGGCGTTGCAGTACGAACTGCCGCAGGGAAATCGTTACGCCAAATCGCGACACCGCGAAGCCTTGCATCGTTTCCGGAAAATGAGCAGTGAGCTGCAAGAACTGATCCAACAGGTGCGTCTGGAAATCGAAACGGCGTTGATCCGCATGCAGATGGCCGATCAGTTTCGGGTCAGCAAACGCCGAACCCTGCAGGCCGCGATCGATGAAGAAGCGATTCTGACCGAAAGGTACGATTTGGTCGGTGCCGAAGGTTCGCACGCGGGCCTCGTGTTGGAAAATTTGCTGGAAGCCCAGCAGCGTCGTACCGATGCGGAGAAGGCTTTGGTCGCCGCGATCGCGGAATACCGAATCGCGCTGATCGAATTGCAACGTTCCATGGGAACACTGCTGATCCGCGAAGGCATCCGGCCGGTTCGTGGCGGAAGCAGTCGGCGGATCGACTTCGTTCACTCGCTACCAACGGATGCATCGGAGCCGATGGTGTTCGGCGACGAAAACTTTCACGTCGTCGAGGATTCTGAGGATCTGTTCGAATCCCGAGAGCAGGACGCCGACGAACCCGCCATTTCGCTCGGCATGTCGCACTCGCCCGACTCGCCGACCCGCGACGAATTCGAGCTGATCGAAGCCGATCCGCCGAGCTCGGCGACACCGAACATCTCCACGTCCGGCGGCGACGCCCGACGACCGACTGACGAACACAGTTTGCGATGGTTTTTGCGTCGCAACGAACCGGAAGTGCCCCCAACCGGTGACGGAACATGAACAATTCTTCCCCACACGTTATGCGACCGCCCCTCGTGTCGCGTGTCAAATCCCACGCCTTTCGCGGGAGCGTCATCGTCCGTTGCGGACGTGTCCTGGCCGCGATCGCGAGTGCGGTGGCGTTTTTCGGCGGCCTCGACGCCGGCCGCGTCAGGGCGCAGTCACAAGCGCTGATCTTCGACGGCTTCACCGAAGCGGCCGATGACGTGATGGTCTCCGGTTCCGACCTGGGACGCATCCAGAGCATCACCGTGAAGATGGGTGATTACGTCCAGGCCGGTGACGTTTTGGCGGAGCTGGACGATTCGTTGCAACGTGCGTCCTTGGCGATCAGCCGCGCGCAAGCGGACGCCGAAGGCGAGATCCAGTTGGCGCTTGCCGACGAATCGCTCCAGCGACTGCGAACCGAAAAGCTTCGGCAGTTGGCGCGCGACTCGATGGCCCGTCCCGACGAATTACGACGCGCCGAAGCGGAGTTGCAGTCGGCCACGGCGCGAGTCAGGATCGCCAAGGAACAACAACACCTCCGGCGTTTGCAAGTGCAGAGAGATGAATTGCAATTGGAAAGCCGAAAAGTCATCGCCCCCACGTCGGGCGTGATCGCGCGGGTTCTGCGCGCCGCGGGCGAGTACATCACGCCAGCCGACGCGGCGATTTTTCAGTTGTTGACCGTGGACCGATTGGAAGCCGTCTTTAACATTCCGGTCGAGCACATCAACCTCGTCGGCAAGGGGGACCGAGTTCGCGTCTTTTTGCGAAGCCAATCCAAGACCGTCGACGCGGTGGTCGATCGCATGTCGCCGTCGATCGATGGACAGAGCGGCACGATTCAGATTCGCATCATCATTGACAACGCGGATCGATCGTTTCGCAGCGGTGATCGCTGCACCTTGCAACTGACCGATCGAGATCGCGTCCACCGTCGGACGAGTTCGGTCGGCATCAATCACGCCATGCCCGAAACGGACTCGCCGCCGGCCGACGCGTCCGGCCGCGGGGCATCCCAGCGTCTCGCCGTCAAAACTGTCGAACTTCCGCCCCCGCCGGCCGACCCAACGGTGTTAACGCCGACTAGTCGGAAGGATTCCGTCACGAAACGCGGGGCCATCAATCGTTCTTGGTTCTCGGAAGAACCGCCGGGGAAAATCAGACGATGAATCAGGCGGACCCGATGACACGAACGCCCGAGGCACCCGAGGCACCCGAGGCCGGGGTGCGGGGTGCTGCGTCACGCGACGCGGTGGCGAACGACCCCGGTCGGTCGGCTCAAGCGGCCTTGAACGTGGCGACCGATGGGATCGAAAATCTTGCCGGGATGCTGAGCCGAATGGAATCGTCGGCGACGACGCCCGAGTCGGTCTTGTCGGATCTCCAGCGGTCGCTGTTCGATTGCCTGACCGCGGTGTTGTCGGCTCCCAAACGCGACGTCGCGGTCGAGCGACTGGTACGACGGATCGCGTTCGAATCACCGGGCGACACGGTTCGCTTGGTGATCGGTCGGCGAAACATTCGCAAGCTTTTCGACGCCCGTTTGGGCTGGTTGGCGGCGGGAAATGTTCTGCGGGCTTCCCTGGAAGATCTGTTCGTCCGGTCACGTCAGGACCGAAATCGAGCGGTGCGAAAACTACGTCGGATCGAGGGGAACTGGGTCATCGATCTGTCCGGCGAAGACGACCGGCGAGTCTGTTTTTTGTGGATCAAGACGCGACAAAGCGGTGCACCGGAGTTCGAGTCGAAAGGAACGGCCGGCGGCGGCAGCGGTACGGGTGAACAAGCCGCCGACGGCCCGCCAGCGGATCGTCCGCTGTGGATTTCACAAGCGTCCGACGTGTTGGGGACGGCGCTTTGGAGTCGGCCCGCGGTGGCGACGCCGGGCATGATTCAGGTTTTCGGGCGACGACCCTGGATGACGTTGCTCATGATGACCTGTCTGGTCAGCCTGCTAGCGGCGTTTCCGGTGCGTTATCCGGTTCACTGCCTCGCCCAGGTGCGGCCGGTCCGTCAGCGGATCGTCGCGGCGCCGTTCGAAGCGACATTGCTGACGAATCACGTACGACCCGGCGACGAAGTCCGTGTCGGCCAAGTCTTGCTGGAACTGGACGGCCGTCCCTTGCGGTTGGAACTGGAGTCGATCGCCGCGGAAATCCAGCTTAGCGAGAAAGAGCAAAACATGACCCTGGCCGGCGGCGACGTGGCCGGTTCGCAGCAA
This sequence comes from uncultured Pirellulaceae bacterium, assembly GCA_964453205.1. GTDB lineage: Bacteria > Planctomycetota > Planctomycetia > Pirellulales > Pirellulaceae > Crateriforma. Next base: position 17,257 of record CAYVRC010000090.1, on the reverse strand, counting down.
GCGGCTTTGCAAAAACAGCAGCTCAATCGTCGCCGCGACTTGTTACAAGATCGGTTACAAAAATTGACCATCACCAGCCCCATCGACGGCGTCGTGATCGGCGGCGATTTGCGACAGTACATCGGATCGCCGTTGAAGCTGGGCCAATCGCTGCTGGAGATCGCCCCGTTGGACCGAATCAACGTGGAAGTGGAGATCCCGGAATTCGAAATCGGCTACGTCGATCCGGGGTCGGACACCCGGGTTCGCTTCTCGGCGATCGGTGGCGATTCTCATCATCAGGCCTTGGAACGGATCTATCCCGCGGCCGAAGTTCGTCAATCCGAAAACGTGTTCGTCGGCGAAATCACGTTGGAAAACCCCGGCGGTCGTTATCGGCCGGGGATGACGGGCGACGCCGTGGTTTATGGTCCGATGCGTCCGTTGGTGTGGAGCCACGTCCGCGGCGGCTGGGAACGCTTGTTGTGGTGGATCGGATACTGACATGTCGGACCCGATGATCCTGCGACTGGACGAAACGGTCACACTGCGACCGCGAACGATCGGGACGCAAAGCGGTGCGATCGCGCATCACGGCGGACTGGGCCAGTACTTTCAGTTCGGCCCCGAAGAAGCGTTCGTCGTCGGCCTGATCGACGGACGACGCGGGATGACCGAGTTGACCGCGGCGATCCACGACGCCGGGATGGACTGGACGCCGGAAGAGATTTCGGAATTCTTGTCGATGCTGGTCCGCGGGCATGTCCTGATCGCGTCCGGTGACCCGGCGTCGGGCCGGCCCGATGGCCGGGACGCCGGCGAAGGGGGGGCGGGCGACGCGGACGCGCCGGTCCGGGACGATCCCCTGCTGCGACAGGAAGCCTCTTTGGCTCAGGCCGCGCGGACGCGTCTGTGGCTGGGCTCGCTGTCCTCGGTCATCAGTCTTCGCTTTCCGATCATGAACTTCGACGGGGTCGCGCGCCGTCTTGTCGGTCATGTCGGTTGGCTATTCACACCCGTCGGTGTGCTGCTGTGGTCGATGCTGGTGGGATCCAGTTTCGTCTTGATGCTGTCGTCCCAAGACGCATTCAAAACAGACTTGCGGCGGATCTTTGACGCGTCGATGTGGATGCCACTGTTGGTCATCTGGGTGATTTGCAAAGCCGTCCACGAGACAGGCCACGCGGTCGCCGCGAGTCGACAGGGCGTGACGGTCGGAAAAACGGGCATCATGTTTTTTTTGCTCGCGCCGCTCGCTTACGTCGACGTCACCGACGCTTGGAAATTGCCGGGCCGATTCGCTCGGGTGCAGATCGCCCTGGCCGGCGTGTACTTGGAGCTCGGCGTCGCCGCGGTCGCCGCCTGGGCTTGGTACTGGTTGCCGGACGGGCGGGGGCAGTACTTGGCGGCACAGGTGTTCGTCGTCGCCGGACCGGCGACGATCCTGGTCAATGCCAATCCGCTGTTGCGTCTGGACGGCTATTACGTGTTGTCGGACTGGGTCGACGTGCCCAACCTCAGGACGCACGGGCGGAAACAACTGGTCGGGTGCATCGAACGGATGTTGCTGGGCATCAAGCCGCAGCGGTCCTTGCTGTTCGGTTGGCGACGTGGTTTTGCGACCATGCACGCCGTCGCGTCGGTCGTGTTCCAAGTCGTCTGGATGTCGGGACTTGTCATCGCGGTGTCGTACTGGGCTCACGGCTTGGGGGTCTTGGTCGCATGCGTGGCGGTTTTGTTGTGGGCGGTGTTGCCTTTACTGCGTTGGAGCATCTTTCGTTGGAACAACGACGGGAGTTGGCGATCACGAAGACGATTCGTCGGAGCGTTGTTCACTTTGTTCTTGATCGGACAGTGGGTGTCGGCGAGCCGTTCTCCGTTGCATCGTCGCGTCCCGATCGTCGTTCAAAACACCGACGAACAAATCGCCCGAGCTTCGGCCGACGCGTTCGTCACGGGGGTCTACGTGTCGGCGGGCGACCGGGTCGACGTCGGCACGATGATGATGGAACTGGAAGATGCGGAGCTGCGAGTCCGGCGGGATCAGATCGCCGATCGTTTGGAGTTGGCACGCCATCGGGCGATCCAGTTTCGCCGGCAAAATGAGCTGGCGAAAGCCGACGGCGAAGCGGAACAAGCGGTCAGTTTGGAACGCCAGTTGGTCGAACTGGACGGACAGCTCGCCGAGCTTCGCGTGATCGCGACCCGCAACGGCATCGTCACGACGCCGCGGACCGACGAGCTGTTGGGGTCGTTCGTCAACGCGGGGGACGAATTGCTGCGGGTTTCGGATCCGCACGAAAAAGAGTTGTTGGTTTCGGTTTCCGAGAAAGACATCTCCGCTTACACGCTGGCGGCCCGCCGCGCCGAACCGGTGCGAGTCCGGTTTCGCGGCGGGGGTCGAATCCAAGCTTTGCCGACGGCGTTGGAACCGCGAGCCCGAACGTCGTTGCCGCATCCGGCGCTCGCCGCGACCGCCGGCGGCCCCTTGCCGGTTCAGCCGGGCGAACGGGCCGGAGACGTCGAAACGATCGCGCCGCGGATGCAGGCGGTCAGCCGCGTCCGCTCGGTCGTCGCGACCGCAATCCGCGACGGTCAAATCGGCACCATGGTGATCAGTGACGACCGCAGCCTGGGCGAGCGATTGATGCAGTGGATGACGGGCGCCGAACGATAAGGAAAACGATCGGGGAGACGAACGGTTCGGGGGACGGCCCGCCCGGGGGATCGGCGGAATTTTGGTATGATCGGCCATCCTTTTGACTTCGCTTTCCCGAATACGGTTTCCCCATGGCCAGAAATCTGTGCGTCCCCGTCTGCTTCGTCGCGGTTTGCTTTGCGGTTTCGCCCGGCGAGGCGTTGGCCCAGCGAGACCCGATTCGCTTGACACACGGACCGATGCTGGGGCATGTGACCAGCGACTCGGTTCGCGTCTGGGGTCGGACGTCGGACGCCGGTCGGTTCACGGTGCGGTACGGGATCGGCGAAGATGACCTGAGCGGCCACAGTGATCCGGCCGCGACGGCCATCGCCGACGACAACACGGGGTCTGTGGCGTTGACCGGTCTACAGCCCGACACGCGGTATCATTATCAAGTCATGGTGAACGATCGGCCGCACGGATTGCCGGGGACCTTTCGCACCTTGCCGAGCGTCCAGGAGTCGCGAAACGAAGCCCACAATCCCGACGGCTTGTTCAACTTTCGGTTCCAGATCGGTTCTTGTGCCAATCAAAACCCGTATCACGGCATCGGGCATCGCACGCCGACTTATGAAAACTTGAATCGGGATTGGGCCGACGACGTTCACTTTCACATCATGAACGGCGATTGGCTGTACGAAGAAGAACGCGACTACCCGGCGGAGGCTTGGCGGCTGACCCAGGGCATCGACGAGATGCCCAAGGTCACCCGGGTCATGCCGACGATCACCGGCGTCTGGGAAAATTACAAGCTGTATTTGTCACGCGGAGTCGAATTGGCCCGGTGGCATCGCAACGTGCCCAGCTATTTCACGTTCGACGATCACGAATTGATCAATGACATTTGGGGCAGCGCCGAAATCGGAAAACGTCATCGCCGTACGGTGTTTCGCGACATCGGTACGACGGCGTGGATGGACTACTTGGGTTGGGCCAACCCGATGCGACACGAACAGCCGGTGCATTTCGGTTTCGCGTCGATGAAGGCCGGCAGCGACTTATTGGTCGATCAGGCCGCCGACTTTACCGGTCTGCCGATCGACCAAATGGGCACCTTGCACGTCCACTGGGGCACGCCATCCGCCGGGGTCAACGACATGGCTTACGACACCGACGAGGGGAACAAGAACAGCTACGTGTATGACATCGTCGAAGTCGTCGACGAGCACACGTTGCGGTTGCACATGCCCGCCAAGGTCGACGATGCCAAGCTCAGTTATTCGATCGGTCGTCGCAGTTACGGCAGTTTTCGCGTCTCCAATTGCGAGTTCTTTATTCTGGACACCCGCGGCAGTCGCGACATGCACGATGTCACCCGCCGCGACAAGCCCGGCGTGTCGATGCTGGGGATCGCCCAGCGTGACTGGCTGCTTTCGTCGATGAAGCAAAGTGATGCCGATTTCTTCTTCGTGATCTCGACGGTCCCGTTCATGATCCCCCATTCGGGCGCCGGCGGTTTCGAAGCCGACGAGGCGAACAAGGAAGAAGCGTGGACAGGATTCTTTGATGAACGGGAAAAGTTGATCGAGACCTGGGAGTCCATCGGCAAGAAGGTGTTCGTGATGACCGGGGACCTGCACAACAGCTTTGCGATCAAGATCACCGACAACGTTTGGGAATTCTGTTGCGGGCCGCACAACAGCGTCAATCATGTTCCGGCACTCGATGAAAGTGATCGTCCGGCGACCGGGCTGTTCAAGTTCGGACCGCGGGAGTGTGACATCCGCTGGAGCAGTTACATCTTGCCGGACATCCCGCGTCTGGAACGGTTGTACCCGCATTACTGTGTCGTCCAAGTCAACAACGTGTTCAACATGCCCCAGAAACTGGGCGGCAAACGATTGGTCGCCTACCCGCATCCTCAGGTCGTCTTTCAGTACTACGACGGCCGGACGGGCAAGCTGGACTATGCCGAAGCCGTGTCGCTGGATCGATGAACCGACCGAATGCCCCATCGCCGACCGACGCGGCGCCGCGGCCACGTTCGTTCGGCGAGACGAACGCCGTCGTCACCGGTGCCTCGTCGGGGATCGGACGAGCCATCGCGATCGAACTGGCGTCCGCCGGAGTCGCGGAAATGATGTTGTCGTACCACCGGAACGAGGCCGGCGCGGCGGAGACGGCCGAGGCGATCCGTCAGCTCGGGTGCAAGCCTTGGTTGTGCCAGGCCGACTTGGCCGACGACGCGGACGTGGACCGTTTGGCAGATCGGGCCTTTGAGAGCCTGGGCGGCATTCAGACTTGGGTCAACAACGCCGGGTTGGACGTTCTGACCGGCGAAGCCGCCCGGTGGTCGTTTCAGATGAAGTTGGAAAAGCTGTTGCGGGTCGACTTGGTGGGCACCGCCCGGCTGAGTCGGCGAGTCGTCGCGCGACTGCGGGAGCAATCCTCCGCGCGGCCGCCGTCACTGGTCTTCATCGGTTGGGACCAAGCCCCATTGGGGATGGAGGGCGACGCGGGTCAGATGTTCGGACCGGTCAAGGCGGCCGTGATGGCGTTGGCCGCAAGCCTGGCCCAGGACGTCGCCCCGAACGTTCGCGTCAACACGGTGGCCCCCGGTTGGATACGCACGTCATGGGGTCAGGCCACCAGTGAGTATTGGGACGAACGCGCCAAAGCCCAGTCGCTGATGAATCGTTGGGGAACGCCGCAAGACGTCGCCGCGGCGGTTCGTTTCGTGGCGGACCCGGACGCGACTTTTGTCACCGGTCAAACGATCGCGATCAACGGCGGCTGGTCGAGACGTGGCCATGGAAAACCGCCAAAGCCCAATTGACAAGGCACCAAGTGTGACTGATCGGCGCATTCGGACCTGGCTGCGTGCGTTTTTGGCATAGGTGTAAGCTAAGTCGATCCGGAACGCACGGCTTTGTCCAAAGGTTGTCAAGATTGTTTCACTTTATCCACAGTTTTTCCGTTCCAAAATCTTGACGGTTTTTCCGAAAGCCTTAAGTTCAGGGCTTGTCGTGCGTTTACGAGCTCCCCACCCGTTGACGGCTGGCCCCAATGACGGGGGTTGGCCCGGCCGCGGGTCCGAGGAGCGATAGACGATCCCATCGCGGGGCAAAAGGTGTACACGAGGGTAGGACGCCGAATCTCGACGGAATGCCCGATGATGCTCAGAGCGGTAATGATTCGCTCCATTTCATTGGTACCGGTATCCGGAAAGGAGACCTACGATGTTGGTTTTATCCAGAAGAACCGATGACGCGATTGTGTTCCCGAAATTGGGCATCACGATCAAAATTCTCAGACTCAGTCGACAAGTCGCCCGAATCGGAATCGAAGCTCCCGACGATGTTCGAGTGCTCCGCCAGGAACTCGGTGACGGCACCAGCGAACAGATGTTCTCCGCCGACGCCATGGACACGCGGGTGCAAGGTTCGAGAGAAGACTTACACGAGATCCGCAACCGTCTGAACACGATCAACCTCGGTTTGCAGTTTTACCGGCAACAGATGGACGCCGGGATGGTCGACGAAGCCAACGTGACGTTTTTGCGGGTGCTGGACGAGCTGCGAAAGATCGAAGAGAAGGTCGATTCGCAAGTCGGATCCGCGCCCCCGGCCATCCCCGCCGAGGGCGACGTCGCCTCGATCCGTTTGTTGCTGGTCGAGGACGACCCGAACCAACGAGAGCTGTTGGCCAGCGTGTTGTCGATGCGTGGCTGTGAAGTCGCCACGGCCAGCGACGGTGACGACGCGATCCGTTATCTGAACGAGCACGGGATGCCCGATTTCGTCTTGATGGACATGCGAATGCCCAAACGCGACGGGGCGTCGACGATCCGTCAGCTGCGTCAAGCCAAAGCGAATCACGCGATGCGTATCTTGGCGATCAGCGGAACATCACCGGAAGAATTCGGCATCGGCACGGGTCCCGGCGGCGTCGATCAGTGGTTCCCCAAGCCCGTCAACACGGACGGCTTGATTCGATACATGTCTCAGCCGACCCGAGCGGGTCTGCTGCCGACCGCCTGAGGGACCTGTTTCAGGTTCCGAGATTGTCATCGCGATTTTTTCGGCTTACGGACGAGTCGAGGGCTGCGGCAGAGGCACCCTGTTGGTCGCCTCCCGCGTTGCTCGATCGCGTGTCGGCAGGCCGCGTGTGGCAAGACGCGCCGTGGATCTGCCTTCCGCCTGCGGCGATCGGAATGTCGTGTCCTGATGTGATGCGTTTCGACATCGGAAACGTGTACGTTTCCGGCGGGGGCCTGCTCACTGCGACATGAACTGGACCAGCGTCATCTGGGGAGCAGGCAGTTTCAGCAGCGGAGCGAATTCGGCTGTACTTTCGTCGACTTCCGCCAGCAGACTTTCCAGCGAGTCAATATCGCCGGCTAGCAACTCGGCAAAGCCGGCGTCGAACTCGTCTCGTTCGCTCCACGTCTCGTCGGTGCAGGAGGGCAGCAATGAAGCCAACGCGACGCACGCGTTCGCCTTGCCCGCTTCACCGGCGGCCAACAGATCATCCAAGTCCGTGTGCTTTCCGATCAGCTCGACGAAGTTTTCAGGCAGGTTCCATCGCTCGGCCAACAAAGCCGCAGCCTCGGCATGGTCCCATCCGAACATTTCACGTTCCAGTCCGCTTAGTCGGCGACCTTCGCTGACGCGTCGCTGCACCAAGGACTCGTATTCGGCGGGCAGTTCTTTCAACAGCAACGGGATCGCCATGTCTTGCAGCAAAGCCCCGGCGAACAAGTCTTCCGCGTTGGATAGCGACAAGGCACGACCGAGCTTGCGGGCAAAGATCGCGCGTCGCAGCGAATCTTGCCACAGCCCCTTGAGGTCAAAGGGGCCGAATTTCGGATTGGGAATCACGCTGAAGACGGCGTTCCACAGCGCAAAGTTTGTGATCGCTCGCGTGCCGACCAACGTCAAGGCTTGCTGGATCCCGGTGATCTCTCGGCTGAAGCCGAAATAGGACGAGTTGACGAATTTCAGCACTTGGCCCATCAGTCCCGGGTCCGCCTCGATGGGCTTGGCGAATTCGTTCGGGCCGCCGTCATCGCGCTGGGACAATTGAAGCAGGCTGATCGCGCTGTGCGGCAAGGCAGGCAGCAGTTCGGTTCGAAAAACGTCTTCGAGAGCCGTGGACTTGGTGACAAGCGACATGGTTCTGTTGGGCCCGGGGTGATTTGTTCGAGTGAAGCAGATGCGATCGACGTGGCACAAGACTGATCGAGTGAAAGGTAGGTCATGAATCGGCCGATCGAGCCGCGACGATCAGCCCCGAGACCCGCAAATTCTTTGGGCGGTTCCGTTCGCTCCGGTCGCAACGTCTACAAGCCGTTGCCGGCATGCCACGACGTGGCGATTCGGCAGCACATCGGCGTGGCGTCGCGGCAACACGTGCCGCTTTTCGAGCGCGACCACGGGCCCGTCGGCCGAGGCCTAACTTATTTTCTCAAAAGAACTTAGGTCGTTTTTTGGGATCGCCCTCCGGGGTCTTCGGACCACGGCGTGCATCGCCGCTTGGTATGAAATTGCTGTACATCACGCCCGAGGACCGACACTGGATGAAGCGACGTTCGCTGCGTTGTCTGCGTCGCTGCGGCGCGATTCTTTTGATGGTCGCCTTGATGCGAACCGGCGACGCCGAACCCGGCTCTTTCCCGCCCGTTGACTCGCCCGGATCGGGCCAACGATCGGCGATCGACCTCGATCCGCCATCCGAGTGGTCACCACCCGGCGTCGAAGCTTCGCCCGCCCCCCGCGCGGTGCCGCCGACCGGATGGCGACGGACCAGTCGTGGTTGGGAAAAAGTGGACTGGGCACGACAATATCCCGAACTCCTAGCCCGCAAGAAAACGATGCGAGAATGGATGCGGGATCAGGCGGCCGCGGAAGCCGGTTGGACGGGCGACGTGGCTTCGTTCCTTCGTCAGATCCCGCCGCTCGGGATTGCGATGTCGCAAATCCTGGCGATCTGGTTGATCGCCCGTCAAGCGACGCCTCATCGCGTCACCGCACGGACCTGAGAAAGCCGCCCGATCGCCGACTTTCTCGAACGGCCGATTTCGGCGGCGAGACGACGGGAACGCTCAAAGTGGCTGACGAATGATGTGTTCGGAGGCGACGCGCTGTCTGCGGATTGACGGTTCCTTTTTGCTGACCGATGGCAGTCGGTGTGTCCGCAATTCGTCGGGTGACGACGGTGTCATCGGGGCCGAGAGTCGCCACGTTCCCGAGGGTCGGCGATCCTGCCATTCCGGCTTGCTTTGCGGCCCGGGCAGCCGAAGGGTTCGTGCCGCGGATGTCGACGTGCGGGTCGACAGTGGCAGCGGCATCGCTTCGGGATCCTCTCCCGACTCGGGTAGCGGAGCGGCCGGCCAGGGCGTCGATTGCTGCGTCGGACTCGGCACTTGAACCGGCAACCAGTCAAGATCCGGGTTGGGGGGCGACGGCGTGGACGACGAGACCTCCGGCAAGTCCTCCGTCGACCGCGGCATTGATTCGTCCGCCGGGGAAAGACCGAGCGGCTCCGCCGTCGATTCATCACTGGAGCTGCGAATCGCTGCGTGCTCGGGGTCGGTTTCCGCGGCGGGCGCCGGGATGATCTCGGGCGGAACCGGTGATTTCGTTTCGGGCGCCGACGGCACCGGGCCGTCGGTGGGGATTTCGACAGTCGTCGTCGCGGGCGCGGGAACTGAAAAGACGCGGCCTTGAATCGCCTGGTCGTCGATCCACCCGTTCGCGTGTGCCGCGTCGATTCTAGAAGACGCGAAAGGGCGGGTGGGAATCATGGCGTCGCAGCTTGCGTCACAGGACGTTGCACCGGAGGAGGGTGGAAAAGGTTCGACCACCTGCCCGGCCAAACCGCCACAACCGCCCATCGCGTCACACTGTTGATCGAAGAGGTCGTAAAAGCAGGCAGCCCGGTTGCCGGTGTCACACCCATGCAGGCGTTCGAGCGGACTGTTGTATCGACTGCTATACGTCCGAGGGGGCAAATCGGCCAGCGGTCGCGCGCCGGAACTTCGGCACGCGTGATATCCGTCGCCCCAGCCGAATCCGTACAACCGCTCCATCCGTTCGTAGGTTTCCGGATAACCGGCGGACGTCGGTGTCGCCGCCATGATTCCCGCGGCGGCCAGTAGCGACGTCAATCGTGTCGCCAGTTTCCTGCGACGCGGTGGTCTGCTGGTCGGTGATGCGTCGGTTGTCATCACGGTGGTCCCTGTAAGGAAGATCGCTGAGTAAGGGGCGGGAAATTGGCACCCGGCAAAAGGTACCTGATCCGGCAAAAGGTACCTGGAGCCTTTTTTCCCGGCCGCTACGGTGTCAACGCAAAGTTGACCTTTCACAGGTCCGCCGGCGCGGACCCGATCTTCTCATCGACAACGACGGCTTGGTTTTTTGACCATCGCACGTTCGCCCGGTCTCGGTTGCGGAATGTTCTGAGCTCTCCGGACCGGTTGCATCGATGACACGGAAAGAACTGCTGTGTCGTGTCATAGCGTGCATTGCGTCAAGATTGCGAAACCTTTGGTGGACGGCTTGGTGAACGGGCGGGGATCGTAACCTAGGCTTCCGAAGACTTGCCGAGTTTCCGCCACGCATCGCAATCCTTTCAACCCACGACATCGGTGATGCACGAATCGAAGCCCAAACGCAGCAAAATCCTGATCGATCCTCAGGTCCAGTGGTCGCTTGCCCTACGCATTCTTTTGCACTGGGGGATGCTGGTCATTTGTTTGTTGATGATCAATTCCATGATCGCCTTGTTGATGATGGCCGGTCATCGACCCTTGTCGGGTGCCTTCGGCGACGTGCTTCGGGATCAAGTCCCGTTGATGGTGGTGTTAGTGGTTCTGATCCCGGTCTTTATCCGCGACACCTTGAAAATGAGCAATCGATTCGCCGGGCCGATGTATCGGTTGCGGACCGGATTGGCTGCGCTCCATCGCGGCGAAGACACTCAAGCGATCCGGCTGCGAGAACGCGATTTTTGGCAACCGATCGCCGACGACTTCAACGGGGTGCTGAAGCAAGTCCAGGATCTGAAAGCCGAAAACGAACGCTTGAAAGCCGAATTCGGTAGCCACGTCGTCGGCGATTGATGCCGACCGTGCTTTGCCGCTGGACGGCTAGGGCATCGTCATGCAGTGACGGTTGGCCATACTGATTCCGCTGACGATCGCGCCGACGATGCCGACGAACCCTTGGTCGGTCCCGCACAAGAACACGTTGGGCAGGTGCGTGGTCCCATCCAACTGTTTTTCCGGCGCGCCGTAGACGGCGCCGTTATCGTGCCAGGTGAAGCGGCGAATCGTCTTGGGCGTGAAAACATCGGTATCGATCACGAAGCGACGAAAATCGGGCATGAAGCGGACCGATGACGCGACGGCGGAATCGTACTGAGCGATCTTTGCCGCGTTGTACTGTTTGTCGCCGAGCTGGCACCAACGGTCGTGGTTCGCCAGCGTCGTGATGCGGATCACTCCGTCGGGCAAACCGCCTTCTTCGGCGTCGTAGATGTAATTGTTCGGCGAGCAAATCACGCCCGTCCGCGGGTCACAAAGGTCGTCGTCGGGGCGTCGCCAGTGAAACTTTTCGCTGTCGTTGTAAAAGACAATCGTGCGGTCAAAGCCGAAATCGATGGGCTGTCGATCCAAGATCGAAATCGATTCGATGAACGAAAGTTTTCCCGCCTTGGCGACATCGACGCCCGTGATGTCGTCACACATGCGAAGCGTCTCGACGCTGCCGGCCGAGGACAAAATGCGTTTTCCTTGCAATTCGGTTCCGTCGTCCAGCACCACGCCCACGGCACGACCGTCTTCGACGTGGATGCGTGACACGCCGCTGCGGAGTTTCAATTCGCCGCCCAAACCCCGGAACTTGCGGACCAAGTTTTTCAGAATCAGTCGCACGCCTTTGAACGGGCGACCGAAACCTTCCAAGTAACAGGCACGAAACATGATGCAGAATTGGCCGAAATCCATGTCGTCCTGTCTGGCATTGCCGTACCACATCAGCGGACACAGCAGCATTTCGATCAGCAACGGCTCGCTGATGTGTTCGGCCATGACGCCGCGAGCCGAGCGCATGAAATTCGGATCTTGTCCGTCCATGTCGCTGTAGTCCAACAAGGAACCGCACAGGGAACGGAAGCCGTCGACTTGATCGGGGAACCGGTCGGCGATTTCACTTTCGAGCAGTTGAATGTCGTTGTTGAAATCCAGATTGACCCCCGGAAAGCGGATCGCGCTGCCGATCTGTTCTGCCAGCTTGAAATCCTCCCAGCGAAAACGCAACTGTCGGATCAGCTTGGCCAGCGGGCCTTTCTTATCGCCTTTTTTGGCGAAGTTCGTCATCGCGTGCAGGCCGACGTCGTAGTCACGACCGCCCAAGCGATAGAACGAATTGAGACCGCCGATGGTGTAGTGCTTTTCCAGAATGCAAACACGTTGGTCGAAATGCGCCAGGCGGATGCCGGCCGCCAGACCACTCATCCCGGCGCCGATGATGATGGTGTCGTACATGAGAAAAGTGCCGAGGACTGAACGAAGAGTGCCGAGGAGGGTCAGGAGGGTTGCGAATCAACGCGACACCGTTTTCGAGCTGCCGATTCGCTCGTCCGTCCTCAGATCTCTTTCATTTTCGGTTCCAAGTACGTCACGGTCGAGTGCATGCTGGCCAAGTGACCGTAATCCTCCTCCGGGATTTGGACGCGATGACGCTTTCGAAGCTCCATCACGATGTCCAGGAAGTCCATGCTGTCCAGTTCCAACTGCTCGCGGAAAGGTTTCTCGTCGTCCAGGCTGTCCAGATCTTCATCGGGAGAAATATCGTCCAGGATGTCCAGGATTTCGTTACGGATTTCAGCGGGGGTCATAGTGAAACGGTAAGTTGATCAGTCGAAAAAAGATTAAATGCGGCCGATGATGACCACGGAGTTGATGCCCAACATCCCGAAAGAATTGTTCAGGATGTAGTCGACACGTGGGACTTGTTGGGGCTCATTGAGCACCAGGCCTGGCAATTCGCAAGACGGATCCAACTGATCGACGTTGATGGTCGGATGAACGACGTGATCGTCAAACGCTTTCAAGTTGCCGGCCAGTTCCAACGCTCCGGCGGCACCCATGGCGTGGCCGATGTAGCTCTTGGTGTTATTGATTCTGGTGTTCTTGCATCGGCCGAACACGTCACGCAGCGCACTACATTCTTGGGTGTCACCGCTGGAGGTTCCCGTCGCGTGGGTGCTGACGATGTCGATGTCGTCGGCTTCCAAGCCCGCACGCCGCAGTGCCATGTTCACGCATTCGGCTTGTCGCTCGGGATTGGGCAACACGAAATCGGTGGCATCGGTATTCATGGCGTAGCCGACCAGTTCGCCGAAAATTTTTGCGTCCCGCGCCTTCGCATCACTCAGCCGCTCCAGCGTGTAAAGGCATCCGCCTTCGGCGACGACGATGCCGTTGCGATCGACGTCGAAGGGGCGACTGGCCTCGGCCGGATTGACGTGACTTGCCAAGGCGTTTTGGCTGTTGAAACTGGCAAAGATGCCGAAGGTGTGGATGCTTTCGCTGGTGCCGCCGGCGATCGCCAGGTCGCATTCGTGCAGCCGCAACATCTGCGCGCCTTGAATCAAGCCCGCGTTGCCGGCCGCACAAGCCGCCCCGATCGTGTAATGCGGTCCCGTGACCCCCATGTTCAACGCGATTTCGCCGGCCGGATTGTTGGCGACGGTGCGAGGGTTGTGATGGTGCGACCAACAACTGGTGTCATAATCGAAACCCTTGATGACAAAGATCTCGTTTTCCGTTTCCACGTTTCCGTGCTCGGTGACGCCCACGTAGATGCCGACGCGTGACCGGTCGGTGTTTTCCCAGTCGATGCCGGAGTGTTTGACGGCTTCGTTGGCCGCATAAACGCCGACGCTGCCCGCACGCGTGCCGCGCCGGAGGTCTTTTTTGGTCTGGTAACGCTTGGTGTCGAAGTCACAGATCCCGGCCAGGGTCTGGCCGAAGTAACGGATCTCGTAAGGTTGGACGCCGCTGCGTTTATTCAGCAGCGCATCACGCATGCTGTCCCAATCGTTGCCGTTGGGCGCGGTCAGTCCGATGCCGGTAATGACGATCCGTTGATCATCAGGCAGTTTCGAGGCGCGGTTGGGTGCGATCACGTTCGGCGGGCACCCAACAACTTGGGCGGTCGATGCGGATGGGAAGATCGAGACGGAGATGTCACGAGGGAGACGTCCTTTCAGACCTATACCGAAGCCCGAGGCTTCGGCCAACTCGTGATCCCAAAAGCTAACAATCCGGCCGTCGATTGACAACGGCTAGTCCCCGAGCTTTGTGGCCGGTCGGCTTTCGGAAAAACATGGCCCGTCGGACAGTCGGGCCGACCGCTGAATCGTCGCCAGCCGGCTTGATCAGGACGACCCGCCTAATTCTCGTAGATAATCCGCCGTCAGCCGCAGGCCTTCGTCCATCGTGACCGAGGGCCGATAGCCCAGACGTTCGGCGGCGGCGGAAACGTCGAAATAATGATCTTTGGCCAACTGCGCCGCCACGAATCGGGTCATCGGCGGTTCCGAATCGCGGCCCGTCATGCGGTAAGCCGCCTCCAAAGCACCCCCGAGTCCGTAGGCGACGCGAAAAGGGACTCTCCGGCCCGAAAACGAGACACCGGCGGATTGGCAGAACTTTTCGATCCACGGCCAGAGGGCAACCGGTTCGTCCTGGGCCACGAAATACGCCCGTCCACCGGCCTGGTCGGGATTCAAGGCCAGCGTGTCGACCGCACAAAGATGGGCTGCCGCCGCGTTGACGACGTAAACCATGTCCACCAAGTTCTTGCCGTCGCCGACGATCCGCAGCTTCCTCGACCGGGCTCGCTGCACGACGCGAGGCAGCAAGTGAGGGTCGCCCGGTCCCCAAATCAGGTGCGGACGCAGCGAACACGTCGCCAAATCAGGCGGGGCGTGGGCGGCCAGGACGTCTCGCTCCGCCATAGCCTTGCTCTTGGGGTAATGGCAAAGCCAGCGGCTCGGATACGGTACCGATTCATCCACGCCGGACTGATCGTCGCCGGTAAAGGTCACGCTGGGGCTGCTGGTATAAACCAACCGCCCGATTTTGTTTTGCCGGCAGGCATCGATCAGATGACGCGTGGCAGAAACGTTGGTCTGGAAATACCTCGACCAATCGCCCCACACGCCCGCCAACGCGGCGGTGTGGATGACCGCATCGACGTCGCGGACTTGGTCGAGCACGAAATCGCGGCAGGTCAGGTCACCGCGAACGTGAGTCATCCCGAGTTCGACGAGCTCCGGGTACGACCCGCGAGAGATTCCGACGACTCGGTCACCGCGACGAAGCAGTTGACGGACGATTTCGGCCCCGAGAAAGCCACCGCAACCGGTGACCAATGATCGCGTCGCGTCGGGCATTCAGCTTCCGTCGGTCGCCAGCTTACGAAAGTACGCTTCGATGGCTTCGCGATAGTGTGTCGGCAGGTCGCGGCTGATCTGCTGGATCGCTTCGTGACGTTCCGCGGGAGGAAGGTTCCCCCATGACGGTCCCTCGTCCAATCTCTTTTGATCCACGTCGCCTTTGCCCATCGGCGATCCGTCGGCCTGGCTCTCGTCCAGCCCGCCGGTCGGCTCACCGCCCCCGGAGCCGCCACCGCCGCTGCTGCTTTGTTGCTGCTGTTGCTGTTGCTGCTCCGCTTTATCGATCAACTTGGTCAACTTGTCGATGATCTGTTGTTCTCGATCCTTAACCTCTTCGCCGGTCCGGCCCAGGTCCAATCGACGGGTGACGTCGGTCATCAACCGTGAGATTTCGTCAAGGGAGTCCTCCTTCAACGGTTGAATGTCCGCGATCATCAATTCCGCGGTTCGCGTGAATCGGACCGGAGAGTGCTGTGGATTTTCAAGCAGCATTCGCAAATCCGCCAACGCTTCCTTTTTCATCAGCAAAGCGTGATAGCAGGCTCCGCGATAGAACAGCGTGGCGGCGGGATCGATCGATTTGATCGCGTCGACTTCCGCAATGACGGGCAATGCTTCGTCGTACAGGCGACGTTGCACCAATTCTCGGGCCAGCCATACACGGATCGACGAACGTGTCGTCGGGGGCAGCGAATTGATGGCCGCGTAGCCCGGCGAACTGGGATCCAGGCTGGCCGCAGCGGAAACCGGATTGTCGCGTGACAGCGAAACCAAATCACCTGCCGCGGAAAACTCGGTCGCCGACACCGTCACGAAAGCGTCCAACGGGTCGGCGTCTCGGGATTCGATCGAATTCAAAAAAGTTTCCGACAGCTGGTCCATCGTGCCCGGCGCGATCCCGGCGGCGTCCAGGTCTTCGCGTAACCGCTGAGCCATCTCGTTGATCGGGATCGCTTGCCAACTGCTGGTCCGATTCAAGGAGTCATCGGCGACGACCGTCGCCGGGGTAGAAAAAAGTTGACAGAGAAGCGACGCAACCAAAACCGGGACAGAGAGATGACCGAACGAAAACGTTCGGCGGATCGAACCTGGGTGGTTGGCGTTCGTCATCATCATTATTCCCGGGTCAGGTGTCTGCAACGAGGAACTATGTCGGAACGACAAGTCCTCGTCACGCGATCATCGGTCATTGATTTCGCTCCAAAACCAAATCTCGCGTGATTCGATAAAGTCGCGTTTGTCGTTCGGCCAAGTTTTCCAAAAGCGGTTTCACCTCGCTTCCGGTCGTCTCGCCGGATTCCAGCAAGTCCGCGTACCGCTCGGTCGTGCTCTTGATCCTCGTTTCCATCGTCCGAATCAATTTTAACTCGGCCAAGGCTTCGACGAGCGGATTGTCTTGCGGTCCGCCCTTTTGTTGTTGCTGCTGTTGTTGTCGCTGCTTTTGTTTTTCTCGATCCTGTTGTGCCTTCTGCAAGGCGTTGATCATTTCCTCCAAGGCCGCGAGAATGTCTTCTTGGATCCCTTGGGTGACACCGTCGATCTTCGTCCGGCCGAGCCTTTCGGTGACGCGAATGGTGTCATCGCGGATTTGGGAAACCACTTCGGGAAACGCGACACTTGATCCTTCCTCGCGCAACAACAGCAAAGCGCGATCCGATTCGAGCGTGATTTTCTTTTCTTCGAAAGCCAGATCTCCGGCCTTCAGGTCAGTTTGACGATTACGTTGACTTTCCGGCGTGGCCGCCAGCGCGACCGTGTCGTCCAGCACCTTCGCCTGCATCGCGGCCATCTGACGTAGACGAGCCTCCAGCTTGGCAAGTTCCCTCTCGATCTCTTCCTCGCGAAGTTGTCGCAGGATTTGCTCGAGCTGATCGATGGCGGCTCGCAGGTTCTGTTCGGCTTCGCGTTGCTTTTCAACGGCTTGGTCACGCTCGGCCTTTTCCAGTTCCTCGGCGGCCTTCCGCATGTTCTCGATCGCCTGCTCGATTTGTTGGTCGGCTTGTTGTTGCGGCGAAGCGGGAGGCTGGCGGGGTTGTTGTTGCTGCTCGCCTTGCTGTTGCTCGCCTTGTTGCTGCTCGCCTTGTTGCCGCTCGCCTTGTTGCCGCTCGCCTTGCTGTTGCTCGCCTTGTTGCGGCTCGCTCGAATCCGACTTTTCCGAAGACTCATCGG
>CAYVRC010000089.1:11229-23481 GCA_964453205.1 uncultured Pirellulaceae bacterium | reverse complement strand
TCAAACAAGACTTCGTCCGCCGCCGCGTCATAGCCTTGGTACGAAATCCAGGGCACGAGCGTCTCGAATTCTTGCAGCGTGGAAAACGTCAGTTGACCCTCGTCGGTTCTCAACCGAGACGCGATTTCGTCTTCGAACAGTTTTTCAAAGTCCACGACATCCGAAAAGCGTGTTCCCGCAAGCGGAACGCTGTCGGACAACGACTGTTCGGCAAAATCGCCCAACCATCCGGCCAACTGCGACAACCCTCCGGCCAGCGAATCGGCCGACACATTCACAAAGTCGGCGACTGCGGTGAAGTCGGTCGGTTGGAATTCCGACTGCCCGCTAAACACTTCACCGGACGACAAGCCCATCGTGGCGTTGAAGGTTTGCGCGTCCGGGCCGCTGCCCAGTGTTGCCGTGAGTGCCAAATCCAAGTCGAACGTCCCCGACTCGGTCGTCATCACCAGATCCGCCATGGGCCGGTCGACAAGTTCCGCCGCGGAAACCTGTCCGCCACCACGGACCGACGCGGCGAGCGTCGCGTTCATTGCTGGCGTGCCAAAGGCGGATAATCCCAAGAAACCGATGCTGGCATCGAACGAAACGGGTGTGGCCGCCACCGAAGCGTTGTGATCGGCGCGATCGAACTTGACCTCGAA
The DNA here is from genome assembly GCA_964453205.1 of uncultured Pirellulaceae bacterium. Taxonomy (GTDB): domain Bacteria; phylum Planctomycetota; class Planctomycetia; order Pirellulales; family Pirellulaceae; genus Crateriforma. The sequence continues at coordinate 22,837 of CAYVRC010000089.1, read as the reverse complement.
TGCATCCAGGGACGCGCGGTCTCCCGTCCGATCGATTTCAAAGGTAAAGCTCCAATCCGTTTGCGTCCTCAACGAGAGGTCGGGCCGTTGATCTTCGCCGGCCGCGAAGCCGGCGTCTTCGGCCAAGTCCCCATAGGTCAGCTTCGTCTGCGTCGTTTCGGTTTCGTTCATGTCGATGCTCAGCGACACAGGTCCGCCGGAGTTGTCAACTTCGGAGACCGTTAAACCTGCGGCTTGGAACGCCGACCGGACGTCTTCCCAACTCGGACGTTCGTTTTCGGCAAGCAAGTCCTCGACGGTTGTTTGCAGCTTCGCCCGCAACAATCCGTCCAGATCGGCCGCGTCGGCGTAACCGGATTCCATCGCGGGCAAGGCGTTGCCCAAACCGGTTTCGGTTTCCAGCCTTTCACCGAATCGGGTGATCGCCGCGAATCCATCGCGCAGGGTGTCGCTGACACGGTCGTGCCGTGAGTCGAGTTCGTCAAAACCTTCGCGGTTGATCACCAGGGGGGCGGCCGAGAACATTCGAACCACGTCCGCCCGGACGATCGGGGCACCCGCGACGGGGTTGCCCGAGGTCGGCCGGAGCCGGGACACCGACGTGCCGCCACGGCGTGCTTGCGTCGTCAGTTCCGGCCCGCCAGACAACTCGGCCGCACTCAGACGCGAATCGCCTCCGTCATCGGCAAACACGTCCAACACGCCCGTGATCGCGATGCCGGAATCCTCGGCGGCCAGATCCAGTAAGCCGTATTCGAAGGCGGGGGAAAAGTCCGATGCCGACGATTGCGCGTCGGTGAAACCGAGACGCCAGAGCCCGCCGCCGTCAAAGACTTGCAGGCTGCGAATTTCCGGAGATATGCTTTTCAGGGCAAGTTTTCCGTGCACGTCGGCACCGACAATGTCGCCGGCGAATCCCGCTTCCGCCAACGGCGCCGCGAGTGCTTGCGTGATCCGCTGCGGCAGGGGCGTGGCGTTGCCCGGCGTATCGGCGGGAAGCGTCGCCGTGATCGCGGTTTCTTCGTTGATCAAAACGCTGAAAGTAATCGCCTCGGTCAAGGAAACGACCGCCGGCATGGTCGCATCGGAAACGATTCGGGTGGCGTCGGTCACCGACGTTTGCAGTGACAAGATATCGACGAAGAAATTGCCATCGTCCGCGACGCCCGACTCACCCGCATCGACACCGAATTTCAAATCAAACTTCAGCGTGAACTCAGCGGTTCTTGTTTCGACATCCTTCCATTCCAGCCCGATTTCGTCACCCGCGGAGCCGAGTCGCACGTCGTAGGGAACGCTGCGAGTCGCGTAGAGTGTGGTCGCGAACGCCAGTTCGCTGTCTTCGCGGATCTCGACCGGGCTGAAAGTGACGACCAAGTCCGACGACTGCGACCCTTGCAGCACCGCCGCCACTTCGTCGGACGACTGCGTCACCCCGGCGTCGATGAACGTCGTCAGCGGACCGACCAGCGAGTCCCGCACCACATCCGAGACGTCCAAGTGTTCGTTGAACGAGGTACCCAAAAACGCGAGCGGACGATTCAGTTCGGCCCGGCTATCGACGTGCTCGGCGAAGGTGGTCAGAGCGCCGAGTTGCGTCTCGAGCTGCGTTTGCTGTCCCGGTGTCAACGGATTGGCGCTGAGCAGCTGTCGGTTTTCAAGCTGTTCCATCAGCATGCGGCGGCGGCGGGATCGATCCCGACGATCCGAGCTTGGCTTGGCAAACGGCATGTGGGTGAGTTCTGGTTGGGGTAGCGGTTATCATGAATAAGGCGAGCCAAACGGTGCGCCTAAGAGTCATGTTGATTTCGGCCGCCCCGAACCGCCGCACGCTCGTCGAAGCGCCGGCCGAACCATGTGGATTCCTTAACAACTGGCCTTCGAAGACCGAGCCAGCTTTTCCGAAGTCGCCCGCTGGTTTACGCATGTCCACCTATTCGCTCGAATCGATGCGGCTTGTCGAGAGACTCTGCTCTCGCTTTGAGGAGTCCCATGACCCGGCGACTCAGGACTTGGAGTCCGTCGTTGAGCCGCTGCTCGACGAGGTCGCCCCGCGGGATCGGGGCGTGTTGCTTGGCGAACTGCTGGCGATCGATGCCGAGCTTCGTCGCCGACAAGGAATGTCGATCTCGCCGGCCGACTACCAGCCGTTTCTGTTGCGAACAGACCTTTCGTTCACCACGAACGACGCGCGGCGGATCGTGGATGCGGCACAAGCTTCGCTGCCCGACGTGCCGACTTCGGAGCGATATCGTTTTCTGGCGAAGGTCGGCAGCGGCGGGAACGGCGATGTCTGGCGTGTCGATGATCGTGTCGGCCAGCGGACGCTCGCCGTCAAACGTCTTCGCGATTCGCACCACGAGGAGGCCGCGGCCGAAGCCCGGTTGATTCGCGAAGCCCTTTTGACCGGCCGGTTGCAACATCCCGGGATTCCGCCGATCTACGACCATGGTCGACTGGACGACGACGCGGCTTTCTTTTCGATGAAGCTGGTCGAGGGCGAAACGTTTGAACGGATTTTGAAGTCGCGTTCTCGAGAAGATAACGATCCGATCCGCGACCTCGGGATTTTCGAACAGGTCACCCAAGCGGTCGCCTACGCGCATGCCGAGGGAGTGATCCATCGCGACCTGAAGCCCCAAAACATCATGGTCGGCGCCTTCGGCGAAGTTCAGGTGATGGACTGGGGCATGGCAAAGTCCCGCTCGGAAACCTCCGCCGGCAAGATCAGCGCGGGTCAGAAACCGACGTCGCCGCAGCCGATTTCGCTGAGCGATACGGTGCCGGCAAGCGACGATGAATCTTGGGATGAACTGGCGAGAAGTCTGACGATGGCGGGCGACATCTTGGGAACGCCCGCTTACATGTCGCCCGAGCAAGCCCGTGGGCAAGGAAAAAATTTCGATCCCCGTGGCGACGTGTTCACCCTCGGCTCGATTCTGTTCGAGATCCTGACGCATTCACGACTGCACGAGGGTTGCAGTGTCGGGGAGGCCGTTCGTCGCGCGGCGGTGGGTGACTTGGAAGATGCCCTGCGGCGGCTGGACGACTGCGGGGCAGACAACGAATTGATCGAGATCTGCGAGCGATGTCTGCAGGTTGCACCGGAGGATCGATACGCCGACGCCGGCGAAGTCAGTCGCGAAATCACGCGGCACCTGGCAAGCGTGGAAAGCCGCGCCCGGCAGGCCGCGATCGAGCAGCGCGAATTGACCGTCCGCGCGGCCGAGGATCAAAAACGCAGACGTTTGCAGACTCAAACCGCGATCGCGATCGCGATGGTGGCACTCGTCGGTGCCGGCGTCGCCATCGTTTTGTACCGCCAAGCGGCCGCATCCAATCAGGCCGCCTTGGCGGCCAAGACGCTCGCCGACGAACGGCTCAGACAGGCTCAGTCGATCGTCGACGAGTACCTGACCGAAGTGGCCGACGAGGACGGCGTTTTGGCCAGGACCGCCGGCGCCCAAGAGGTTCGCCGAATCTTGTTGAACAAGGCCCGACGTTATTACGAGGATTTCGTCGCCCAATCCGACCGCGATCCCGCCGTTCGACGGGGCGCCGCGGAGGCTCACGCACGGCTGGCACAGATCGCCTTGGTCCTGGATCCGGGGGGCGGAGAACTTTTCGAACAGAGCGCGGTGGCGATTTCGATTTACGACGGCTTGCTCGCCGACGGCCCGCCGAGTGCCGTTGACCTGGAGGGCAAAGCGAAAGCCATGATGTCGATGGGCATGGCCCACAAAATCTCACAACAATTCCGGCCGGCAAGCCAACACTTCGGCGACGCGATCGGAGTTTTGCAACGATTGGTCGAACGCCGAGGCAGTCTGCCCGATCGTCTGTTGCTTGCCGACGCTTTGCAGGGACGCGGTAACGCGCTCAGCAATCTGAATCAACTGGATGAAGCGGAGGCCGACTTGATCGCAGCCGTTCGCGCCGCGGATCAACTGCTGCCGGAAATTCAAAATGACGCGAAAGGACTTCGACGCATCATCGAGATCTACAATAGCGCGGGGAATCATTTCGGATTCAAACGTGGACAGTGGCAGCAATGCTACGAACATTATCGGAAAGCTTGTGACGCCTGCGAGCGAACGCTGACGCTTGACCCCGAGCATTTCGCGTATCGGTCAGACTTTGCCAGTCAACGCATGAATCTGGGGATCTCACTGCACGTTTTGGGACGCTACGACGAGAGTCAAGAAGCGTTGCGGTCGGCCGTTGAGGTCGGCAAAAAAGTGTTGGCGGCGAATCCGTCCGTCGTCGAGTTTCAGAAACGACTGGCCAACGGTCACATCAACATGGGGACGTTCTGCTTCAAACAAGGGATGATCGATGAAGCGGTCACGGAATTCCGATCCGCCGTGCAGACGTTGCGGCGACTTTTCGCCAATCAGCCGGACACGGTGGAACACTGTGTGGAGTTGATGGACAAACTCGGCTGCTACGCGTTTGTGACCGCCGAAGCGAAGTCGATCGCCGGCGAAAGCGTCGAAGAAGCGGTCGATGACTTGCTCGCGGAAATTCGTCAGCTGGGCGAATCTTTGGTCACGGCGGCACCCGAGTCCACCCGGTTCAAATGCCTTCAAGCCCTCTGGTCGGGCATTGATCCCGACGCGAATCCGCAACAGCTGATGGAGTTGACCGCGGGCGTCGAATCGGAACTCGGTGACCAAGGGAAGCTCGACAAAACTGCCGTCGCCGCGCGCGGGTTGGCTTTGTACCGCAGCGGCTTGATCGACCAAGCGACGGAGTTCCTGGAGCGACATCGATCCGAGGGATGGCGGGAAGTGACGTGGCTGGTCGATTGTCTCGTTCGCGTCCGATCCGATTCCGAAGCGGCCGCCCAGAGTCTCGCCCGGGCCGAAAAGCAGATCGCAAGGAAAGACCCCTCCTCGTTCCTCGCCTTCGCGCTCCGGGCCGAAGCCGAGCGAGAGTTGGTGAGAGTCCAAGATCGCCGGCCGGACACCCGAACCGAGGCGGATCCGAAGGTTCCGTCGGCGACCGTCTATCCTTGACCCCCATGCCGTCGGTCGCGACCATCGTTTTCGGCGCGTCCCGCTGATCGGACCGATCGACTTTTCGACGAACCCGCCTACCGCTCGGTGATTACAATGACACGCCTGGTCGCCTTCCATACGCTTTTCTCACTCTGCCGATGATCTACTTCATATTCTGGACCCTGCTGATTCTGGTCATGGCGTTCTCGGTACCCGTCGTCAACGCGATCGAAAAGAAAAAACGCCTCGCCGCCATGGCACAGCCGGAACCCGAGGAAATGGCTGACGACGAAATGATCGACGACGAGGCGGGGTTCGGCGACGAAGCCGAGATGATCGAAGAGCAATCCGAAGAGGTCGTCGACGAGTTCGGCGCTTTTGACGAAGAATTCAAATAGCGTTCTGCCCGCACCGCGAGTCCGATAGACTCCCACGGCGGGCGTGCTCGCCTTTTGGGGTTTCTGAATTCTGTTTTTCTCACGGTGCGGTGGCAACAATGGGTTTGCGAAAGTGGTGCTGGGTCACCATGACGGTCGGTCTTTTAGAATTGGTCTACGTTTCGCCCGCGTCGGCGCAGGGCGGCAGCTTCATCGAAGACATGTTCCGGAGCATCGCCGGCGCGAAAGCGCAGCGGCAAGCCGACGAACGGGAGCGTCGTCAATCCGAAACGCAACGATCCGCAACCGACGGCGGCACCTCGCAACCGGTCGACGTCCCCTCGGGGTTCTTTCCGCCACGACCCGATGGCAGCGTGGCGGTCCCGAGCACCCGGCGACTCTCGCCCCGCGATCGGGCGCCGTCGGCCACACCGCGTCCTCCGGAATCGCGTCCGCCGGAATTCACGCCCCCGACACCGCGTGCGTCGGCACGGCCACGCAGCATCAGCGTCAAGTCACAGGAAGCGGCCGATTTCGTGAACCAGTTGGTCGCATTCGCCACCGCGACGGACGACCTGGTGACACGTCTCCGCGGCGACAGCGGCCGGTCGCCTTTGCTTCGCGCGTCCCTGCCCGAGGCCTACCGTTTGTCCGCCGACGCCCGCGTGTTGATCGGGCGTTGTGACGGTCTGTCCGCGGTCGCCGACGTCCGCGACGACTACCGTGACCTGGACGCCCGTTGGCGAAAGTTGTCATTCGATTTGCGCAACATTCCGGATTTGCCTGACAACGTCCGAGGTCCGCTGAAAACTTGCGATCGAAGCTGTGCCGCGATGGCAAAAGTGCTTTCGATTCGACCCCAGTTCGACAGGCAAGCCCTTCGCGACGTCTTGATCGCCGCTGCGACGCACTTGCAGTCCTTGGAGGACGACCTGTCACTGAGCGACGCTTCGCCCAGACGCATGGCGGGACTTTCCAGCGATTGTCGCTTGCTCCGCCAAACCCTGATTCGCGAAGCCGACCGAGTCGGCGAGGCGAGTTACGAGGAAGCGGTAACGCGATTCAGCGATTTCCTGGGACGCTATCGTGACTTTGCCGCTCGCATTTCCACGATCGACGATCCGCACCTGCAAATCCGCCTGGACCGCATCGCGCAGTGTGGCACCGAGACGTACGCCTTGTTGTGGATGACGCCGCCCGCCCCGGCCGTCGATGTCGGGCAACTGGCCGATCATTTGAACCGCAGCGTCGATGCCTTGCTCGGTCAGCTGAGCTTCGGCACGATGTACGAGATGCCCAAGGGTCGTCAAAACGAAGTCTTCGATCGGGGGCGAGCCCTGAAGGCGGGATGCCAGCGTTTCCTCGAGGAGGCCGGCTCCGGCGCATCGCGTCGTCAACTGATCGAGTCTTTCGGTGAGATTCAGCGAAGCTGGGAGCCGCTGCGAGCGAGTCTGGCACCGCTTTCGACCATCCAAAAAGCATCCCTGGCCGGCGTCGATCGTGACCTCGCCCAGATCGGTGCCGTGCTGGGCATTCGGGGCGTTGACGACGGTCAAGCCACCCAGGACGAATTGATCCAACTGGCGGCGGCTTTGGAGGGAAGCAGCGAGTACTTCCTGGCCGACATCCAGCGTTACGAACGCTACCTCCAACCGACGTCTTTCCGCCAATCGGTCAGCCGTGGGGCCAACGATTTTCATGATCAAGCCAAACAATTGCACGCGGAACTGAGTCGACACGAAGATTTCGTGACGGTGCAAAGGACGACCGATAGAATGTTGTCCGCTTGGGAAAATCTTTCTCGCGATTTGGCGATGATCGACAAGCGAGGCCTCTCGTCTAGCCGCGCCGCCCGATTGATCGATGCCCAGCAAGACCTGTTGCCCACGGTCGCCCGCATCGCCGCCGCCTTGTCCTCGCGGTAAACGCCTCTCGCTGCCCGACTCCGCTAACCTCCTTTCCACATCACTCATGATCCAGTCCCTGCCTTGCCCGCGTTGCAAGAAAGTCGTGCACGTTCCCGAGCACATTTCCAGCGTCAAATGCTCGAAGTGCGGTAAAGTTTGGAATGCCAAGGCGACCGACGAAGAACAGGACGCGCCCAAAGTGGACATGGCGGCGAAGTTGGCCGGCGATTCGGACAACCGCGCGTCGACCGACCGCAAAAACAAAAAGGGAAAAGCCTCCGGGAAGTCCAAAGGCGGTATCGGGAACGTGATCGCCGGTGTCTTGGCGGGGCTGCTGGTCGTCGGCGCGATCGGCTACGGCGTTTACTACTACCTGAATTTGCCCGAGACCGTGGTGGTTGCGGACGCCGAACCGGAACCCGAGGTCGAACAAGACGACGACGATGTGGTTTGGACGCCGCCGGAGTATCGAGAGATCAGCATGGCCGAACCGGATCGCAAGCGGATCTACATGGACCTTCGCAAAGCCGCCGTGACGTCGATCGAGAAACCGTTGCTGTTGATCGGACCGCCGCGGATCGCCATGGAAAAAACATTGCAAGACGTCTTCGACCGCGAAATCCGCACTCAGGCCGCGCTGCACGACGTCAGCGAAGACGACATCCGCCAAATCATCAACGAAGGCGACGCCAAAAAATGGGATCCGAGCCCGAGGTCCAACGCCAAACGAAACGGCAAACGCCTGTATCCGAAATCTTGGAGCGTCGGCTGGAAAAAGTAATCGGTCGACTTTTCCATCGCCGGGCTTTCCCAGGTCGGACCAAGAAATCCGACCGGCGGGCGAATGGTGGAAAACCGAACCCGTCCCTTCAATACAGAGCCGGAAGATGAGCGAAGACAAAATCCTTTGGGAAGCCGAATTCAACCCCAAAGTCAAAACCTATTGGCTGCTGTCGGGCACACTCGTGTGCTTGCTGACGGTGGTGCTCATTCCGCTGATTCCGATTTGGTATTTCGTCGGACTTCAAATGACCGAGAAGTACCTCCGCAGCTTGCGATGCACGCTGACGACCAGGAACCTGAAGGTCGCTAAAGGCGTCTTCGTCAAGCAGGAGAAAACCGTCCCCTTGGATCGGATCACCGACGTGGGGCTGGTTCAAGGCCCGATCATGCGGTCGATGAACCTGGAAGCGTTGAGCGTCGAAACGGCCGGTCAATCTTCTCAAGGCGCGCTGGTGCAAATGACGGGAATCCGAGACGGCCGCGCCTTTCGCGATGCGGTGCTGGCCCAGCGGGACAAGGTCGCCGCCCGTGACGCGGAGGATGACAAAACGCCGCCGGGTGTCGCGGCAAACGACGATTCGGTGCTGATCGAAATTCGAGACATCTTGCGACGAATGGAGGCCGCCGGCCGAACCGTATCGCCGTCCGAGACGGAAACGGGGATCTGATTCCCGCTGCTGTGTTTCCTGTTGACCGGACGGCCGGGAATGCAAAAAGCCCCGGCCGGGCCGTCAGCTTTCCGGCTGTCGTCCCGTGCGGGGCTGAATGTCTGCGAAACTCGCCGAACCGGTGGGTTTTTCCGGAACGACTTGTTTCCGGAACTACTTGAGTTCGACGGTACCGCCGGCTTCTTCGACTTCCGCCTTGACCTTTTCGGCATCTTCTTTCGAAACGCCTTCCTTCAAGGTGGCCGGGCAGCCTTCGACCATCTTCTTGGCTTCCATCAACGAAGCTCCGGTGATGTTCTTGACGACTTTGACGACGTTCAGCTTTTTGTCACCGAAGCCGGTCAAGACGACGTCGAATTCGGTCTGCTCGACGGCCTCGGCACCACCACCCTCGCCGGGCGCGGCCATCATGACAGCACCGCCGCCGGAGGCCGGTTCGATGCCGTGGACGTCCTTCAGGTAGTCGCTCAGCTCTTTGGCTTGCTTCAGGGTCATTTCGGCGATCTTGTCGCCCATTTCTTTGGCGTCGGCACTGTATTCGACGACCGCGGTAGCTTCATCAGACATGGTTAAACCTCAAAAACGATAGTGGTTCGGTGGGAAAGGAAAAAAGGCGACGACGGGATCGTCACCGCGGCCGGGGACTACTCGTCGCCCTCGCCTTTTTGTTTGATCTGGCTGTTCAGCATTCTCCCGGGACCCAGAAGCGCCGCGTTGAGGGTGGCACCCGGGCTGAGGATTTGACCGACCAGCAAGGAAATTTGTTCTTCGCGACTGGGCCATTTGCTGACGGCTTTGAGCCCGTCGGCGTCCAGCTTTTCGCCGTCCATGACACCGCCGTCGGCGGTAAATTCCGAGAACTTGCCGGCGTCCTTGTCCAAGCGGACGACTTCCTTGACCAGAGACACGAAGTCCGTCGATCCCCAACAGACGGCGACTTGACCGCTGACGCCTTCGAAGGCGGGTGCCAAACTGGAACCCTCGGTCGCCCGGCGGGCCAGCGAATTCTTGACCACCATCATGTGGATGTCTCGCTCGGCCAGTTCCCCACGCAATTCGTTGGTGACGTTGGCGTCCATCCCGATGTAGCTGACCAGGACCGCGTCTTGCACGCCGTCGAGTCGGTTTTTGATGTCTCGTGTGACGAGATCTTTGACGAATTTGCTCATGATTTTACAGGGCCACCTTCACACTGGGACTCATGGTGCCGCAGATCGCGACGCCTCTGACATACGTTCCCTTGACCGTTTGCGGTTTCAGGCCACTGACGAAATTGATGAAAGCGGTGACGTTTTCGGCGAGCTTCGGCGAATCGAAACTCATTTTCCCGACCATCGCATGGACGTTGCCGCCCTTGTCGTTTCGGAATTCGACCTTGCCGGCCTTGTACTCGGCGACGACTTTGCCGACGTCGGGCGTGACGGTTCCCGCACGAGGACTCGGCATCAAGCCACGGGGTCCGAGGACCCGACCGAGCGGACCGACCAGGCCCATCATGTCGGGAGCCGCGATGCAAACATCGAAATCGGTCCAACCGTCTTTGATCTTTTTCGCCAAGTCGTCCTGGCCGACTTCGTCGGCGCCGGCTTCCTCGGCGGCCTTGGCCGCGTCGCCCTTGGCGAACACGACGACCCGCTGGGTTTTACCGATGCCGTGCGGCAACACCAAACTGCCGCGAATGATCTGGTCGGCTTGGTTGGGATCGATTCCCAGCCGCATGTGGACTTCGACCGTTTGGTCGAACTTCGTCGAATCGAACTTTTTCAGCGCGTCGACGGCTTCGCCCAGCGGCAACGGGTTGGCGGGCTGCTTTTCGAGCGCAGCGCGGTAACGCTTTGATTTTTTACCCATCGGGTCACGACTTCTTTAAAGGTCGGGTGGTTTGGCGAATCTCACCAGGCCCGCTGGAACGACTCGACCGGAACCTACAATGCGGTCCGGCGAAAGCCACGGCGGCAAGTTCTCCCACGTCGCCGAAACACCAAGCCGCGTCGCGATCGACGGTGGCTCTCGTGGTCCGGTCGCCGAGCCGGTGCTCGGGGCTGCAAAATGTCGCGAAACCTTTGAGGTTCGTCAACGGCACTTACGCAATTTGCGTCAGAATTTAGCCTGAATCGCTTCGATGCCCCGCCAACGTCCCCGTTTCGATGGAGCTCCCCCCGACCATGCCCGAAGAACTAGCCGAAAAGAAATGCGTGCCGTGCGAGGGCGGCGTGCCGAAACTGACGCCTGAGGAAGTTCGCGGACATTTGACTTCGTTGCCGCATTGGCGAGTCAGCGACGACAACTTGTGGCTGGAACGAAAGTTCGACCTCAAGAATTTCGCCGCGGCGCTCGGCCTGCTCAATCGGATCGGCGAATTGGCCGAAGCCGAGCAGCACCATCCCGATCTGCACCTGACCGGTTACCGGCACTTGAGCGTCCGCATCACCACGCACGCGATCGGCGGGTTGAGCGAGAACGACGTGATCCTGGCGGCCAAGATCGATCGGCTGCCGCAGTGAGCTCGTTGCCGCCCCTGCCGCGATCTCGTGCCTTGGCGATCTTGCTGGAATGCGAAGGCGATCTGATCTGGAACGTCGAACATTGCCGTGTCCGCGGCGTCCCGGAAACTTGGATCGAATCGCTGGCCGAGGCGCACGAGTCCGGTTTCGAACGTGACCGGGACGTGATCTACATCGATCGGTGCGTCGCCGGCGGGAAGGCCGCCGGTGTGCGACCGACCAACCAATTTCACGGCATCCACGACTTGAAATTAGCGATCGAAATCGCCGGCCAGCTCGGCGTGGACGTCGCTCCGCTGACCGTCGCAAGCCGGACGCGGCGTCAAATCGTTCAGGCCATCAAGGACGTGATCGAAGAAGGCTGAAGCG
>CAYVRC010000089.1:0-11129 GCA_964453205.1 uncultured Pirellulaceae bacterium | reverse complement strand
TCAGTTCAACACGGCCGCGATGTCGTCCAGCACTTTCTGCTCGGCGCTGGAGACGCGGGTGATTTGGAACTTCTGTCGCGACGCTTCGGCCACCAGCTTCGCCTGGTGCTGGATCTCGTTCGATGCGGCCGTTGCCAGCATCGGCGTCAAAGAAGCCTGAATGCCGACCGCGTATTCTTTCCACTGATTCCACAGTTTCTCGGGCGGCCGCTTCTCCAACCATGCCTCGACCAACTTGAGGGCCGACGCTTCCTGGTCGATGCCGTGACTCAACGCGGCGCTGAGAATCACTTGCCGTTCCTGGGGGGTCACCGAACCGTCGGCCCAAGCGACGAAAATCGCCGGGACCAGGGCGAGCGCCGCGATCCGCGTCGCCTCGAAGCCTTCGTCCAGCAAGTGGTCCAACAACGCCTCGTCCGAAAAACCGGTCGCCTGCTTCAGCTGGGCTTTCGCTTCTTCACGCTGCATCGATTCACGCAACTTGGCGCGAAGCTGCTCGTCGACACGGTAAAAGAACTCGTCCTCCAAAGCTCTGCCGCGCTCGTGAAGTGCGTCATTGTCGGTCATCTGAGGCTCGCATTGCAAAATGACGAAGTGAAAAATCCGGTCGATCCAAGGGCGGGGCGGCGGGAACCGACCACCAGGATTAAATCTATTCGTCCTTCGTTGCAGGGTGAAGAGGGGGGCAACCCCTCGGCGAAGACAAGACGGACGAAGAGGATCGGGCCGGCGGGCGATGCCCGACCACTCCAATCTTCGGCTACCCATTCTTCACGGACGCGGCTGCCGGCCGGCAAGCCGATCGAAGCCTCCGGCGTGCCCGTCCCGCCCCTCTTTCGTGCAGGCTCCGGCGGGCCGTGGCTTGACTCTCCCGCCGATCCGAATTGGATCGAATCGATACTTCCGGGCGGACCGCCGGCCCGTCTCCTCGATCTTGCAGCAGACTCCTCGCATCGACTGATCAATCATGACCTGGACGCGACGTCACGATTTGACGCAATTAGCCCCACTTCCGCTCGCACTGCATTGAAGCACGCGCGCGCCGACGGTATGCTCCCCATCCGGTCGGCGTCGCTTGCCCGAAAGAAGCTCCCATCCTCCTAACGCCCTGCAACGTGCCCCCCAGGCTGCGCAGGCCTCCAGCCTACTGCAATCGCCCTGAATTAACCAATATTGACTCGTTGCACTTGAGCGATCACATGCTTAAACGTCTGTTACGCTACACAAAAGTATTATCTATTGTCGGTGATATTCTGGTCATCCGGGCCACCGAAGTGGGCCTGGGCGACTTGGCGGTCGTCGAGAATCCTGATGGGGAGAGTTCACTCGCTCAGGTGGTTGAAATCCAGAAGGATGAAGTTTCGTTGCAGGTCTTCGCGGGCTCGAAAGGTTTATCGACCCAGGCCGAAGTTTATTTCTTGGGCCGATCAACTCAGGTCACTTACTCGCCCAACATTTTGGGGCGAATTTTCGATGGGGTCGGTTCCGCGATCGACGGGCGGCCTTCACTGGAGGGTGACCCGAAGGTCGACATCGGGGGGCCTTCGGTCAACCCCGTTTTGCGGATCGTGCCGGCGAATCTTATCGAGACCAAGGTCCCGATGATTGATGTGTTCAACTGTTTGGTCGAGAGTCAAAAAATACCCATCTTTTCGATCGCGGGCGAGCCTTACAATCAGCTGCTTGCCAGGATCGGCACGCAGGCCGACGCGGAAGTGATTGTGTTTTGCGGGTTGGGATTGATTTTTGACGACTATCATTATTTCCGTGAGACTTTTGAAAGTGCCGGAGCATTCGCCAGGACGGTGATGTTCGTGAATCAAGCGTCGGACCCGATCGTCGAACGACTGCTGGCTCCCGACATGGCGTTGAAAATTGCCGAGCGATTCGCGGTCGAAGAGAACAAGCGGGTTCTGGTTCTGATGACGGACATGACCGCCTACGCGGACGCACTGAAAGAGATCGGCGTGGCGATGGAACGAGTGCCGTCGAACCGTGGCTACATGGGCGACTTGTACAGCCAATTGGCATTGCGCTACGAACGGGCCTGTGATTACAAGGGTGCGGGGTCGGTCACGATCATCTCCGTGACGACGATGCCGGGCAATGATGTCACTCACCCCGTTCCCGACAATACCGGGTACATCACCGAGGGTCAGTTCTATCTGCACGGCGGCATGATCGATCCCTTCGGATCGCTGTCCCGACTAAAGCAGCAAGTGATCGGCAGCGTGACACGAGAAGATCACGCGCAAGTGATGAACACGATGATCCGGTTTTATGCCGGGGCGAAAGACGCCGAGAAGAAGCAACAAATGGCATTCGATCTGTCACCGCTGGATCACAAGCTGCTGCGGTTCGGTGACTTGTTCACCAAACGATTCATGGACATCAATGTATCCTTGCCGCTCAATGACGCCCTCGACCTTTGTTGGCAGACGATGGCAGAATGTTTCGAACCGGAGGAACTGTTGATGCGGGATCATTTGATCGAGAAATATTTCCCCCATCCGCAGGCATCGGTCTAAGGAGGGCGTTGAAATGGCCCTGGCATTGAACAAGACCACGCTGAAGCAACAGCGGGATCAGCTAAAGACATTCAAACGTTTTCTACCGTCATTGGATTTAAAACGCCAACAGTTGCTTGCCGCGCTGAAGGTCGCCCGTCGCCAGTTGGCGGAGGTCCGGCAAGAGTTTGATGCTGTGGAAAATAGCCTACGGCAGCTTTACCCGCTTCTCGGCAGTTCGACCGTGGCCACCAGGGACCTCGGAGGTTTGGTCGGCATCCGTGAGGTGAAGATTGGTGAAGAGAACATGCTCGGAACAACCCTGCCGGTGGCGGAGAAGGTCGAATTCGAGACTTCAGAGTACTCGTATCAGGTGATGCCTTTTTGGGTCGACCTCCTGGTTCAAGACATCCGCCGAGTGGCCGAGCTGAGGGTTCTTTTGCAAGTCGCGCAGGAGCGTGTGGTTCTGCTGGAACATGCCTCTCGGCGAATCACCCAGCGGGTCAACCTGTTCGAAAAAGTTCTCATTCCTCAAGCCGAACAAAATGTTCGAAAAATCGTCATCTTTCTTTCGGACCAAGAACGCGCCGCCGTGGTCCGTTCCAAAATCGCCAAAAAGAAAAACAGCGAAGCTCAACGGTAGATCTTGTCGACCGTAGGCCCCCGTCCCTTTCTCCTGTCGCTCCCTCCTCAGTCAAACCCTCCATTTAAGCTCACTGACCGCCACTCATGGCCATCGTCAAACTTAAAAACATCTCCATTTTTGGACTCGCCCGCCAGCGAGACGAGGTGCTGCGTGAGTTGCAGTCACTCGGGTGCCTGCATTTGATCGATATTCACGAATCAAAGACGACCAATTCGACGGATGACGCGAGTCGCAATCGTGTTGCCGATGCGGTGAAGTATTTGGCCGCCAGCCCGGTTCAAAATACGAAACAGCGGCAGCGTTACAGGCAAGAAGAAGGCTGCGCGTCGATCACGGCGAGCGTGCTGGAAAACCAGAATCAACGCGAAACACTCGGACAAGAACGTGATTATCTGCAAAAGAGTATCGAGTCGCTGGAACCGTGGGGTGACTTTCGGTTGCCGGATGCCGAACAGATCGCACCTTTACAGCTTTGGTTTTATGTCGTCCCCAATCACCGTCGCGATCAATTCCGACACAGCAAACACTCGTGGCAGCTGATCAATCACGACGAAAAGCACAGTTATGTGGTGGTGATCAGTGAGGAGACACCTGAAGACATTCCCGATTCGCCGGTCACGCTGGATCCTCGCCCGCTGTCGGACCTGCGTGAGCGATTGGAATTGGTGGAGGAGCAGTTGGAGACGCTCCACTGGGAACGGATCAAATTGACTCGCTTCACCAACCTCTTGGTTCGCGACCTGAACGAGGCCGAGGATGAAGCGGCTCGTTTAGCTGCCGTGAATAAACTCAAACAGGATCAATCATTATTCGCGCTGCAGGCTTGGACGCCGGCGAAAGCGCTTCCCGCCGTGAAAGACTACTGTGAAAAAATGGGACTGGCGATCACGGTCGCGGACCCTGGCCGTGAAGAATCGCCCCCCACTTTGCTGCGAAATCCGAAGGCCGTCGCCGGGGCCGAGGGCGCCGTCACTTTCTACATGACGCCTGCTTATCAAGCTTGGGATCCGACATGGGTCATGTATTTTTCTTTCGCTTTCTTCTTTGCCATGATCATGTCCGACGCGGCCTACGGGTTGCTGCTCGGGGGCGTGTTGATCTTGGCTTGGCGACGCCTGGGCGGGGAGGAAGGGCATCGTCGGTTGCGGACTCTGATGCTGGCTATTGTCGTCTTTTGCGTGCTCTACGGCGTCGCAGCGGGTAGCTTCTTTGGCGTCACGCCCGAAATCTTCAAGCCGTATCAGTTGACGCTCGACGGACGGCCGTTGGTCGAAAATCACAACGCGATGATGATCATTTCGTTGACGATCGGCGTCTTGCACCTGACGCTCGCGAATTTGATCACCGCGTGGCGACATCGCGGCAGATCGCAATCGCTGAGCTCTCTCGGTTGGGCCGCGGCGCTGTCGGGTGGCTTGGTCTACGGGCTGACGCGGGAGGGCGAGAATCGAGTGGTCGCGTGGGTTGCCAGCGAGACAGCCATGTCCGTGGAATCCTTGCAGCCGATCGTCAATCAATACGCATTCCTGGCGACATTCGGCGGGCTGGCTGCCGTCGTCCTTTTTAGCAGCTCCCGGCCCTTGTTCTCCACTCGGATCAGCGATTGGTTATGGCGGCTCGCCGACGGCGTGCAGGGTTTGACGAATGTAACCAAAGCGTTCGGTGATAGTCTCAGTTATTTGAGACTGTTCGCGTTGGGACTGGCGAGCGCACAACTGGCGGTCACGTTCAACGATTTGGCTTCCGGGGCGATGGAAGTTCCCGGTCTAGGCCTCTTTTTGGCTTTGTTGATCTGGGTCGTCGGGCACACGATTAATCTTTTGCTGGGAATCATGAGCGGGCTGGTTCATGGGTTGCGGTTAAATTGCATCGAGTTCTTCAATTGGAGCCTGACGGAAGAAGGTTATCCGTTCCAGGCATTTCGTAAAAAGGCAGGGTAAACATGGATTCTTTGTTATTGACTTTGGGTTGGCTCGGCATCTTTGCTCCGACCGCGTTGGGGGCCATCGGTAGTATTATCGGTTGCGCCCGAGCAGGGCAGGCCGCATGCGGCGCGATGCTGGATGTGGAGAGCGGTTACGGGCGGCTGGTGGGGCTATCGGCATTGCCCTCGTCACAGATCATTTATGGGATCGTGGTAATGTTTTCGCTGCAGCGAGAAGTCACGACGGCCAACGCGCCTGGATTATTCGGGATCGGAGTCTTGTGCAGTTTTGCACTGATGGCAAGCGCGATTTACCAGGGAGCATGTTGTGCGTCGGCGATTAGCGTCAGCAAGCACAAGCCAGAGATTTTTGGTTTGTCCGTGGCGCCCGCGGCGATCGTCGAAGGCTTCGCCGTGTTTGCGTTCATTTTCGCTTTGGTGCTCGCCGGTGACATTCCCGCTGTGCTGACCGCTGCCGAGGGGGTCTAGGAGCGTTGCGGCTGGAGCGGCCTTGTTCGACGCACGATCGAAAGCCGTGACATCCGTCGAATCGATGCGTTTGATCGGAGCCGAAACGCTCGCCAAAGTGGCTTCCTTATTTTTCGAACCCGCGTCCCGGACCCGTGCGTCCGAGCCGATGATTTTTTCTCATGCGTGACGAAAGATCGGGGATGCGACAAGCTAATCCATTTGCAATTATCATTTTCTGAGAGTGAGTTTCATGTCCTCTGGCAATACTGTTGAATCCTCGGGTGTCCAGGAGTTGATCGACCGACTTCGTGTCGAAGGGGTCACGGCTGGACAAGGTGAGGCGGAGAGCTTGGTCGCGGCGGCCAAGTTGAAAGCGATTCAAATTCGCGACGAAGCAAAAGACGAGGCCACAGCAACGGTCGCCGCCGCGCGAGCCGAAGCAGACCGAATCGTGCAAGACGGCGAAGAAGCGTTGCGATTGGCCAGCCGTGACGTGTTGATCCAAGTTCGCGAGTCTTGTCGCCACGAATTCGAAACCAAGCTCGGAAAACTCGTCCATCACACGCTCCAGGACCAGAGTTTCTTACAGCGGATGATTTTGGAAATCGTCAACAAGACGAAACCTGAGGATCCGGACCAGGCGGTCCAAGTTCTTCTGCCCGAGACCGAAGTCACCGAGGAAGAGTTGAAGCGTGAAATCGGCGAGGTTCGCCCTGATTCGCTCGCCGCCTTCGTCATGGGACTCGGCGGAGATATCCTCCGAGACGGATTGACGTTTGGTGTCAATCACGACGTCAGCTCCGGAATCGAAGTGCGTTTGGTTGACGATGACGTGAAGTTGGAGCTTTCCGATGAATCCATCACCAAGCTCTTGCTCGGCTACTTGGCGCCTCGCTTCCGAGCCATCTTGGACTCCGAGAAGTAAACAGAGATGTCCCTTTATCACACCTTGATCGCAAGCCTGCCGACGCTACCGCCGACGTTTGACGTCGAGCGACTTCCGATCACGCTGCCGCGATTGACGGAGCGGTTGAAGATGCTGGACGAGGACGACGCGGTGGTGCTCGACCAGGTGCGTTCCTTTCTGATCTGGGATCGACAACCGGTGGAGCGGACCGACCCGCAGGTCAAGCACATCTACGATGAATTGCGGCGTACCATTACCAACAAGCTGCTGTTATCGATGATTCAATCGCGGATGGACATGCGAACCATCATCAGTGCGATTCGTCGCCGCCGTTTCGGTCTTGAGCCGCCCGAAGGGGTGGGCCAATGGGTCGAACAAATCCGGCGGAACTACAGCCATCCCACCTTCGGTCTCCAAAACGCGCATCCCTGGATCGGACCATTCGAGGAATGCTTGGGGCAAGGTGATGCGCTCGAGGCACAGCGGACTTTGTTCACCTACAGTTATCGGAACTGGAGCCGCATGGCCGAACAATACACTTTTTCCTTTGAAGCGGTGATGCTCTACTTGGCACGTTGGGAAATCATTGACCGCTGGACCAGCTGCAATTTCGAGGCTGGCCAAACACGATTCGATCGAATTCTATCGGAGACTCTCGGTGAGTACAGTCAACTCTTTGGGTAACGGCGTGGCGACCGCGCGTGTGATCGGCGTCAATGGCAACATTGTTACGATCGACACCGAGGGCGGAGCCATCATGAAAAACGAAGTTGCCTACGTGATCGTGGGCGGCGACCGATTGAAATCGGAGGTGCTGCGGATCTACGGAAATGTCGCCGACCTTCAGGTTTACGAGGAAACCGAAGGCGTGCGATACGGCGATCGTGTCGAACTGACCGGAACGCTGTTGTCGGTCAATTTGGGACCCGGGATGCTGGGCACGATTTACGACGGCCTTCAAAACCCGTTGTCAGAGTTGGCCGAACAGGACGGCTTTTTTCTCAAACGCGGCAGCGATCTGTTCCCTCTGGACCAGCAACAGCTGTGGGACTTCACCCCGGTGGTGGCACCCGGACAAGCCGTTCGCGCGGGCAGCGTTCTCGGGACCGTGGCGGAACGAAATGTCTCTCACAAAATCATGGCCCCCTTTGACCTGAAGGGCTCGGTAGAGATCGTTTCCATCGAATCGGGAAAGCTGACGGTCCAGCAGCCCGTCGTCAAAGTGCGAGACGCCGAGCAAGCGGAACACACTTGGACGATGGTCCAAACCTGGCCGGTTCGAAAACCGTTGGCCGGTGACATGCTGAAGCAGCGAACGGTCGAGCGGCTGTTCCCCAGCCAACCGCTGTTGACGACGATGCGGACCATTGACACGTTTTTCCCCGTCGCCCGTGGCGGGACGGCGTGCATCCCCGGTCCGTTCGGGGCCGGCAAAACGGTGACGCAAGGGCTGATCGCGAGGTACTCCTCGGTCGATGTCGTCGTCGTGGTGGCGTGTGGCGAGCGAGCCGGTGAGGTGGTCGAGACGATCCATGAATTCGCGCAGATGGAAGATCCTCGCACCGGCGGAAAGCTGATGGATCGTACCATCATTATCTGCAACACTTCATCGATGCCCGTGGCCGCCCGTGAAGCGTCGATTTACACGGGAATCACGCTGGGCGAGTACTACCGACAAATGGGACTTGATGTCTTGTTGCTGGCCGATTCGACGAGTCGTTGGGCGCAAGCGATGCGAGAAACCTCGGGACGTCTCGAAGAGATTCCGGGCGAAGAAGCGTTTCCCGCTTATCTCGATTCGGCGATCAAAAGCGTTTACGAACGCGCGGGCGTGTTGCGTTTGCCCGATAAATCCACCGGTAGTTTGACGCTCATCGGAAGCGTTTCGCCGGCCGGGGGGAACTTCGAGGAACCCGTCACCCAATCGACGTTGGCGACCGTGAAATGCTTTTTGGGACTGTCCTATGAGCGTGCCTACAAGCGATTCTACCCGGCCATCGATCCGCTGATTTCCTGGTCTCGGTACCGCGAACAGTTGAAGGATTACTTTGATCGCGAGGTTGCTCCCTATTGGACGCAATCGGTCACCGATTTGCACAACTTGTTGCGGAAAGGCCATGAGATTTTGCAGATGATGCAGGTCACAGGCGAAGAGGGGATCACGACCGAGGACTACACCGTCTATCAGAAGTCGTTGTTCCTCGACATGGTCTTCT
The DNA here is from genome assembly GCA_964453205.1 of uncultured Pirellulaceae bacterium. Classification (GTDB taxonomy): domain Bacteria; phylum Planctomycetota; class Planctomycetia; order Pirellulales; family Pirellulaceae; genus Crateriforma. The sequence goes on along the minus strand of CAYVRC010000089.1, from coordinate 2,458 downwards.
TGCAACAAGACGCTTTCGACAAGGTCGACGTCAGCGTGTCCGCGAACCGGCAAAAAGCAATGTTTCTGCTCTGCAAGCGATTGATCGATCGGGAGTATCCGTTCCAAGATAAGAAACAAGTTCTTGATTACTTTACTCGTTTGACCGGGTTGTTCAAAAACCTGAATTATTCGGAAGCCGGTTCGGAAGATTTCAACAAGTACTTGTCGCAAATCGAAGCACTGGAAAAAGAGGCCACGGCGGGGCTTCCGCTCGAAACTTGAATCCCGCAGGGCGGTCGGCTGATGAACTCGTTCGCGAAAAAGTTACCTCGATGCGAAACCTAGTTCGGCTCTCCGCGACGTACCCATTCGACTGGGAGGGGCGAGCGACTTGACCGCTCGGCACAATGCGGACTCACCGAGAACGACCGTTCTCCGTTCGCCCCATTGTTCCCTCCGGAGTGTCTTTGATGTCGATCCGCCTTGCCCCTTGTTTTGTGTTGGTCACGATGATGCTCACGCCGTGCTCCGCGTGGGCTCAAGAATCGACCGGTTCGAGTCCGGTTGCGTCCGAATCAAGCAATATCGTCGAGACGGCGGTTGCGGCCGGTTCGTTCGGCACCTTAGTCGCTGCCGTGAAGGCCGCCGGTTTGGCGGAAACGCTGAGCGGTCCGGGTCCGTTCACCGTCTTTGCCCCGACGGACGAGGCATTCTCGGCGCTGCCGAAGGGAACGATCGCCAGCTTGTTGCAGCCCGCCAACAAGAGCAAGCTGGTTGAAATCCTGAAGTACCACGTCGTTCAAGGGCGTGTTTACAGCAGGGACGCGTTGGCGTTGGACTCAGCCCCGACGGTGGCCGGTCCGTCCCTCGCGATCACACCGACCGAGGGTGGAGCGAACATCAACGACGCGAGGCTATTGCAGACCGATATCGACGCCTCCAACGGTGTGATCCACGTGATCGATCGTGTCCTGTTGCCATCCGATGCACCCGCGACGGTGTCGGGCAAACCCGCGGTGGATCAGCGTAGCGTGGCCGTTTCGACGCTGCACAACGCGATCCAACAAGGGGTTCCTGCGTTCAATGCCGGTCACCACGGACGATGTGCTGACATCTACATGCAGGCCCTGCAAACCGTATCCTCGATGTCGGGGGTCGGCATGTCTGCCGCTCTTCGCGATCAAGTCGGTCAAACGCTGATCACGTGTCCGCAAATGTCCAGCGCGACCGAACGAGCTTGGTCGTTGCGACGCCAGATCGATCAAGTGATGTCGGAACTGTAGCAACGAAGTCGCCGTAGGTTCCGAGTCGTCCGCGTCGGGCAAGGGAGTCGGTCAATCGATTGCCATGGACGATTCGTCGTACTGCTCCGGAGTCATCCAAAACAGGTCCTTCCAATAGCCGGTGTCATTCGGCTGGGCAGGTCCCGGTGTCGTTCGGCCGCGTGAGACGATCCGATTGATTTCCGCCATCAATCGCTCCGCGATGCCGGGATGGCGGTCGGCAACGTCTGTCTGTTCCGATCGATCCGTCGCCAAGTCGTACAACTCGGCCGGACGTTCGCCGTCGGGCATGACGAGTTTCCAGTTCTGATCCGTGATCGCGTAGCGTCCGTCATTGCCGTGGTTGATCAGGGGCAACCGCTTGTGTTTCGCATCGGCATCCCACAACACTTGCGCGAAACTTTGGCTGTCTTCGCCGGCGGATTCCGGCAGGGTGACACCGATCAGCGATGCGAACGTGGCGAGCAGGTCGACTTGACCAATCAGGCCGTCCCACCGCCGCGCGGGTTGCCTAATTCCAGCAGGCCAGCGAATCAAAAACGGAACCCGATGGCCGCCTTCGTAGACGGATCGTTTGCCTTCGCGGCAACCGCCGCGACTGTCGTGCTGGTACGTTTCCAGACTCTGTTTCCAATGATTTTCCGGACCGTTGTCGCTGGTCATGACGACCAACGTGTTCTTGTCGATCCCGCTGTCGTCCAGGAATTCCAAAACTCGTCCGATGTGGTAATCGGTTTCGATCAGAAATTCGCCGTAAGCGCCGCACCGGCCTTGGCCATGAAATTCGGGCAGCGGACAAACCGGATAGTGCGGGGACGTGTAAGGCAAGTACAAAAAGAACGGCTTGCCTTTTTCAACGTCGTCGATCTTGTTTGACATCCACTCGATGGCCTTGTCGGTAAAGCGAGTCAAACATTGGTTGTCGATAAAGTCGGGCGCGATTTCGAAACCAGGGCGTCCCAAGCTCGCTCGTGTTTGCTCGGGCGAAGCATCGTACGGAGGCATGATCCGATAGTCCGACATTCGCGGGTTCGGTTTCTTGTTGGAATACATCGTCGGTGGCACCGCGGCGTGGCGGCCTTCGAGCCATGCCAAGATTCCGTAATTCAACGAAGCGGGAACGCCGTAGAAGTAATCGAAACCCTTGTCCAGCGGCATGTCGACGATCGGTTGTGACCAATCGCGATCGCCGGG
>CAYVRC010000088.1:0-23892 GCA_964453205.1 uncultured Pirellulaceae bacterium | reverse complement strand
GGATCATCAGGAATGGCAGTTCGGCGTGGAGATGGGTGTCCCGGTGGGTCGCCGTCAAGCCAAGGCGGCGGTCAGCAACGCGAAATTGGAACTGAACCGCCAACGAACGATCTTGGAAGAGCAACAACGCGCGTTGCGATACGAAATCAGCGACGCGCAGGCGGAAGTCGCGTCCGCGTTCACGGCTTTGGAGGCGTCACGATCGATCGTCCAAGCCAACCAGACGCGACTGGATTCGTCCCTGGTGCTGTACAAGAACGACAAGTTGCAGATCGAGTTCCTGCTGGACGCCCAACAACAACTCGTTCAGGCCCAACAACAACTGGTCGAAGACCAGAGCCGTTACTCGCTGGCGATTATCGATCTGAGCGCGACGACGGGCACGTTGCTTGATGACTTGGGCATCTCGGTTGCGATTGATCCCTGTGGCGTCCAAGACGTCCGCATCGAATGACCAGCAGGTGAGGCGAGTTTCTCCTGCGTCTTTCCAGCTATTCGAAGTGTCGAGTGGAATCAACAGGGCTGTGCGGTGATTCGGTTTCACCCGACGGCATCGGTAACTCTTCGGCCGGCAATTCTTCGACGTGACGTTTTTGAGCGGGTCCCACGAGCAATTGCCCACGCATGCCGGCGCGGACGATGCGGTCGGGATTCGCCAGCGTGGCCCACAACCTGGCTTGGCCGGTCACGGGATGCAATTCAGGCGAGACGAAAGTGACTTCGCCGACCAAGAATTGAGGCGTCTCGTCGTCGGCATTTCCCTCGGCAGCGGTCTCGGGTTCGAAGCGAACCGCGTTGCCGACCAATTCATCACCGTGGACGCGTCCGTCGACGAAGCACTCGACACGAATCGGATCCAACGAGATGACTCGTAACAACGGTTTGCCTTGTTCGACCCACTGTCCCTTTTGGACGTTGATTTCAGCGACCAAACCGTCCACGGGCGATTTCAACCGATGTTTGGAAAGCCGAGTCGCGGCGACCTGCATCGCGGCCTGCTTCTCGGTGGCCCGTGCCTCGGCGACGGCTTGCTCGTGCATGGCTTGTTCGATCGCCAGCGTCGATTGATCGACGACCATCCGCAGCCGTTCGATTTCCGTGCCACTGATTGCACCGGAGTATTCTTGGTTGGCTTGTTCGCTTTGGGTCAGTTCACGGAGATGGACTTCGCGCGATCGCTCCGCATACCGTGCGTCGATATCGTTTCGACTTTCGATGCTTGCGGCTTCAAAACTGGCCCGCGCCGCCGTGACCTCGGCTGATGCTTCGTCGTCATCGAAACGTGCCAGCAACATGCCCGGAAAAACGTCGTCGCCTTCGCCGATGACGATCTCCGTCAAGACTCCACCGAGGGGCGCGGCGATCGTCGTGTTTCGGATCAGCGAGGCTTGTCCGTCCGCGACGATCACGGCATCGCCGGGTGACCAATCGGACGTCACCGATCGCCGCGTCTGTGATCCGCCGACGGGCGGTTGTGCAAGTACGGACACGCCGACGATCGACACGAGCAAACAGCCGAACGCCGCGGCGGCGATGCGGCGGGTTCGAGTCAGGCCGTGTGACGGCGATTCAGGGCGTTGGAGCATGTCGGCAGTTGCGGGCAAAGGGTTCGATACGAATGACCGGTGACCTTCGTGACGCTAATCAGGCCTGACGGTCGATTCCATCGGAGCCTTTCCCCGCCGGCTGACTTGACAGGCGAAAAAGTCGTGTCGGCGCGATTATTCCGAAAGTTGCACTTGATAAGCCCATTGCCGCGTCCCCGCATCGGCGAAACCGGCGGGACGCAAACGGACCCGCGAGTTTTCCGATTCGCGTCGAGACGAGGTCGTTTCGACGAAGCCGATTCGGGTCGGCTGTGAGCCGTCGGCGAGTTTGTACAGGGTTCCCAGATCCGCTTCGGGCGTCGAGGTCCGGCAAGCCCAATCGAACTTCAATCCCGCGGCCCCCGAGTCGTCTCGAATCGGTTCGACGCTGACGCTCCAGTGACTCTTGCCGGCGGCTCCGACGCCCAAGATCACGTCGCGGCCGTCGAGGGTTTCCAGGGAGAGTTGTTGAAGCGGCGGCGACGGCGGCCAGGGCTGATCGCCGTCGCCATCGACCGAATCGGCGACCGCGACGCCGCCGTGAAAAAACGTGTGCACGAATCGATCGACGTTCCATCGGAATCGCACGCGGAGGGCCCCGTCCGGCGACATCAATTCGACGTCCGCCGGACCGTTGGGGATTTTCGTGACAGCATCCGATGAAGTCATGCTTCCACCGCCGGATTTCGGGTCGAGCGGTCGGCAACGGCCAAGTCGTTGAACGCGGCGAGCATTTTCAAGCCCTCCGCTTGACTCTTTTCCGGATGAAACTGACTCGCATAAAGATTGTCCTTCCAAACCATCGCACAAAACGGACCGCCGTAGTCGCACGTCAACGCGACCACGCTCGGGTCGGCCGGTCGGACGTAGTAAGAGTGGACGAAATAGAAATGGGTTTCGTCGGAAATGTCACGCAAGATCGGAGGGTCCGTCACGCGGCGGACCTGATTCCAACCCATGTGCGGGACTTTGAATTCGGGCGGCAAGTCGAACCGCACGACATCACCGGCCAGAATCCCCAAGCCGCGATGCGTGCCGTGTTCATAGCCTTCGTCGAAAAGGAGTTGCAGGCCCAAACAGATCCCCAGGAACGGGCGACCGGAATCGACGAAGTCGCCGATGGGCGCGGCCAAGTCACGGCGATTGATTTCATCCATGGCGTCGCCGAACGCGCCGACACCGGGCAAGATCAACTTGTCCGCCGTCGCGATTTCGTGAGCATCGGAAGTGATTTTGGCCTCGCCGCCGATTTTTTCGATCGCTTTTTGGACGCTGCGAAGGTTGCCCATCTGGTAGTCGACGATGGTGATCATGTTGGCTATTTCGGAACAGGAACTTGCGTGGGGCTCATCAAATAGGCGATCAGATCGCGTCGCTGATCGTCGGTCATCGAGTCCAACACGCCGTCGGGCATGGGCGACTTTTCGGTGACCTTGGATTCTTCGACGTCTTCGTCGGCCACCACGATCTTGTCGGTTGCCGTTTGAATCGTCCAGGACTGGGCGTTTCGATCGAGCACCAGCCCGCTGATCACTCGGCCGTCGGCCACGAGCACCACCGTCATGCGAAAATCTTTGTCGACCACCGCGCTGGGGTCGACAATGTTGTCCAAGAGGTAATCCAGATTGCTTCGGTTCGCGCCGGTCAAATCCGGTCCGACTTTGCCGCCGCTGCCGAACATCAGGTGGCACTGGCCGCAGTTTTTTTCATACAGCGACCGGCCGTGCGAGAGGTCGGCACCGCGAAGCGAGTCGGGGGTCAACGCCAGCTTCAGCGTTTCGATCTGCTGTCGTTTGTCGGCCGAAGTCGTCCGGACTTCGCCCCAGACTTCGCTGATTCGCGCCGAAAGTTTCGGGTCATCCAAGCTGTGAATCTGTTGGACCTGCACGGCCGTCAGGTCTTCGCGCGGCAGATCGCCCGCTTCGATGGCGTCGATCAGTTCACCGGCGAACGAGCCGCGGCTGACCAGCAACGACAAGACCTCGGGCCGACGAGGCGCGCGAAAACGGTTGTACTGTTTCAAGATCATCCGAGCGACGCCGGGGTCATCAAACGTCGACAAGCCCTTGGCGGCGACGACGTTCGTGAGCGGGCTTTTGAGCAATTTTTCGCAAACTTCGAATAAGTCATCGGGCCGGCTGCGAATCAGCGTTTCGATCGCCGCGTGACGCGCGGCGGGGTCCGCCGAGTCGTCCAGAGCGATTCGCTTGATCGCGTCGATCGCTTGCCCGTCACCGAAGATCACTCTCAACGCTTGCACGGATCGGCCGGAATCCGATCGGCCTTTCACTGCACCCCCGGCGATCGAAGCAAACTCGTCCCAGCCTCGCGGGGGATCGGCTCGCCGGACGCCTTGCAAGGCCGACGCGATGCCGTCGATCAAGTCGATCGCTCGGGCGCCATCGCGGGACTCGGTCGTCGAGGAAATCAAGATCTCCAGAGGCCGACGATCGCCGTCGATTTCCTCCGCCAAACGTCGGGCGATGTTGCGACGGACGACGGGCAGTTCGCAGTGGTCGAAAACAACCGCCAGGTCGGACGGGCTCTCGTCGGCGACCGGATACAGACCGTACCAGATCATCAGTGGCAAATCGTGGTCGTCGGCATCTTGCCCGTGAGACGACAGCGGCGCCGCCAAATCGCATCGCATAGCGACGGGCAATCGCTGCAGCACCGAGGCGAGTGACAAACGGACCTTCGCCGACGGATCGGACGTCGCAAGACGCTTCCATTGCGGCATCCACTTCGATGCCTCCGCCGTGACGCGATCCTTGTCGGCGGCCGAGGCGAACCAAGGTCCCATCACGTCGTCGATGGGCCAACGATCGGCGATTTGGCGTACAGCCAACGATCGCATCACGTCGCTGGGATGGGAAAGTAACTTTCGACGGTCGTCGGGAGTCAACTGATCCAGAGCGTGCAACGTCATCATCGCGGAGACGGCTTGATCGACACGGTCGGATCGCATGGTCGCCCGTAACGGTTCCAGCGAAGCGGTGTCCAGTGAGCCGGCGAATCGGCGTCGCCCCAGTTCCAGTCGGGCTTGTCGCACGAACCAGTCGTTGTCATGCGAGTGCAAGCCGGCCAGGTCTGCATCGGAGAGCTTTCGCAAGTCGACCACGTCTTGGCCGGCGGCAGCCGGGTCCGCGTTGTCATAGCGGATTTTGAAAATCCGCCCGCTCTGTCGGTGCACGCCGGTGTGTTCGTGACATTCGCCGGTGTCGCTCCAGTCCAGCACCACCACATGGCCGTCGGGACCGACCATCAATTCCATCCCGCGAAACCAAGGATCCTCGGCGATGAAGAAATCGTCTTCGTGGCGACCGACATAGCCGGCCCCTTCACGTTGCAAATCTTCGACATTGGCGCGTCGGCCGTGAAAGTTCAGCGTGAACAGTTTGCCTTGGTACTTTTCCGGCCAGACGCCACCGCGATAGATCATCGTGCCGCAGTGCGCGTGACCGCCGCCGAAATCATTGGCGGCGCCGTCACGCGAAGCCGTCCAGCTGCCCGTCGTATCGAAGTGCCAATGGTCGGCATGAAAGTCGATCAGGTCGTACGTCCGGCGATTCGGGTCCAACGTAAAGGGACGCGTGAAGTGAGCGCCGGGGATGCCGTGCCACAAATGGCCGTTGACGGTATTGATGAAAAACAGGTCGCCGTTTTCGTTCCAATCGTGTCCCCAAGGGTTCGTCGTGCCGGCGGTCAAGACTTCGGCAAACTTGGTCACGGGATCGTATCGCCAAATGCCTCCCTCCAGTCGGACGCGTTGTTCGTCGGGTGTTCCGGGCGTTCCGATGCGACCGGGACAAGAACCTCCGCAGCGACCGTACAGCCAACCGTCGGGACCGAACCGCAGGCCGTTGGCAAAGTTGTGATAGTTGGCCTTGGCGACTTCGAAGCCGTCCAAGACGACCTCGGCCGGTCCGTCGGGCACGCCGTCGGCGTCCGCATCGGGAATGAACAAAAGCTTCGGCGGGCACATCAACCAAACGCCGCCGAGTCCGACTTCGACGCTGGTCAACATTTGCACGTTGTCGGTAAAAACCGTGCGGGAATCGGAGACGCCGTCACCGTCGTCGTCCGTAAACATCAAAACGCGATCTCGCAGACTCAGGTCGAACCGTTCGCTGCGATCGGAATACGTGTAGTTCTCCGCGACCCACAACCGGCCGGCCGAGTCCCAAGCCATGTCGATCGGATTCTGGACGTCCGGTTCGCCGGCAAAAACGCCGACCGAAAATCCGGCGGGCACCTTCATCGTCGCCGCCGCTTGATCCGCCGACATGACCGGCGCGGCACCGTCGGGTTCGGTGTTCACCGGTGTGGGGAAATCGTCGGCCCTCGCGTCGGTCCGGTGGTGGGCCGCCAGGGCGACGATCATTACCAAAAGCCACTGCCAAGCCCGGTGATTCATGTTTCGATCGTTTGCTAATCGGTTCATTGGGGAATGATGTGTTCATTGGGGAATGATGTTTTGAAAACTGTAACCGGGCTCGGGCAATTCGATCGACGCATCATCGACCACCAAGACCCAGTCATTATTGCGTCCCGACGTCGGCGGCGTGAACACGGTTGCTTCGTCAACGAATCGTCCGATCAGTTGACTGGAATATTGCCGCGGATTGACCCACCAGGCACGGACGCGATTCCCCGAAAGCCGTTCCAGGTCGACTCGGACGACGTTTCCGGTCGGCAGGTAAAGCACGGCGTAAGATCGATCCGATGCCAACGCGGCGCGGACGTGATCGACGCCTTCGGGATTTTCGCCGATGACCAAGTCTTGATCGCTCCGCAGCATCCAAAACGGGCGGGCCTCGAAAAGATCGCGAAAGTACTTCATCTGCATCGCCCCGGGATGGTGAAGCGCGTCGGTCCAGCGTGTCCGCGCGACGGATTGGGGCGGACGATCGGGCAACCACATCTGCCAAATGTTATGGTCGCCGTACGTGTGCCCGCAGGCTCCCGCCAGCATCGACTGGTAGGCCGCCACGCGGACGTCCCATTCGTCGTACCAGTCCAGCAAGACGCCGGGTTGGTCGCGGCGGTTCCAGGTGTCGCCTTTGATCGGATGGTCTTCATAACAAGGTTCCCCGTCCATCGTCGGCTTGAGCGGATCGCGGGCCAAGTTTTCCGACATGTACCGGTAGTTGGGCTTGGCGGGCCGGGCGTGGCCCGACTGAATCATGTTGAAATCCAGCCAGTCGGCTTGATGAAACACTTGGGCAGAATTTCGTCCGCCGGAGGGATGAAACGTCATCAGGTTACGTCCGCCGTCACCGGTCTCGATGCCGGCGACCATCGCTTCGATGATCCGGCGGTGGCAGTCCTTGTCGATCGGTCGGTCGCCGCCCAGGATCCAAATGACGGGCTTGTCGGCGTAGCGTCGGCCCAGCCACTCGCCGTAGATCTCGGCGTTTTCTTCATCAAAGATTTCCGGGCCGACACCCCAACGCAGATTCCATTTGTCCCCCCACGTCGGCAGCAGGCCGATCACCAGGCCCAGTTCTTCGGCACGATTGACGATGAAATCGACGTGATCCCAGTAGTCGTTTTCCGGCCCGGGTCGGACGTCGGGCCGGGTCGGGTCCTCGTCGACCAGCGGCAGGTGACCGTACGAATTCGGAGTGCCGAGCCCGTCTTCTTCGGCCAACGCGACGGCTTGGATCACGGTGAACCCTTTGGCGGCACGGTCCGTCAAGTACAACTCCGCTTCCTCGCGATCCAGCCTGTGAAACAGCTCCCACGCCGTATCGCCGAGATAGAAAAACGGTTTGCCGTCGGCGTCGACCAAGTACCGATCGTCCGGGCTGACCCGCAGCGGCATCGCCGGTTGGGCGATCGCCTGCGGTGCCGCGGAGCCGATCAAAAGTACCGCGATCGCCGAGTAATAAAAGGTGCGAAATTTCACGGCGAATCGGTCCAAGTGGGGGCAAAAATCGGCGAAAGGTTCACAGCGACGGAATCCATTAACTTAATCGTTTCCCGGGCCGACATTGCCAACGAAAGCCCGTCCGGCGGCCGACCCGCTGCTTTCCCTATGGTGCGGCCCTTAGAATTCGGCCAGCGAATCGAAGTTCCGGCTGAGGCCGAAAATGGCTAGGATGCGAAAGCTTCGTCGCCGAATCCCGGCTCGCCGATACCGCCCCCGTCGTCTTTCTCCGAACCGATATTTTAACCAACGCAGTTGTCGATGAGCCGCAAGACCTCCTCTCGCCCTCCGGATCCAGCGACCGGATCGGGCTCCGATTCCCCCGGGAAATCACCGGATAAAACAGTCGGGGAGGATGCCGACTTGAGTCCGGCGGCACGCCGCGCGGCCCAGATTCGCGTCGGCGCGCAGCGGGAAACGGTCGAAGCCTTTGTCGTCGCCTTCATCCTGGCTTTACTGTTTCGCGGTTTTTTGGCCGAAGCCTTTGTGATTCCCACCGGGTCGATGGCCCCGACCTTGATGGGGGCCCACAAGGAGATCGACTGCGAACGCTGTGACCAGCGTTTCCGGATCGGTGCCAGCAACGAGCAACGCGGTCCGGTCACGGAGAACGTCGTCGTCGGCGGCGTCTGCCCGAACTGCCGGTACGCCAACGCGTTGGACCTGCGGGAGGAACCCAACGACGCGACGTTCAGCGGCGACCGCATTCTGGTCAGCAAGTTCGCCTACACGCTTGCGGACCCGGAGCGTTGGGACGTGATCGTGTTCAAGTTTCCCGGCAATCCGAAACAGAATTACATCAAACGCTTGGTCGGTTTGCCCGGCGAAACCATCACGGTCCGCCACGGCGACGTGTTCGCGCGACCGGTCGCCGGCGAAGGGGACGACGTGATCGTGCGCAAGCCCGCGGAAACCTTGTTGGCGATGCGGCACCTGATCTACGACAGCGATCAGCAAGCCCCCGCTTTGATCGAGGCGAACTATCCCAGTCGGCTTCAGCCTTGGCGATCCGGCGGTGAATCGCCGCCGGAGGATTCTTGGCAGATCCGGCGGGCCGCCGAGGGCTTGGTCGCCAAGCTCGACGCCGACGTCGCCGGCGACACGCCGCGGTGGTTGCGTTATTACCATCGTTGGCCTTCGCAAGCGGATTGGGACGCCGCGGACGACGGACAAAGCCTTGCCGACGTGAACCCGTATGACAGCCGAGCGATCACGGACTTCTACGCATACAACTCTTTCGCGATCGTCAACGCCGGCGAAGTGTACGACGTCCAACCGGCGACCTTTCGCGGCAAAGGGTTACAGCGATTGTTCGGCAGTGGTTACTACGGCGGCGAATTTCGCAGCCGATACAGCGGCGACAAAGGCCTGGAGCAATTCCGCGATTTGCAATTCGGCAGCTATCGGACGGGAGCCGACGGCATGCACTGGGTCGGCGATCTGATCGTCGAAGCGGACGTCCAGCCGTCGGCCGACGCCAAAGAGTTGATCCTCGAATTGGTGGAAGCCGGTGTCAAATTTCGCTGCCGATTCGACTTGGCAACCGGACAGGCTCGACTGGCGATCGATGACGCGGGAACTCCCGGCGTCTTTGATGCCGCCGGCGGATCTCCGGCCGACCGAAACCCGTCGGCGGTCACCGACGTCGTCGCCGGCGGGCGGCATTCGTTGCGGTTCAGCCAGTGCGATGATCAGTTGTTGTTGTGGGTCGATGGCGACTTGGTCGTGTTCGATTCACCGACGACCTTTGACGGCCGAAATCTTCGCGGCGGCGCGGCGAGTCATCCTCGCTACGCCGGCCCGGGTGACCCGCTGGACGCTTCCCCCGTCGGCATCGCGGTCGCCGGCGGCCCGGCGACCGTCCATCGCGTGCGGATCGATCGTGACAAGTATTACGTGGCGACCGATGACGCCAACGGCGGCGTCCACGACTATGACTTGCGTCGCGTCGTCGAGATCAACGGTAACCAAGACATGTCCCGGTGGGGCCCCCGTTTGCAGCAGCTTTTCACGCGTCCGGCCGACTGGTCGTCTCAGTCCCTGTGGGACGCCCGCCGCAGCGTCAGTTTCGACTTGCAAGCCGACCAGTACTTTCCGATGGGCGACAACAGTCCCGAAAGTCTAGACGCCCGCTGCTGGGCACGGACCAAGGAATTCGGTCAACCCCGCAGTGTCGATCAGGACGCCTACCTGTATTCCGAAGCGCATTACGTGCCCCGGGATTTGCTGGTCGGCAAAGCGTTGATGGTGTTCTGGCCTCACCCCTGGAATGCCCCGGTGCCGTTCACCCCGAACTTCAAACGGATGAAACTGATTCGTTAATGAATCCCGCAGGGAAAAGGATTTCGAACCATGAAGATTCTGCAAAGCTCATCACCGACGACCGAGCCCGCCGCGTCGGGACCGGCCGACCCGGTTTTGCAAGCGGTCGATCTGCAAAAAACTTACGGGCGTCGCCGCGTCGTCGACGGGGTGAACTTGCAGGTCGGTCCGGCGGAGATCGTCGGCCTGCTGGGGCCCAACGGGGCCGGCAAGTCGACCAGCTTTCGGATGATCTGCGGCATGGTCGAACCCGACCGCGGCAGCGTTTACTTGGGCGGACAAGACGTCACCGATTGGCCGATGTTTCGACGCGCCCGCGACGGCCACATGGGTTACCTGCCGCAAGAACCCAGCGTCTTCAAGAAACTGACGGTGGAGCAGAACATCTCGTCGCTCCTGGAATTGCTGGGCATGGATCGCGCGAGCCGTCGTCAGCGGACGGACGAACTTCTCGGTGAATTCAACATCACTCACATTCGCAAAAGCAGGGCGGCGGGGCTTTCCGGCGGCGAGCGACGTCGACTGGAAATCGCGCGTTGCCTGGTTTCCGATCCGACCATCGTGATGCTGGACGAACCCTTCGCCGGTATCGACCCGGTCACCGTGCAGTCCATCCAAGGGGTGATTCACCAGTTGCGTGACAGCGGCATCAGCGTCTTGATCACCGATCACGCGGCCCGGGAAATCCTCAGCGTCGTGGACCGCTGTTACGTCATTTATCAGGGACAAGTCTTGATCGACGGCTCGCCGGACGAGGTCAAACGCCACCCGAAAGTCCGTGAAGAATACCTGGGCGACTTGGACGCGGCCGCCGGCGATCGTGCGACCGCGGCGCCGCGGCGTGACCCGCCGACCCGCGTCGACGCCGGCCACGCCGACCCGGTCGCTCCGCCGAAATCGCGACCCGTGACCGCGGCCTCACAAACGGCCGCCGACCGTCAAGCCGACCTCCTGCGTCGCCGCGTCACCGACGTCTGACTCGATTCGCCGGTTTGCGGGGCGTCATCCCGCGTTTGACGTGCCGCTGTTACACTGATCTTCATGGCAATTGAACCTTCCATCATCCTTTCGGGGACCGACCCCGACCTGCCGACCGATCTGCCTTCGGGGATGGCCCGTTACACCGGTCTGAAGGAAATGGCGCGAGGCGGCAGCGCGGTGTTGCAAGCCGGTTTCGACCGGATCATCGGCCGCACCGTGGCGATCAAAACGCTGCTTCCCGAAACCCGCAACGACGGTCGCGAACGTCGACGATTCCTCCGTGAAGCCCGCGTCACCGCTCAGTTGCAGCATCCCAACACGGTCCCGGTCTACGAGATCGGCAACGACCTGATGTTCGGCATTTTCTTCGTCATGAAGCGGATTTCGGGGGAGAACTTTTTCGAAATCCTCAAACGGATCGCTCGCCAGGATCAGCCCACCATGGACGCCTATCCGGTCCAGCGGCGGTTGGAAATCGTCGCGGATTGCTGCCAAGCCCTGGCCTACGCGCACGCCCGCGGCGTGATTCACCGCGACGTCAAACCCGAAAACATCTGGTGCGGTAATTTCGGTGAAGTCATTCTGCTGGACTGGGGAACGGCCAAAGTCTGGGGGCATGCCGATGACAACGAGCCGATCCGTCAGAGCACGCTGCCCCAGCCCTTGCACGACACGAAACAACAACAGCAACTGCAGACCCTGACCGGCGGCGGCCAGCGTCCGGGCACTCCGCTGTACATGTCGCCCGAGCAAGTCCGGGGCACCCGTGGGATCGACGAGCGGACTGACATCTTCAGCGTCGGCGTGGTGCTGTACGAGATGTTGGCACTCCGCGAGCCTTTCCGCGGCCGCCACATCGACGAAACCTTTGACAACATCAAGAACAAAGACGTCGTGCCGCCCAGTCAGCAAGCTCCCGAACGAGGCATCCCCCCGGCGGCCGATGACGTCGTCATGCGAGCGATCCAGAAACGTCCGGCCGATCGTTTTCAATCGATGCGGGAATTGATCGCCGCGATCCGAGGCATTCACTGAATGTGCGGGATCACCGGAGCCCTCTGGAACAGCGAACCGCAGCGAATCGATCCGGCCCTGCTGTCACGGATGACCGAACAAATCGCACATCGCGGCCCCGACGATTCGCAGACGTGGCGTGACGACGCCCACTCCGATGCAAGGGGGCGTTCTTTGGGCGTCGCGTTGGGGTTTCGCCGACTTTCCATCATCGACCTGGCGGGTGCCGCACAGCCGATGGCTTGCGAAGACGGCACGATCCGAATGGTCTTCAACGGCGAAATCTACAACTACCTGGCGCTCCGCAAACGCTTGGAAGGCCGCGGACATCGCTTTGCCACCCACGGTGACGGCGAATCGATCCTGCACCTGTATGAGGACATCGGCTCGGACTGCTTCGCACAGCTCAACGGGATGTTCGCGATCGCGATTTGGGACGCCCGGCGGCACCGACTGGTGCTGGCCCGTGATCGCATCGGACAAAAACCGTTGTATTACGCGGTCAAAGACGGGCGGATCGTGTTCGGCAGCGAGCTGAAATGCTTGGCCCAGGTCCAAGGCATCTGCGACGAAATCGATCCCGCCGCGATCGACGAATTCTTGACCTATCAGTACGTCCCCCATCCGGGAACGATTTGGAAAGGGGTTCACAAGTTGCCGCCGGGACATTTCGCGGTCTTTCAAGACGGCGAATTATCGGTGCAGCCGTATTGGGATTACGAACCGCGGCGAGAAATCCGAATCACGGCCGAGGACGCCGCCGTTCACTTGAAAGAACTTTTGACCGATTCGGTTCGACTGCGGATGCAAAGCGACGTTCCCTTCGGATCGTTTCTGTCCGGCGGAATCGATTCGTCGTTGATCACCGCGATCGCACAGCGGCAAAGCGATACCCCGATCCACACCTTCAGCATCGGTTTTTCCGTCGCGGAGTTCGACGAAACCGAATACGCCGACCAAGTCGCCCGGCATCTCGGCACCGACCATCAAAAGTTCGTCGTCCGTCCCAGTGGCGTCGACGTGATCGAAAAATTGGTCTGGCACTACGACGAACCGTTCGGTGACTCGTCCGCCGTGCCGACCTGGTACCTGTCGGAACTGACCAAGCGACACGTGACGGTCGCACTTTCGGGGGACGGGGGCGACGAGCTTTTCGGCGGCTACGAGCGTTACCGCGCGCTGCGGCTGAGCGAACGTATGCAGCGTTTCTTTCCGCTGCACCGCGTCCCGGGTTTCGGATTGCTGCAACGTTTGCCGGATTCGGATCGTCGTCGCAGCCTGCTCCGTCGCGGAAAGCGATTTGCCGAAGCGCTCGGCCAATCGACGCCGCGTCGGTACATGAACTGGTTGCAAATTTTCCCCGAGGCCATGCGGGCTTCGCTGTACAACGATGATTTTTTGGCCAGCCTGCCCGGCGATGATCCGTTCGATTTTCTGCAGGACGCCTGGGCGCGAACGGCCGGACGCGACGTCGTCACGCGGGCTTCGTTGAGCGACCTGATGACGTACTTGCCATGCGACTTGATGACCAAAGTGGACATCGCGTCGATGGCGCACGGCCTGGAAGTCCGGCAACCGATGCTGGATCACCGCATCGTCGAATTCGCATCGTCTCTGCCCGTGACGCTGAAGCTTCGCGGCCGTCGCGGCAAACGAATCTTGCAAGACACCTTCGGGTCGATGATCCCGGCGAACATTTTCACGCGCCAGAAGATGGGATTCGGCATCCCCATCGGCGTCTGGTTCCGCGGCGAACTGAAACCGCTGGTCCACGACACGGTTCTGGCCGACGATGCTCGCATCAACCGATTCTTTCGTGCCGACGCGGTCGCCGATCTGGTCCGATCCCACGAAAAGAATCAGCAGAATCACGGCTATCGACTGTGGAACCTTCTGATCTTAGAACTTTGGTTGCGTCGCTGGACTTGACCCCTGTGAATCGGCAGCGGCGTTTTTTTTGTTTTCTTGAATGCGTCTTTTCCCCATGAGCGAATCCATCGAAACCGCAGACGTCCGTACCGACGACGTTCGTTTGTCGCCCGGCGATCTGAAACTGCTGGTCGTCGACAACGAGGCCGCGCACGCTCGGGCGATGACTGAAAGCTTGGAAAAGGTCGGCTACGTTTGCGAGGTCGCTACCAGCGGCCCGGAGGCGGCCAAACTGATCGAGCAGGAGATCTTCGACATCATCGTGACCGACATGGTGATGAACGAAGTCGACGGAATGAAGATTCTGGCTCTCGCCCGTGAAAAGCTTCCCGAATCCGAAGTCATCATGGTCACTGGTCACGCGACCGTACCGATCGCCGTCGAAGCGATGCAGATCGGCGCGTTCAACTTTCTGGAAAAACCCATCACGCCGAACAAGCTTCGCGCGATCGTCGAGAAAGCCACCGACAAGGTCTCGCTCCGCCGGC
Organism: uncultured Pirellulaceae bacterium; assembly: GCA_964453205.1. Taxonomy (GTDB): domain Bacteria; phylum Planctomycetota; class Planctomycetia; order Pirellulales; family Pirellulaceae; genus Crateriforma. The sequence continues at coordinate 9,640 of CAYVRC010000088.1, read as the reverse complement.
AAAACACCGAACTGTTACAACGCCTGGACGAACGATACGGTTTCGAAGGCATCATCTACACCAGCAAAAAGATGCAAACGGTGATCGATCGGTTGCGACGCATCGCGGCGACCGACGCGACCGTGCTGATCACCGGCGAAAGCGGGACCGGCAAAGAACTGTTCGCCCAAGCGATTCATCAAAACAGCCCACGCAAGAACAAACGCATCGTCGCCATCAACACGCGTGCGGTCAGCGAGCAGTTGGTCGAAAGCGAATTGTTCGGCCACGTCAAAGGATCTTTCACCGACGCGGTTTCGGATCGCGAGGGGGCGTTCCAGTATGCCAACGGCGGCACGCTGTTCTTGGATGAAGTCGGCGACATGCCGATGAGTACCCAGATCAAATTGCTGCGGGTGTTGGAGGAAAGTCAAATCAACCGCGTCGGCGACAACAAGCCGATCAAGGTCAACGTGCGATTGGTCTCCGCGACGAACCGGCCGTTGGAACAGATGGTCGAAGACGGGACTTTCCGAAACGATTTGTATTTCCGTTTAAAAGTCGTGACCGTCGAATTGCCCCCTCTGCGAGACCGCCGCGACGACGTCATCCCCCTGATGGATCATTTTCGCAAATTCTTTCTGCGTCGTCACGACAAGGCCGTGGCACATTTCACGCCCGCGGTGACGAAACGGTTTTTCGCCTATGACTGGCCGGGAAATGTTCGTCAGCTTCGTAACTTCGTCGAAACCATGGTGGTCTTGGACACCGACGGTTCTTTGGACTTGGATGATCTGCCGCCCGAATTGATGGACGAATCGTCCGACACCTCGCTCGGGCCGAATCCGGGCTCGGGCCCCTCGGAGCTGATCGGACAGCCGCTGTCCGCGATCGAAAGATGGGCGATCGAGGAAACGCTGACGCTGACCGGGAACAATCGCGAGGAAGCCGCAAAGATTTTGGGCATCGGGGCGCGGACGCTCTATCGACGTCTGGATCAGTACAAGAGCGGGGAAGACGTGGCCCAATAGCGGTATTCTCCGTCGATGTTCGCTGGTGCACCTCTAGGTGTTTCCGTCGCCTTGCCGTTACCCTACCGCATCACCTAAAGTTATGTCCGGGGCTTGTCATTCATTCGCCACCATTGCTATGTCAAAACCACCAGTCACGGTAGACGCGTTTTCGATCGCCAAAGAAGCGTTGCGTTTGGTCGGCGAATTCGGAACACCACCGACGCCGGAGGTGTACGAGGTCTGGTACCGGTACGCCGAGGGCGGGAACGAGGAAATGCGGGATCAGTTGGCTCACGCGGTCAACGACGCCAAATCCGTCAGCGTCGAACTGTTGTCCTCGTTGCACCGTCAGTTTTGCACGATGATCGATCCGACCAGCATGAACGTCGGACAGTCCCTGGCTGCCGAGTTGGGAAAACTGCACAGATTGGTCGTCAATCAAAAGGATGCTGGCAACCATTTCGGCGACTCGATCGAAGCGGCCAACCGATTTCTGACCACCGATGCCAAGTCACAAGACGAACTGATCGCCTGCGTCGCCAACCTGATCGACGGCACGTCGAAAATGCAGCGGCGACTCGAGGACATGAACAGCCAGCTCGAAGACGCCGAGCGACAGGTCACGATTTTGCAGAGCGACCTGGAAGCGTCCCATCGGGGGATGTTGACCGACCACCTGACCGGAATCGGCAATCGACGTTTCTTCGATTCCGTGATCAAACAGATGATTGCGACCAGCCAAGAGGACGGATTGGTACCCTTTCTCGTATTGCTGGACGTGGATCGATTCAAAGCGATCAATGACACGTTCGGGCACGATGCGGGAGATCAACTGATCCGTTTCGTCGCCGGACAGATCGCCCAGTTACGCCCCGAAGCATCGCTGTCACGTTTGGGGGGGGACGAATTCGCGATGTTCCTGCGGGCCAGCGAGCGCGAAGAAGTCGTTCAGTTGACAACCGAGATAAAAGAACATTTCGCGAGACAGAAACTGCGACTCCGCGAGTCCAAAGAACTCGTCGGGGCGATCACGTTTTCGTTCGGCGCCTCGAAACTTCGCCCCTCCGACGACCCGATCAGTTGGTACCAGCGTGCCGACAAATTGTTGTACGAAGCAAAGAATTTAGGCCGTGACCGCGCCGTGGTCGAAAAATCGCGGGGTTAGATCGGCGTCGGCGAGCCTGATACGGTAAGACGGTTGGCGAGCCGCCTTTCGTCGCGGGCCAGTTTGGCGCGTCGTAAGGAGATTTCAATTTCGCATTGCCGCAGCTTTTCTTGCCACTCGTGCCTCAGCAATTGCATCTGCCTCCGCTCCTCCCGAATCAGTTGATCGGAATCGAGAATCTGGGCGATCGATGCGGCGCCGACCACCTGCTGGTCCGCCGTCGTTGTAGGCTGCTGGCGGAGCAACTCGCGGAGTTCCTCGATCTCTCGATCGCGGTCCTGAACGATCCGTTCGGTTTCCGCCACGATGTCAATCATGCGAGATTGGTTGTGGGGGGCGTACGCTTCGTCTCGCTCGAGTTGTTGTAGGATCAGCGTTTTGCGTTGTTCCCAGGTCATCTCCTCCAGGGACGGAGTGATCGAATCCCCCTGGGTCTCGTGGCGAAGCTTCTTTTCCGCGATCTCCGCCGCCAGGGATTCGTTCAATCCTTGCAGCCGCTCGCACTCGGTCTGCTTACACTCGAGTTGGTGCAGCAGTTCGGAAAGCTTTTCCTTGCGGATGCAGATTTCATCGTCGGCTTCCGCCGGCGGTTGGGCGTGATTCGGGGCGGGAAGGACCCTGCAAATTTCACCGGCCAAACGTTGAAGCGTTTCCAACTGGTTCATCAGCCGATCGGACAAGTCTTCGTTCGCACGACTGGCGATCGGTTCCGGCACGTCCCCCGGATCCGGCACGGCCGATGCAAGGGAATCTACGAAGCAAGGTTCAGTCATTGTCCATCTGCCCACGGATCACGCACGTTCGGGACGCCGAAAGACGATTCGAACACCGTCCCATTGGAATTCCTACGTCATAAACGGCGGGGCGTCTAATGCTTTTGACAGGTTTCCCGCCCGACGACTCAGCCGCATTCCTCTTGTGACCCGTGTAAGGCTCTGGGGATAGAGCGTCCCGGCCGTCGCCTTGGTAATGAAGCAAAAGTGCGGCATCGAATTCGTCGCGTGTCCGCATTCGCGTGAAGCTCATCCGGACCGTCTCGTGTTGGGGATGGCTCTGGGAATACTTGATGCAGAACTTTCGCATCAACAACGGGGCTCGCTCGGTTGTGTACGTTTGTTCGCACAAGTCGAAATGCTGACGCATCACGTCGGCCTGTTCGTGCAGCGTCGGCGGAGCGGGCAGGGGCTGCCCCCGCGACAGGGCTTCGGCTTGCCGAAAGATCCAAGGGTTCCCGATCGCGCCACGGGCGATCGTGACACCATCGACGCCGGTCTGGTCGATCATTCGCAAGGCATCCTCGGCGCTGAACAGATCGCCGCTGCCCAGGACTTTCAGACGATCGCCGACGTGCGTCTTGACCTCGGACAGAAAGGCCCAGCGGCTGGGACCGATGTACCGCTGCTGGACCGTGCGTCCGTGGACCGTCGCCGCGTCCAGACCGGCATCGATCGCGCCGTCGAGGATCTGAAAGAACTGATCACGCGATTCTGCCGAATCGTCGATACCGCGACGCATCTTGACGGTGACCGGAACGGCATCGGGGACGATGTCACGGGTTCGCCGCAGGATCTCGATCGCGACGTCGGGCTGCGAAAGATGAAAGCCGCCGCGGCAGCGCCCCAAGACCTTCTTGACCGGACAACCGAAGTTGACGTCGATGATGTCAAAGCCTGCCGCGGCCAACTTCGCCGCGCCGGCGGAAAACTGCTCCGGCTCGGCCCCCATCAACTGACCGCCCACCGGCGGTTCGTCGGGATGAATGTCCAGAAAGTGCTTCGTTTTTTGGCGTTTGGTCAGCGACACCAAAAACTGATCCAGCATGACTTCGCAGATCGTGTAGCTGGCACCGTACCGACGCGCCATCACCCGCATCGGCAAATCGCTGTAGCCGGACAACGCGGCCTGCACGACCGGAAAGCCGATACGAACGTTGCCGATTTCCAGGGGCCGGTATTGCGTTTGAGTGTTCATGGAAGCGTTAGACTATCGACCCGGTCCGCTACACGAACCTCCGAACAGTTGTCATCATGCGAAAAAAGATTCTTCCCGTCTGGGCTGTCCTGTCCAGCCTATTCTGCTTTCCCGCCCTTGCCGATACCGAGTCCATGAAGATCGACCAAACCCCCTTCGGAACCACCGCCGACGGTCAAGACGTCACGAAGTTCACTTTGACCAATGCCCACGGTCACACCGTCAGCGTCATGAACTGGGGGGCCAGCCTGTTGGACGTCAACGTGCCCGATCGCGACGGCAAGCTCGCCAACGTGAATTGCTCGTTCGATTCACTGCAACCGTACTTGGGGCGTCACCCGTATTTCGGCAGCACGATCGGGCGATTTTGCAATCGCATCGGCAACGCCACGTTCACCATCGACGGCGTTTCGTATGACTTGGACAAGAATCATGGCGATCACCAGTTGCACGGCGGTCGTGATAACTTTTCGCACAAGTTTTGGTCGGCCGAACCTTATCAATCCGACGATGCCGTGGGAGTGAAGTTCACCTTGACCAGTCCCGACGGCGATCAAGGTTTTCCCGGCGCCGCCACCGTGTCCTGCGACTACCGGTGGAACGACGCCGACGAACTGACGATCGATTTCACGGCGACCACGGACAAGCCGACTCACGTCAATCTGACCAATCACAGCTATTGGAACCTGGGCGGGATGAACAGCGGAACGGCCCTGGATCATGTCGCCTTGATCCCCTCGACTCGTTCGCTGGACGTCGATGACGACTTGATTCCCACCGGGAAGCTGAACGAGGTGGCGGGCACGCCGCTTGATTTCCGCAACGCAACGACGCTGGGCGATCGCCTCGAAAAGTTGCCGGCGACCAAAGGCTATGACCACTGTTTCGTCGTCCCCGGTGAACCCGGGAAACTTCGATTCGCCGCTCGCGTCGTCGATCCCGACAGCGGTCGCGTGCTGGAAATCGAAACGACCCAGCCGGGGATGCAGCTTTACACGGCCAACCATTTGCCGGGAAATGAGACCTCGGCGGGCGTCGGCGGGCACGAGGCGTTTTGCTTGGAAACGCAGCATTATCCCAATGCCCCGAACGTCGAATCCTTTCCCGGCACGTTGCTGCGGCCGGGCCAAACGCTTCGCGAGACCACCTTGCACCGATTCGGTGTCGAGTAGGCTTCGGCCGAAAAAACGCCGTCGTCGCTGCCCAGCGAGCGTCCGGCGAATTAAGCTGGGGCGACAATCTGACCCGATCATCCCCCCGCTCCCGTGCTCACGCCCATGCCCGCCCTTCGTCTCCATTTGATCGTCCTTGGTTTGTCGGTCGTCCTCGGATCGCAAGCGAATCCCGTTGCGGGGCAGAACGCCCCCGAGGCTTTGTTGACGCCGCCGGCGGATTCGGCCGACTACGACCTGCTGGGCGAATTCGCCGGCGAGCTGAGCGGCGAAGGCGAGGCGAGCACGACCGTCGCTCTGCAAGTTCGGCCGGTCGGCGAAGGCGATTTCGACGGGTTGATGTTCACCGGCGGTTTGCCGGGTGAACCGGGGCATCGAGCCAAGGCGTCTCGCGTCGAAGGTTTGCGGGCGGGCGACGTGCTGATCCTTTCGGGCACCGACAAAGCCTTGTTCGTCCAGAAGGACCAGTGCCGCGTGGTCAGTCGCGAAGGCGAACTGCTGGGAACATTGCAGCGGGTCCGTCGCACCAGTTCGACCTTGGGCGCTGCACCGCCCAACGACGCGGTCGTGCTTTTCGATGGCTCCGGCACCGAGAACTTTGAACCCGGCGAAATGTCGGACGAAGGCTTGCTCAAGGCCGGTGCGGATCTCAGTCCGCTTTTCCAAGACTTCGACTTGCACGTCGAATTCAAGTTGCCTTACATGCCCGGCAGCGATTCTCAAGCTCGCGCCAACAGTGGCATCTATCTGCACAGCCGATACGAATGTCAAGTCTTGGACTCGTTCGCACAGCCGTCGGTGTTCAACGGTTGCGGTGCGATCTATCGCTTCAAGAAACCCGACGTCAACATGTGTTTGCCGCCGCTGGTTTGGCAGACCTACGACATCCGATTCACCGCGGCCCGCTGGAACGCGGACGGCAGCAAACGTCGTAACGCCAGGATCACGTCCTGGCTGAACGGTGTGAAGATTCAAGACAACGTCGAACTTGTCGATAAGACGGGCAGTGGCAAGCCGGAAGGCCCGACGTTGCTTCCGACGAAGTTTCAAAACCACAAAGACCCGGTTCGATTTCGCAACATCTGGATCATCGACCGCGGCCTGTCCGCCGGCGACGATTTTCCGCCGATCGTGGCAGAGGAAAAGAAGGTCGAGGAAGAGAAGGTCGAGGAAGAGAGGGATTCAGAGGGAGAGGATGTGGAAGACGGAGCTGAGTGAGGAAACACGGCAGGGGGGCTACTGCGGCACGCCACAATTCACAAGCCGGGTGAGAATTCACAGATCGGATCGGGTTCAAGTCCACGAGCGCGGCACAGGCCGGCAGGCCGGCTTCGTCCAGCAGGACCCGCAGCCGAAAACGTCCTTCCCTGAATTTTCCAGTGCACTCGTCCTCCCGATTTGCACGGCGAGCGAAGGCGGACGAGTCAACGGTTGGCCTCTTTAGTCCTACTGTCCGCCTTGGCCAAACCGCGTGTGGCGACGACGTCGTCCGGCATCGTCCCGATCGTTACGAACCAAGGGGCAACAAACGTCGCCCGAGGATGCTGGAACTCGTGAGCAAGCCGTGAGCGATGTATCACGTCGAGGCCTTCGCCAATGTTGTTGCGTCCGATGCGAACCGAAGAAGACTACCTTGAGAACATCGACGCGTTGCTAAGCATGGACGCCGATGCTTCAACGAGACGATGGCAAAGCCTTCTGCATGGACTGACACCGGACGGGTTCTCGCGGCATGAAAACGCAAATGTCAATTCTGGTAAACTCATTCCATCAAGCCGGTTCGATTCGTTCACACGTCACTAGTCGCTGCGGGGAAGAACGACCGATCGGTGGGCACATCGTTCGGATCCGGGGTGCGACAATCACGACCTTTTGGGGGTCGATCGTAATAGTCGTGTAACGGCCTGGCTTCTTATTCTTGACAGGAAACGTGCCCACGCAAAGATGTTTCGGACATCAAGATCCAACTTTTGGATCCCGAACAGCTTTCTTTCAACGGATGGGCGGCGATGGATCATTTTCAGGCAGAGCAAACGGCGACGGTTCCGGTCTTGATACAAGGCGGCATGGGCGTTGCGGTTTCCGATTGGCGATTGGCGCGGGCGGTTTCGCGGCGAGGACATTTGGGCGTGGTTTCGGGCACGGCATTGGACACTGTCCTGGTTCGGCGGTTGCAACGTGGTGATACGGACGGAAGCTTGAGGCGCGCGATCGCTGAGTTTCCGTTTCCAGAGATGGCCGACCGGATTTTGGAGCGATACTTCGTTCCAGGCGGGCTTGGCGACGATGATTCGTACGCCGCCACGATGGCGATGAGCCAGCAACCGACGATCGAGCAAACGGAACTCGTGGTGCTGGCAAACTTCGTCGAGGTGTTCTTGGCGAAAGACGGTCACGAAGGACTGGTCGGAATCAATTTTCTCGAAAAGATTCAATCGCCGACGTTGCCGTCGATCTACGGCGCCATGCTGGCCGGAGTGGACTATGTGTTGATGGGTGCGGGAATCCCCAAAGCGATTCCCGGCATCTTGGATCGCCTCAGCGACGGGCTGGAGGTTCGAATGCCGCTGCACGTGATCGATGCCACCGCTGACGACGTTGATGACGTGTCGTTTTCGCCAGCGGAGTTTTCCTCCGGTGAAGTGCCTTGGTTGAAGCGGCCGAAGTTTTTGGCAATTGTCGCGTCGGCAACACTCGCCACCATGCTGGCGAAAAAAGCCAGCGGCCATGTCGACGGATTCGTCATCGAAGGTCCCACCGCGGGCGGACACAACGCGCCACCGAGAGGCAAAACGAGGCTCAATTCGCGAGGAGAACCTATCTATACCGATCGCGATGAAGTCGACCTGAAAGCGTTCCGAGCGATTGGCCGTCCGTTCTGGTTGGCCGGACAATACGGTTCCCCTGAACAGTTGCAGCATGCCTTGCGATCCGGCGCCGCGGGCGTGCAAGTGGGAACGGCGTTCGCGTTCTGCCAAGAATCGGGGATCGACCAAGACCTGAAAGACGAAGTGATTCGTCGAGCCAAACTGGGGAAACTCGATGTCATCACCGATCCACTTGCCTCACCCACCGGGTTTCCCTTCAAAGTCTTGAATCTTCCCGGATCGGCTTCGGAGTCCATGGAGGTTACCCAGCGCCAACGGCGTTGCGATCTTGGATTCTTGAGGCAAGCCTATCGTCGTCCGGACGGTTCGATCGGGTGGAGATGTTCTGCTGAAAGCGTTGCCGCGTTCGTTCGCAAAGGCGGCAATGAAGGTGAAACGATCGGGCGGAAATGTGTTTGCAATGGATTGATGGCGACGATCGGACTGGGACAGCGGCGATCCGGCGGGGCGCGAGAGTTGCCATTGGTCACCAGCGGCAACGATGTTTACCAGATCGTGAAATTCCTGCCCGATGCGGATGCCACGGGCTATCACGCCGACGACGTGATCGATCGACTGCTCGTTTCACTCCCACCCAGCTTTCACTGCCTTTCGCGGCTGAGAGATTCGGGACCGGACAGGCCCGGGGCACCGATAGCTCTCTGACGTTAAGCTTGCTCATCGGTTCGCTAGGGAGCCGACCGAGTCCGGCGGGCGCGACGCACCGGCAAGGGGAGACGGTTGCGACTCCGGGCTGCGAGAGGAGCAGGTGGTATGACTCTGGGTCACTCGTCTTCGCCGAACGACTCGACTACATCATTAATAGGGAGGGGTTCGCGACTCGCAGCGAAGCCTTGGCGGCCGAAACGTTGACCATGGTCGACGTTTCGGCCGCACCGTCACGTCGGCGGTGCGGCTTTCGCTTTATTCACCTTCCACGAACAGGAACAAAACCATGTCTCACAAGATCACCGTCGGCCTTCAACAAAAGGTCGGCCGGCCCAACGACGGCAGCCTGGGGGCGACGTGCCACATCGAAACGGCCCGCGGCAACGCCGGCACCCGCGACTGCGGCTCAATCGTCTTCGCCCACATCGGGCAACCGGGTACACGCCGCATCCGAAGCCCAAATCCGTGCGTTGCACGCGATCGCAGCGAAACACGGCGTCGTGCTGGCCTGTGAACTGGAAGCTCAGTTCGGCGTCACCACGCCGGCTGAGCTGACCATCCGTCAGGCCAGTCAGATGATTGACACTTTGAAATCGACCGCAGCATCCGCTTGATCATCGGGCCGATGCTGCATCAGGAAACGATCAAGCGATTGCTCGGTCGTTTCTTTTAGCCCTCAGACGTCACGCGATGGGTCCGACACGGATGCTTGGCTCGCCGAACAAGGCTTGATCGGTTTAAAGACTTTCTGGGCAGAGCTTGCTCCGCTTCGTCGAACCGCGTAGTGCGGACCCGCATGCTGCG
>CAYVRC010000087.1:0-24135 GCA_964453205.1 uncultured Pirellulaceae bacterium | reverse complement strand
TCGGCGCCGCCAATCGGATCGCACGAACATCCTCTTCACACCAACCGATGGCGCGGGCAACGATGGAGCTCGAAATGCCTACCCGCTGGATGTGTTCCCCGGTTTCTTCGTCGCGCCAAAGGGAGGCGCCGACCAATAATCGAACCGTCTCTTCGTTGGCATCATCAATCGCCGCGGTCTGGTTTCGGATTTGTGCCTCCAGTCGGCTTGTCCGATTGCGTTGATCGAGAATCTGTTCGCAGCGTTTCATCCCCAAATGCACCTGTTCGACCAACTGCTCGCTGTCAATGGGCTTGGTCAAGAAAGCACAGGCACCGTGCGTGAGCGTGTCGATGGCTGTATCCATTTCTCCGTTGGCCGTCAGCATCAACACGGATACGTCGGGAAAGTCCTGGTGCACGGTGTGTAAGAAATCTAAACCCGACTGTCCCGGCATGTTGACGTCAAGCGTCATCACCTGAATAGGATGCTCGGCCAATTTCTTCCGCGCGATCTCACCGTTCTCGGCCGCGATGCAGGTGTAACCGGCACGAGAAACGGAACGTACGAGGAAGTCGCGAACGATCGGCTCGTCGTCGACGACTAAAACGTATCCCGCAGGCACATTCAGCATTTCAGACATTGGTAAATTCCCTCAGATTCCTGATCATTCGTGATCTTGGTTGAGACGACATCTGCCTGTCGCGGATTCGGGTCCTCCGAATACAATGGCAGATACAGATAAAAGCAACTCCCCTGATCCAACTGACTCTCAACCATCACGGTCCCGTGATGCTCATGGGCAGCGCTGTAAACCAGCGACAACCCCATGCCTGTCCCTTCGCCGACCGGTTTGGTGGTGAAGAACGGCTCAAAAATATGCTCCTGCACCTCGGTACTCATGCCGTCGCCTGTATCGCTCACGGTGATCAAGCCGTATTCACCGGCTGTCAGGCCGTCAAGGCGTCGATCGAGGCTGTCGAGCAAATCGGCGCTGATTACACGTCGCTGCGCCGCAAGGTGCAAACGCCCTCCTTGAGGCATCGAATCCCTTGCGTTGATGCACAGATTCAGGATCGCTTGCGTAATGCCGTCCTCGTCGGCTAACAACTGCATCTCCGAAATTGCAGGTGACACAACCCAGTCGATTTTCCCGTCGCACAACGGACGAAACATGCCGGAAACCGCATCGAGGATTCGGTTGACATCGCAGATCACCTTCTTCGCAGGTTGCCGCCGGCTGAAACTGAGCAATTGTCCGGTGACCCCAACGGCACGCTCGGTCGCGTCAAGGACGCCTTCCAGGTCACGATACGGTTGCGAATCCAGTTCCAAGTCTTCCATCGCGAACCGCGTGTTGCCACGTATAACCTGCAACATGTTGTTGAACTCATGCGCGACTCCTCCGGCGAGACAGCCGATGGCTTCGAGTTTGTGCTTTTGCCGCAACGAAGCTTCTCGACGTTGAAGCAGCGCGGACCGTTGCGCCACGCGACGTTCCAGCAACCCATTGACACGCGTCATGGATCTCATCAGTCGTTGCACTTGAAGTGACTTGAAAGTCGCGAAGGCGAGCAACAGGAACGACGACAAGAATAGCCCGAACTGGAAGCGACCGGAGCGTCGCTGCTGACGCTCCGCCCATCGTTGAATCTGAGCGTACTCCGTGGCCAAGGCTTGTTCGGGGGACAATTGCCATATCGTTTCGATCCCCCGGTCGAGCATGCCGGCGCGAGACAGAATGACCTCACCGTGACGTCTTAACAGCTCAACGGCTTGCTCCGAACCCTCGATCGTAGATGCCGATTCCAAGGCGCATTCGAGCGATTCGGCAAAGGCGATCGCGGCCGTGTCCGTCGGCCGAGAGATGAAGCTGAGACCATGCGACTCCATGTTGGCAATGTCATTGAGCAAGTCCAGCGAATCCGTTTTGATGCTCCGTCTTAAGATGGCCGACAGTCGCAGGAACATCGTGACGGAGTTCCGCATGACACAGTGGGCGGATTTGAAGTCCTCGACTTCTATTTCTTTCTGCTCGGCCATTTCCTCCAGCGAAATCGGCGATTCGATTTCCAAGTATTTCCGAACCGGAAGATCTTCACGCCACCATTGCAAGGCCTCCTGATATTCGAGCAGGACGCGATTCAAGCGGTCGAAATCGTTGGTCACACCGTGGTGCAACGAAAACACTTCGGTATCAATTTTCGCGTTCAGTTCTTTGACGCGGCCGAGTGCGGCGACAGAACCGGATTCCACCCGCCGAGCCGAATCGCGAGCCAACAAGAACGTGACGATCGTCGAGCCGGCAAGCATCGCAAAAATCAACCCGGTCGCTCGACTGTGACGGTCGTTGTGACGGCAAATCTTCATCGAAGATCCTCGCGAACGGATCCGGTCAACGAATGCAGGAATTCGATGAGATCTGTTGTCTGTTCTTGACTGAGCTGCAGGCCGAGTTGATATTCGGCCATCACCCGGATCGCCGCTGTCAGGTCTTCAGCTTGTCCGTCATGGAAATAGGGTGCTGTCAGAGCGATGTTACGCAAAGACGGAATCTTGAAATAGAACTTATCTCGCTCACGCCCCGTCACGTTGTACCGTCCCCAGTCCGCCTCGGTAATGTTTCCGCGATCCGCAAAGTAGTCGCCCAGCACTCCGAATTGTTGATAAGCGTTCGCCCCCAAGTTGTCTCCCTGATGACAGGAGATGCATCCCATCTCTTCGAAAAGCAAGTATCCGCGCAGGGCGCTCTTGCTCAACGCGTCCGCTTCCCCGCGGAGGTAACGGTCGAACGGACTGTCGACCGTGACTAAGGCTTTTTCGTACTCGGCAATCGCCTCGGAAATTCCCTCTGGATCGATCCGGCGTTTGAAAATTTCGCCAAAAAGTCGCACGACTTCGGCATCCTCGTTCAGTTTGCAAACCACTTCTTGCCAATCCGATGCCATCTCCTTGGGATGGTGAACCGGTCCGGCGACCTGCTCTTTTAGTGTGGCCGCACGACCATCCCAAAAATAGCGAAAGTGATAGACGCTGTTCAAAACCGTTGAAGAATTCATCGCACCGACTTGGCCATCGACGCCGGGGGACAGTGGGCGTCCGTCATCGCCTCCCTTTTGCACGTCGTGACAACTGGCACACGAGAGGCTGTTGTCGTGCGATAAGGAGCGATGACGAAAGAGCCGTTTGCCGAATTGCACCTTTGCTTCGTCGAGCCCTTCGGGCATTCGGAGTGGTCGTATCGGTTTTGCCAATTCCGCCAAACGGTCCAGAGGGTCAAGGGTTTCGGTGAAGGCCAAGGCTAGCGGTGGAGATGGGGGATCAGCACACCCCGCTAAAGAAGCAACAAGCGTGACGATCAACGCGATCGATCGGACCGACCTGCTTTTCCACCACAGAGCTGTGAAGAATTTCACCGCGATTTGCCCTTAGAAACAGTTATGTAGAGAGATTTCTTGCCCCAACCCGCATGGTGGCGTCATCAAGCGGTTTGCAACTGTACGCCACAAAAATAGGCTGATCGAGTACTTTCGGCTCAAATCAGACGTCGGCAATTCTCCGCCTTGGCGACTCGCATCGCGCTGGCGGCAAGTTCCTCGGCCCACCCGAACGGATCGCGGCGGCAGGATCGAAAGACCTCTGGTGCCTGGACGACGCATCGACGAGTTAAACTGAAAGATGATGTCGCAAGTTTCATTTCAGAAAGGCCCCCGATGAATCCTGCCAACTGTGCTTTCCGGGGGTAGTCGAAACCGGTCCGTTCGGGAAATTTTAGCCGATGCAAATGTTTACCACCAAATCGATCGTCGCTTGCTCGATGGTGTTGGTCTTAGGATCCGACCGAGGCGTTTCGCAGGGTGTGTCGTTCGACCGCGACGTGCGACCATTGCTTTCGAGCCGTTGTTTCGCGTGCCACGGTCCTGACGCCGAATCCAGGGAGGCCGGATTGCGGCTCGACCAACCCGATGGCGACGAGGGGGCGATCGATTTTGCGATCGTTCCAGGGTCCATCGAGGACAGCGAGATGTGGCGTCGAATCACGTCCGAGGACGAATTTGAGGTCATGCCGCCACCGGAGTCTCACCTGAAACCGTTCGCTGAAAACGAGCTCGAGTTGATCAAGCAATGGATCGAATCCGGAGCCGAGTACGAGGGTTTCTGGGCGTTCGAACCGGCCGTCCTGCCCGACCTGCCGACGGTTCAAGACCGAGCGTGGGGTCGGCAACCGATCGACACCTACGTGCTGCGAAAACTCGAATCGATGGACCGCTCGCCGGCACCAGAAGCCGATCCGCGGACGTTGATTCGCCGCGTCACGTTCGACTTGACGGGGCTTCCGCCGACGCGGGCCGAAATCGCCCGCTTTTTACGCCATTATCGCCAATCCTCTGACGCAGCATGGGAACAATTGATCGATCGCTTGCTGGCTCGCCCTCAGTACGGCGAACACGTCGGTCGGTATTGGCTCGATTTGGTCCGGTTTGCGGACTCCAACGGAATGCACAAGGATTTCTATCGAAATCATGTCGCGTATCGTGATTGGGTGATCCGAGCCTTCAACGACAATTTGAGCTACGACGACTTTTTGCGTTACCAGTTGGCCGGCGATTTGTACCCGGATCCGACGCAAGACCAATTGATCGCCTCCGGGTTCCATCGGTTGCACCTGATCATCGATGTCGGCACCGCACTGCCCGAGGAAAGTTTTTCCAAGAATGTGATCGACCGGGTCACCTCGGTCGGCACGGCGTTCTTGGGATTGACGGTGCATTGTGCCCAGTGCCACGACCATAAATTTGATCCGATAACGCAGGCGGACTTTTATTCACTTTCGGCGTTCTTCAACAATTTGGACGCGGCCCCGGAAACCGTTTCCAGACGCGGGCCGAAATTCGGACTCCAACCGCCGTTCATTTCGTTGGCAACACCGCAGCAGGAGGAACGCCTGAAAGAGTTTGATCAAGCCGTCACGCAGCTCAACGGCTTGAAGAAGCTTGCGGAGGACATTCAGGCTGACAAGGAGTTCGTCGCCTTGTCACAGCGTCTGGAGCAGGAACGAGACAAGTTCGACGGGACCATTGCCAAAGCGATGATCATGGCGGAACGCAAAGAAGTGCGTCCGTCGTTTATCCTCGAACGAGGCCAATACGACGCCCCCGGGCGAGAGGTTGCTCGCAACACGCCTGAATTTTTGCCACCGCTGAAAACTTCGGGCGAAGTGGCGTCACGGATGGATTTGGCCGAGTGGTTCGTCGATCCCGGCCATCCGTTGACTGCCCGAGTCGCCGTCAATCGTTTCTGGCAACAGTTCTTCGGCGTCGGTCTGGTGAAGACGTCCGAAGATTTCGGTAACCAAGGCGACTTGCCTTCGCATCCGGAACTGTTGGACCATTTGGCCGTTTCGTTCATCGAATCGGGGTGGGACGTCAAAGCCCTGATGAAACAGATTGCGATGTCAAAAACCTATCGACAGTCATCGACGGCCCGGCCGGAGCAATTCCGGGCCGATGCCGACAATCGTCTGCTCGCCCGTGGCCCCCGGTTTCGCCTGGATGCAGAAATGATCCGTGACCAAATTTTGGCAACCAGCGGTCAGCTTTCGAGACAATTGAACGGTCCCAGCGTCAAGCCGCCTCAACCCGATGGGCTTTGGGAAGCGGTTTCAATGATCAACGAGCGATATCAGGCGGACAGTGGTGAAGCGATCCGACGTCGCAGCGTCTATACGTTTTGGAAACGTTCAATGCCGCCGCCGCAGATGACGATTTTGAACGCTCCCATGCGAGACGCCTGCGTCGCGCGTCGCGAGCGAACCAATACGCCGACTCAAGCGCTTCTGCTTTTGAATGAACCGGAGTATTTGAAAGCCGCTCGCGAGTTGGCAAAACGGACACTCGGTCATCCTACCGGGCAACGATTGGATTTCATGTGGGAAACGGTGACGGCCAAACTGCCCGACGAAGACGAGAAGGCGACTTTGCAGGATCTGATCGACGACTTGAAAGAAACCTATTTGGCCAAGCCTGCTCTCGCGGCCGAGCTTTGCCAGGGCAGCGACTTATCCGGAAATCAATCGCCGGTCGGCGCATCGATGGACTCGGCCCGTGCCGAACTGGCGGCTTGGACCGTCCTCGGCAACGTACTTTACAACCTCGATATCACCAAAACCAAACACTGAATCATGACAGCCGTTGAAAAATTCGAGGTCATTCAGAACCGTCGGCGTTTTCTCGTCAACTCCGGCATGGGATTGGGCGTTTCGGCGCTCGGAAACGTCTTGTCGAGCCATGGCTTTGCGGCGTCTTCCGGTGAAAGTTCCGACGCGAGTTCGGGACAGCACTTTCCCGCCAAAGCCAAGCGGGTGATTTTCCTGTTCATGGCGGGCGCGCCCAGTCAGATTGATTTGTTCGATTACAAGCCCGAATTGAACCAACTGTTCAACACCCCGCTTCCTCCATCGGTCAGCATGGGCCAGCGGGTCACGGCGATGACCAAAGGCAAAGAGCAATTGGTCGCACCGTCCAAATTCAAGTTTTCGCAAAAAGGGGAAAACGGGATTTGGATGAGCGATTTGTTGCCTCACCTGGGTGATCAGGTGGATGACCTTTGTTTCATTCGATCGATGAACACCAACGCGATCAATCACGACCCCGGCAAGACGTCGTTTTGCACCGGGTCGGAAATTCCAGGCAAACCCAGCATGGGTGCGTGGTTGAGTTATGGTCTTGGCACGATGAATAAGGACTTACCGGACTTCGTGGTGTTGCCTTCCGCGACGTGGAGCGGCAAAGTCAATGTGCAGGCGCTCTACTCGCGGTTGTGGGGCAGCGGGTTCCTGCCCTCGAAACACCAAGGGACCAGCTTCCAAGCGGTCGGTGATCCGGTTCTGTTTTTGTCCAATCCCGCCGGCATCGATCCCGCTGTCCGTCGTCGGATGTTGGATTCTCTGGGCGATCTCAATCGAAAGCACTTTGCCGATTTCGGCGATCCCGAGATTGAAACGACGATCACTCAGCAAGAAATGGCTTTCCGCATGCAAACGTCGGTTCCCGATCTGACCGACGTTTCGGATGAATCAGCCGAAACGTTGGAGATGTATGGCCCTGATATCCACGAACCGGGAACCTACGCCCGCAATTGTTTGCTGGCACGCCGGATGGCCGAGCGGGATGTTCGGTTCATCCAGCTTTTCCATCGCGGCTGGGACCATCACACCAAGCTGCCCGAGAACTTGGCCGGTCAGTGTCGTGACGTCGATCGACCGACGGCGGCTTTGCTGAAAGATTTGAAGCAACGAAACTTGTTAGAGGATACGTTGGTCGTGTTCGCCGGCGAATTCGGGCGGACCGTCTACGGCCAAGGCACGTTGACGACAGATAATTATGGCCGAGACCATCACCCGCGTTGCTTCACCGCTTGGCTGGCCGGTGGCGGCGTGAAGGGCGGGTTCGAATTCGGGAAGACGGATGAATTCAGTTACAACGTGGTTGAAGATTCAGTGCCGGTTCGCGACCTTCACGCGACCATGCTGCACTTGCTGGGAATCGATCACTCGAAACTGACATTCTCGTTTCAAGGACTGGAGCAAAAGCTGACCGGTGTGGAACCCACCCGCGTGGTCAATGAAATCATCGCGTGAACGTTGAAGCGGCCGCGCCGCCCGGCGTCGGTCATCGACCGCACGGATTCAGCCGAGCCCGACAACCCGGATCCGGCGTCCTTGGGTGAGTTCGATTTGGCCGCGATCGGAAAGCCGGCGGAGGGTTCGGGAAAACGTTTCGCTGGTCAGATTCAGGTGGTTGGCGATGTCTTTCTTCGGGCCGGGCAACTCGACCAGTCCGTCGTCGTCGCGGGGCAGGGCGGCGAGGTAGATGGCGACGCGGTCCGACGCGTCTCGCAACACGATGTCGCCGAGCAACTCGGTGAAATGCCGCGTCCAGTGCGCCATCCCTTCCAGCATTTGACGGCAAAATTCGTGATCGGTGTCGATCAAGTGCTGCATGAAATCGGCAGGAATCCGAACGCACCGTGTGGGTTCGACGCAAGACGCAACCGCCGGCATCGTGAAGTTCGCAAACACGGCGACTTCGGCGAAAGACTGGCCGGGGCCGCACAAATGAAGCACGTGTCGTTGCCCGCTGGTGCCCTCGCAGCAAATTCGCACCAGCCCACGCTCGACGATGAAAACACCCGGACAGGCGTCACCCTGTTGAAAGATGGTTTCGCCCGATTCGAAATCCTCGACCCTCGCGGCCGATGCCAACGTGTCGATGCGTGAAGGGTGAAGCCCGGCGAACAGGGGGCAGGCCCGGATCACTTGCCAGGGCATGCCGGAGTCTCTGATGATGGTCACGAAGCACTTACGGCTTGATCTAAATCAAGTCGGTTGATTTGAGAGTTGAAAACACGTTTACTAAAAGATGATTCGAATTTGAAAACCCCGTAGAGCGAATCGAGTGAACAAGGATACGGCGGACGACAACGGACCGAAACCTGGCGAAGCGATGGGCGGCACGGACGCTCGCGTCGGAAATATGTCTGCTGAGCAGATTTCTCCGCGTCTCGGAAAAGGTTCCGTCGCGTTCGCTTTGACGCTCGGCGTGCTTGCCGGTGTGGGGACGTTCACGTTTGGTTACGGCAAGGGAGCTAGCTACCTGAGCAACGACCCGCAGACATGCGTCAACTGTCACGTGATGCAGGACCACATGGATTCGTGGCAACAAAGCAGCCACCATCATGTGGCGGTTTGCAACGATTGCCATTTGCCTCACGACGCGATCGGCAAATGGGTCACCAAGGCCGACAACGGATTCTTTCATTCGCTCGCGTTCACGCTGGGGGGCTACAAGGATCCGATCCGAATCAAACCCCGCAACCGCCGTGTCACCCAAAGCACGTGCGTCGATTGTCACGGCGATTTGGTCCACAACATGCTGCCTGTCACTACCGACGCCGACATGACCTCGTGCGTCCACTGCCACGCCGATGTCGGCCACGCCGGTCGTTGACGGTCTCCGTTCCTGATTCACTTTTTACCCTACCGATCTTCTAGACATGGCTTCAGATAAAAAAAGAAACTTCGGCTGGCTGGCCATGTTGACCGCCTTGACCGCGATCGTCACCGTCGGTGTGGTTGCCTTATTGGTCAATATCTTTGAGCGGAAACAGGAAGCTCGCGCGCCGTTCACGAAGGTCGTCGAAGTCACTGAAGTCAGCACCGACCCGGAACCTTGGGGACTGAATTTTCCGCAGCAATACGAAGACTATCTCAAAACGGTCGACGATCCGTACACCGACTTCGGCGGCAATCACGCCTTGCCGCCCAGCAAGCTCGAGGAGGATCCATGGCTCAAGCGTCTGTTCGCCGGATATGCCTTCAGCATCGAGTACCGAGAAGCCCGCGGTCACGCTCACATGCTCGCCGACCAAGAAGTCACCAGACGGGTCACCGAGGTTCAGCAATCGGGCGCCTGTTTGCACTGCCATGCTTCGATCATCCCGACGTATCGTCGTATCGGGCTGGAAACGCTCGGTGAAGAAGTCACGACGGAGCGGTTGGCCGGCGACTTTGAAATGGAAGCCGTCATGGCGGGGTTTGAAGCCGTGAGCCGAAAAGCCTACGAAGAGGTTCGGGCCGAAGTCGAAGCGACGCCCGACGGAATCGACGTCGCGAGCGGTGACCCGCACATGGGCGGCGCTCATCCCGTCTCTTGCGTCGATTGCCACGATCCCGAAACGATGGAAATCCGTGTGACGCGGCCCGGCTTCATTCTGGGCATCGATAAACTGGCGAGAAGCAACGCCCCGGTACCGCATTTGCCGAGCATCGGGCAGTGGCGAGCCAAGGGATCGAAGGGCTCGTACGACCCGAACACGATGGCGACACGACAAGAAATGCGGACTTTCGTGTGTGGCCAGTGTCACGTCGAATACTACTGCGCGAACAAGATGACGCTGACCTTCCCATGGAGCAACGGACTGAAGATGGAAGACCTGGAAGCCGAGTGGGATGCTACCGAGTTCCCCGACGGTGGCGAATTCTACGATTACGTTCACAAAGAAACTGGAACGAAGGTCTACAAAGCTCAGCACCCCGAATTCGAACTTTGGAGCCAAGGGATTCACGCCCGCAGCGGCGTCAGTTGCAGCGATTGCCACATGCCCTATGAAAGAAAAGGTGCGGCGAAGGTCAGCAGCCACTGGGTTCGCAGCCCGATGGAAAACATCAACAAGGCGTGCCAGACCTGCCACAACATTCCCGAACAGGAAATCAAAGACCGAGTCGATCTGATCCAAGATCGCACGCGAGCCATGATCGATCGAGCCGCGGCGGCGATGACCGAAATGCTCGACGCGATCATCGAAGTGCAGAAAGCCGGTGCGACCGAAGAACAACTCGAGCCGATTCGAAAATTGCAACGCAAAGCGATGTGGCGACTGGATTACGTCGTCAGCGAAAACAGCAAAGGATTCCACGCCCGGCAAGAAGCCGCTCGCATCTTGGGCGAATCGGTGGACTACAGCCGACAGGCGATCGCCGCGTGTTACAAGTTGGGCCAAGAATCCGAACCGCAAGAGGAAGCGGTCGCCCTGCTGCAATAAGATGGCTTCGGCCTCTCGTCCCGTGTCCCTTCTCGGAAACCGAATCATGCGGAGCGAAAAAAATCGTCATGAATGAAGCGTTCACCACCTACGCCAACCTTGCCGCCGAAGTGCAGATCCAAGACGGCGGCACGATTAGCAAAACCCTCTACCAAGATGACTTGCTGAAAGTCGTCTTGTTCGGTTTCGATGCCGGTCAAGAGCTTTCCGAGCACACGGCCGCCGTTCCCGCCGTGCTGCAATTCCTTGACGGCGATGCCAAAGTCACTCTCGGCGACAGAACGACCGAAGCGTCGGCGGGCACATTCATTCACATGGCCGCGAATCTGTCTCACAGCATCACGGCGAACCAGCCCACAAAAATGCTGTTACTGCTCCTGAAAGGCGTAAGCAGAAATGGTTAACCGCAGCCGAATCATAGGCTTTCACACCGATGATGAAGGACACTGGGTTGCCCAACTCGCCTGTGGACACAACCAACACGTTCGCCATGATCCGCCCTTGGTGCGACGCGTCTGGGTGCAAAGCAGCGACGGACGCTCGTCGATGCTCGGCATCAGCCTCGGGTGCAAGAAGTGCATCGAGGATGCTCCCGCCGATGAACGACCGCAGGCGAACGAGTGATTCACCGGTCCCTTCGATTACTCGTCGGTTGGCTTGCCTGAGCGACCTTGATCATCCGCCGATGGAGTGCATCGTCCGTGACGGCCGCAAGAAGGATAGGTCGTCGGTTCCGTGTCCACGCGGTTTCGCCGTCACCGCCGCTTTGATACACATCGCGATCAAATCATCGCTGCTACCGTTACGTAGTAACTGCCGGACGTCTCCGGAATCCTCGCCGAACAAGCAGCTACGCAGTTGCCCGTCCGCGGTCAATCGGAAACGATTGCAAGTACTACAAAACGGCTGCGTCACCGACGCAATGATTCCGATCGTTCCGACGCCGTCATCGAAAATGTAGTCCACCGCCGGTGACGGGTCGGACTGCCCCGTGGACACCAAAGGTCGCACCAGCTTGCCGAACAAATCCACAATCTGCTGCCCCGCCAGCACGCGGCTGTCGTCCCAGTTCCCGTCGGCATCGAGCGGCATGAATTCGATGAACCGAACCGGAATGCCTGTCGATCGAGCGAATCCGCCGAACGCTTTGATCTGATGCTCGGTAAAATCTCGCATCGCGATCGCATTGATCTTCACCTTGACGCCACGTGCCCGACAAGCCTCGATTCCCTTCAGCACTTTTTGCAGGCCCGGGCGTCGGGTCACCTGGGTAAAAGCCGTTTCGTCCAAGGCGTCGAGACTGACGTTGACGCTCCGCAATCCCGCCGCGTGCAATGCCGGCAACTGATGGGACAGCAAGATCCCGTTGGTAGTCAGCGAAATTTTTTCGACACCGTCAATGTCGTTGATCAGGGCGACCAGCTTGTGCAATTGCGATCGCACCAAAGGCTCCCCTCCGGTCAACCGCACGTCATCCACGCCCAACCCGACAGAGATTCGCACGAACCGAGCAATCTCCTCGAATGTCAGGATCGAATCTCGCCCGGCGTAGTCAGGCGTGTCGGCCGGCATGCAGTACGTGCACCGCAGGTTGCAACGATCGGTCACGCTGACGCGCAAGCTCGTGTGTTTTCGGCCGAAACGATCAAGAAGCACGATGATTCACGCCATGGGATGGTTCGTCGGATGAACGGGAGAGACCATTCTACCCGCCCTCTCCGCGTCTCCACAGACGGGAAACCACGGCGTCTGATTCAGCCGACACGACGAACCGTTCGTCTCGACCGCTCAATAGCGAGTTTGGAATTGGGCGTAAAAGAAGTCGGCGTCGTTGTCCCCGTCCGTCGGCCCGATCGTCGCCGAGTCGAAGTATGCTCCACCGCTGAAGTGTGAATAGCCCAACAAAATCTGATGCCGTGGATCCAAGTTGATGTTCAACAGGATGTCAATCTCGTGCCCCAGTTCACGGTCTTCAGCCGGGCCGGTGGCCCGGTTGTACGGAATCATCGCCAAGTTATAGGGCGCGGTGTCCTCGGCCAACAAGAAATAGTGGTACCACACCAGCATCGTGACTTTGTCATGAAGCGGCGTGATGACCTGCGCATTGATGTCGTGCAGGTTGCGGCGTCCGAACAAATCCATGAACCCGTTGTACTTGTGCGCCAGCGGGAACAAGTGGTGGTAGCCGCCGTCGCCGACCGAGACTTCGTCAAAGTCTTCTTCGCCTGAAGCGTAATCGTACCAGCCCCAAACGGTCGGTTGAAACATCGCAACATCGAGTTTGCGTCCGAGTCCCAGCGTGACGAATCCGGCCGAATGACTTTCCTCGGTGTTGTTGTCGCCGAACTGATACGCACCTTCGAAGTCGTACAGCATGCCACCGTCGGTTTCGCCGGAAGTTCGGCTTCCTAACGTATGGTAGATGAAGCTGCGATTCAGATCGGGGTTGCCCGAAGTGTTGTCACTGTTGTACCCGAGGTAATAAGCCTCAATCGTTCCCGCCGACGTGCCGTTCATCGTCGCGTAGGCGCCAAAAAAGTCTTCCTTTTCGTCTCCACGATCTTCCGCCTTCGGGATCACGTTGACCGGACGGGTCCAAAAGGCATCCAGCGAATAATCGCCTTGCCGGTACAAAGCGCGGACCCCTTCGAAGGTCCGCCGGGTGTTCGCCCAATCCAACGGCGAGACCGTTCGCTCCGCACCGTAAATCAGTTCTTGCCGACCGATGCGGGTGATCAAAGAACGCTTCCCGTCATCGAACAGCCTAAGATCAACGAACAGATTTTGGATGTCCAGATCGTTTTCTTCGATGATCAACGGCTGAAATACTTCCCCCGACGAATTCGCGTCGAGCAATTCGCCGTAGACACGGATGTCGTCGGTCATTCGCCAATCGGCGAACAACCGCTGACGAGACAACAAAAAGTCGTCATCGTCGCCCGTCAATCCGTTCGGACCGCGGAAATTTCGTTCGTCGTGGTAACGCCAGCGTGTCTCCCCGCCTACACTGATCGTCCCGAAGCGAGTTTTCATGTTTTTCAAAGCATCGCCCCAGAAATTCGGTCCGTCGAAACACCGATCGTCCAGATAATCAAAGTCATTCGCGTAGAACACGCCGGCGTAAGCCGACTTCATCGCCTTGACTGCGGCTTCTTGGTCCTCTTTCGTGCAGCGCGTCGTGTCGCAGCTTTGGCACACGGTGTCGTTCATGAGCTGATTCTCAACGGTTGCGGACGGCACAGCGACGTTGTTCCGTTTCGCTTCGTCGGCCCGAACAAAATCGGTATGGATCAGGGCGGCGATCACCCACTGCGCGACCACAACTCCGATGCAAACGCCACGAAAAATACTACGCATCAGCTCACTCCTTTGAACAACCAACCGTTCGACATTTCTGACGCGAATAGGGTGCAAGAAATTCACCATCGTCGCTGAAACAAGGTCTTTGAAGCTATCGGCGGATCCTGAGGAAGTGCCTGCCTCTTTCGCTTGCTTGCCCACAGGATAGGCACGTCCAGACCGGTAACTGCGATAACCGTCATGAACTCACCGGCCCGAGATTGTCTGGCTTGATCTGGATCAAGTCGACCCGCCGAGCATCGACTCGGTCGACCCGGCCGTTTTCCGATTTCTTCAACGGCAGGAACCGAGTTCGGCTTTGACAAGGAAACGAAGGTCACGGGGGTTACGAGTCGCCGTTGGACTTGACCGGGCAGTTTCAGGCCGGAATCGTCGCGATGCACCGATCGGCGAAGCGTTCGCGATCGAGGAAGGCATTTCGTCCGCCGGACGTTTCACAGACGAACGTTTGCTATTATCTTGGATGACGCTTTGCTATCGATCAATGCTTCAAATGCAGCGGAATACATCTGTCGCCTAAGCAGTGAGCGCGAAGTGAGTACCACGTCCCAGTTGTGTCAATCGCCCGAGGAACCGGTTCCCCGCATCGGGCACACGACATTTTTTCCCGACCGATCTTTCCGGGCTTAACGAAACACTTAAATCACAGGGCCTGATCGCTGATGATTCGAAAACCATTGTCCATCGTCGCGGTACTTGCGATCGCCTTGCAGGTGTCCGCGTCCGAACCCGCCAAACCGAACGTCTTGTTCATCATGGCGGATGATCTGAATACCGCGCTGAGCGGGTTCGGTCATGAACAATGCAAGACACCGAATCTGGATCGCCTTGCCGAGCGTGGTGTTCGATTCGAGAACATGCACTGCCAATACCCGGTGTGTGGTGCTTCCCGGGCCTCGATCATGTCAGGGCTTTATCCGTACACCAACATGACACTCGGGAACCAAGGCAGCTTGCGTGGCAGCATGCCGGACGTGGTGACGCTTTCTCAGGTCTTTCGTCGAGCGGGCTACCACGCGGCACGCGTGAGCAAAATCTATCACATGGGGATTCCGTTCGAGATCATCGCCGGAACGTCGGAGCGTGATGATCCTTATTCGTGGGACGAAGCGATCAACATCACGGCTCCCGAACAGAATGCTCCCGGCGAGTCGACGAATTGGTCCCCCAAAGACAAAGGCTCTCAAAGTTTTACCGGTGTCGTGGCCGCCGGGAATGACAGCGTTCACGCGGATGCGATGGCGGCGGATCGCGCGATCGAGATTCTTGACAAGGTCGGCAAAAAACCCTTCTTTTTGGCTGTCGGGTTTGTGCGGCCGCACGTCCCGTTGGTCGCCCCGAAAAAGTACTTTGACCAATACGATCGCGAGTCGATGAAAGCACCCGCGGTCCCGCCGAATGACCTCGACGACGTGCCCGCGATTATTCGCGATTACAAACGAAACAGCACCACGTACGGCGTCACGCCAGAGCTGCACAAGGGCTTGCTTCAGGCGTATTACGCAAGCATCTCCTACATGGACGCCCAAGTCGGACGTCTGCTTGATGCGTTGCAAGCGAAAGATTTGGCGGACAACACGATTGTGGTCTTCACCAGCGATCACGGTTATCTGTTGGGCCATCACAACAAGTTTCAAAAGCAGCATCTGTTCGAGGAGTCGACACGCGTGCCGTTCATCGTCAGTGTGCCGTGGATGAAAGGCGAACACGGAAGTGGGACCGACAAGCTCACCGAGCTGATCGATCTGTATCCGACGCTCACGGATTTGGCGAAGCTTTCCGCGTCAGATACGCTACACGGAACGAGCCTGAAACCGCTTCTCGTCGATCACGATTCGCCGGCTTGGGACAAAGAGGAGGTGTTCACGATCAGCCGCAGTGGTGGAGAATCGCTCCGCACCAAGGATTGGCGGTACACCCAGTGGGGTTTTGGCGAGCAAGGAAACGAGCTCTATGACTTGAAAAACGATCCCGGCGAGTTCACCAACCAAGCCGACAACCCCGAATACTCCGGCGTGCTGGAAATGATGCGGGAACGATTGACCGCCAAACGCGACCGAGCGGGTTTTACACGGAATCGAGAAGAAATTGTCGGCACGAACAAGAAGCCGACCCGCGGGAATCGCTGATCTACTCTCGGACGAATGCGAGTGACGGACCGGTTTGCAAAGGCAAGTGGAAACCGGGAGGCTTCCCGTCAAGCGAAGTGAAAGAGGCCGGGGTGGCCTCTTTCACATCCGACTCGATTAACGAATCGTCGGAGCTTCCACTCCACGCGACTTTAAAATGGCCAAGTACTTCTGCGGTTCAGCGGCGATCCTCTTCGCGCATCCGGGACAGCAGATGTAGATCGCTTGGCCGGCGGCGTTCACCTTGAAAGGTCCGCCCATCGCATCGAGTGGCTCGTCCATTACCGGGCAATTCTTTTGAGCCGCGATGAAAGACGCGTCAGCCGCGGAAACTTTGAACACGCCTTCTCGGATCTGTTCCGTCCCGATAGCGACACTCCCGGACTCTCTGACTTCTCCACTTCCGCCCTCATCTCCGTCAACCATGGCCAGGTACTTCGCCGGTTCGGCTTGCACCTTCTTGATGCAGCCTTTGCAGCAAAGATAGATCGGATTATCGCCGATCATCATTTTGATCGGCGTTCCCATGCCACCGAGTGGTTCGTCCATCACCGGGCAGACCTTCTGCGCCGCGATCGCGGAAGCGTCGGCCTGTGTCGCGATCGTCACGGTGATTTCGGGTCGACCGGAGGCATACTTGGCGGGGTTCGATTCGACGGCGTTCACGCATCCCGCGCAGCAGACATAAACCTTTGGTCCACCGACGTCGACGGCGATCGGTTCTCCCATGCTGCCGAGCGGTTTGCCGCTGACAGGACAAGTTTTCTGACGAGCGATCGCCGCCGCGGCCAACTGCTGTTCGCTGACCGGCACCGTGGCAACTTCGGAGAAGCGAATCGTTCCCGCGTTCGCGATTCCGACCAGTTGCACGTCCACGTCAATTTGGCGTCCGGCAAGTGGCGAAAGGTTGACGGGAGCCGTCAACGCTTTTTTACCATTCGGCAACAAATCATAACGGTACCGTTTCGGGTTTCCTTCGATTCGGACCGACACGGCACCGCGTCCCCGGTCCACCGAGACAGGGTTTCCAGCCCCATCGTAAACGAACATTTGCAGACCGGCTTGGGAAACGACCGTTTCGATCTGCAATTCGCCTGCCTGCTTGATGCTGCCACCCTGAGGGCCGGCAACGGTCGTCGGCTGAGCTTTCGTTTTGCCCGGAACGGTATGTTGATGACCTGCCTGATCTTGCGTCGGCTCGGTGGTTTGCGCAGAGACCATCGACGCGTCGAGAGCGAGGACGATCATGGACAGTGCAATGGTAAACTTCATGGTAAGAACTCCGTTGTTCAAGTCAGGGCCGATTCGGTCGGGCCCCTCGGATCGGGTTTGGTAACTGAATGCTCGAATCAATGACTCGTTCACGAGCACGAAACTTTTCAAGCTGCTTGCATAAGCTCCTCCTCGGCTGTTTCTTCCGTGCCTTCCCAAAGGTCATCCTGGAATCCGAAACGCATCTTCAGTTCCAGATACCCGCAGTACAGCGTCGGCACGATGAACGACGTGAATGGCTCCACCAGCATGCCACCGAACACGGGGATCGCCATCGCTCGGGCGACATCCGCACCGCGGCCGGTCGCGATCAAGATCGGGATCAGCGCGGCCAACGTCGTGACGGTGGTCATCATGCAAGGACGAATGCGTTTTAGGCCGGCCGCATAGACCGTGTTGCGAATGTCTTGGACACCGTTGATTTTGCGTTTCTTGAGCAATTGATGGATGTACGTGGCCATCACCACGCCGTCGTCCACCGCCAATCCGAACAACGCGATGAATCCGACCCAGACCGCGGTGTTCAATTCGACTTCCATTGTCGCAACGGCGATCATGCCTCCGGCGAAAGCGACAGGGATACCGGAGAACACGGCCAATGAAATCGGAAAGTTTCGAAACTCCATGTAGATCAGCGAGAGATTGATGCCGATGACCAGCGGGATGATCCACATCAGTCGACGGTTGGCTTCGATCTGATTACGGAAACTACCAACGGCTTCCAAGGAGTAGCCGGCAGGCAGGTCAAGAGAGGGAGTCCGGGCGTCATTGCGATCGGACGCTCCAGCAATTTTTCCGCGTGCCAATTCTTCCGGACGCCTCACTTGGGCTTGCCTCAAGTGTCGTTCGATCGCGGCAACGGATTCAAGATCTCCCCGGCTGCCGTTGGTCATGAAGGCGACGTGAGCGACCAGCCGACCGTTTTCGCTGTTGATCGCGCCCGGTCCCCAAGTCGTTTCAAGCTTCGCGAGTTCCTCGAGCGGCACGACCGCACCCGAGCGTGTAACAACCGGCAGGCGTTTCAACCCGTCGATCTGTTCGCGAAGATCACGGCTGTAACGCAGGCGAACCGGGTACCGCTCGCGACCTTCGACGGTATTGATCAGGTTCATGCCACCGAGGGCGGTCTCGATGACTTGATTGACCAGCGTCGTGTTCATTCCGTAACGCGAAGCGGCTTCGCGATCGGCGGTGAACTCGACGTAGGGTTTTCCCATGACGATGTCCGGGTTGACCGTTCCGGGATTGATCAGGGGCGACTTCCTCAGCTCCGCAGCGACATCCAGCGCGGCTTCGGCGAGTTCGTCCAGTTCATTGCCGTGCACCCGAATGGCCATCGACGCCTTGATACCTGACTGAAGCATGACGACGCGACCTTCGATCGGTTGCAATGCCGAAGCCGGCGTGACTCCCGGCAGAGTGGCGACTCGATTGATTTCGTCCCAGACATCGCGCGCCGTCACGCCCTGGCGCCATTCGCTCTCGGGCTTCAACATCACGTAGGTTTCGATCATCGCGGCGGGCGCGGGATCGAGCGCCGAATCGACGCGTCCGATTTTGCCGAGCACGTCTTTGACTTCGGGAATTTGACCGATCAAAACGTCCTGCGTTTGCAACACCTGCATCGCCTGTGAGAAACTGGCTGCGGGGTAGAGCGTCGGCATATAAAACCAACTGCCTTCGTCCAGCGCGATCCAATCATCACTTTGCAGACCGGTAAACGTGTGCTTGGCGTCAACGTAACCTGGAAACTCGTTCAGCTCCGCTCCGAATAAATTGGCAACTTTTTCGATCGGCCGTAAAACGGTCGGCAACCCGACCCAAGCGCCAAGACCGATGACAAGCAAGACCGCCGGGAATGATAACGCCACCGCTTTGTGATTCAGTGCATAGCGCAGACGAGCCGCGTAAATCCAGCGGACGAAACGGCTGGAGGGGATCTCTTCGATCGGCCGAATCCGTTCTCGCATCAGCTGCCAACCGGTGATGAAGCCGACCGGCACCGCAATCGCGGTTACGATCCAGGCCGGCACGTCGAAGCGTTCCGCAATCCTGGAACCCCAAAGGAAATACGACGCGGCACCGACCAACGCGGCAAAGGATACGGCGGCAACGAACGCGGTCGACTGGCGACGCAAGTTGCTGCGCAGCAACAATCGACAGAGCGCCGGCACGATGGTCACGGCTGTGATCATTGCCGCCGCGATCGCAAAGGTCTTGGTATAGGCCAGCGGTGAAAACAGCTTGTAGTCTCGGCCGGTCAAAAAGAAGACCGGCAGAAAGCTAACGATCGTCGTCGCGACGGCGGTGACGACAGCGGGTGCGACCTCGACGGTGGCTTCGTAGATGACCGCCTCGCGAGACGGGGAGCCCGGGAAAGACTCCTTTTGCTCATCTTCTCTTCTCTCCCAATCCGCCAAGTGTTGATAGATGTTCTCCGAAACGATGATTCCCATGTCGACGATCGTTCCGATCGCGATCGCGATTCCGGCGAGTGACATGATGTTGGCACCGACGCCCACCGTCCTCATCGCGATGAATGCCATCAAGACCGCGGTCGGCAAGCAGATCGCGACCACCAGGCTGCTGCGGAGGTGCAGTAAAAACAACAGGATCACGATCGCGGTGATGATCACCTCATCTCTCAATGCATGCGTCAGTGTTGCCATCGTTTCGTCGATCAAACCGCTACGATCGTAGACACCGTGAATCGTGACACCCTGCAAAGCCGGGGTGATCGCGGCGATCTTTTCTTTGACCCGGTCGATGACCACTCGCGGATTCTCGCCGTATCGCATGACGACCACACCTCCGACCGCTTCGGATCCGTTGTAATCGAGTGCTCCTCGTCGAAAATCGGGACCGAGTTGCACGCCGGCCACGTCGCGAACGCGAACAGGGACACCATCACGCTCGAGGATGACGGTGTCCTCGATGTCCTCGATGGTTTTGTTCTTGTCGCCGCCGGAGCCGAGAAAGCCTTTGCCTCGGACGATGAACTCCATTCCGGTGGTTTCAACCGTTTTGGCACCGACGTCCAAATTCGATTCGTCGATCGCCATCGCCAACTTGTCCAGCGACACGTTGTGAAAGCGAAGCTTGTCCGGGTCGACTTCGATTTGATACTGGCGAACGTAGCCACCGATCGAAGCTACTTCGCTGACACCTTCGACCGCTTGCAATTCGTACTTGACGACGAAGTCTTGCAGGCTACGCAATTCCGCCAGTCCCATGCCTTCGTCGGGCGGTCGCAAGATGTAGTAATAGATTTGACCAAGTCCGGTCGCGTCCGGTCCCAGTTGTGGAGTGACACCATCGGGCAACTGAGATGTCGCCGATCCGAGTTGTTCGGACACGCGGCTTCGGGCCCAATAGAAATCAATGTTGTCTTGAAACGTTACCTGCACGAAGCTGTAACCGAACATGCTTTTGCCGCGAACCGATTCGGCACCGGGGACGGCCAGCAAGGAAACGCTCAGCGGGTAGGTCACTTGATCCTCGATGTCCTTCGGCGATCGTCCCGGCCAAGGCGTCAGCACGATGACCTGGTTTTCGCCAATGTCCGGAATCGCGTCGATCGGAATCGACTTGAAACTGATCCAACCTGCGATGCTCACACCGATCGTCAGCAAGACAATCAGCCAAGGTTCCTTGACGCAAAAACGGATGAGAAGGTTAAGCATCGCTTTGCCCCTCTTTTTCCACTGATGAATTTAGAAGCGAGGCGATGGGAGAAGACGGCGGATCAGAAAACGGAGCGGGACGCCGAAGGCATGATCGGGAAACCCGTGTCGCGTGCCCTGTGGACCAAGCGTCCGAAGGACCGGAACCCGGCAAAACTTGCGCGACATTTATTCCCCGGCCGATCCAAAGTGGATCAACGTCGACAAAATCGAAACGGTTATGAATCGCGTCGTTCATCATGAACCCTCTCCACGAATTCCAGGCTCCACCAAACCCAACCTCTCGCTGCCCTCATCTCCTTGACTCCCCATCTCCCTGACGAGCTCCCCGCAGGTCAGCATCTCGCTGCCCCAATAGGGGTTCGCCAAATCTCCACCGGGTTGCATCCAATCGCCACCACCGCCAGGAACCATCGGGCAGTAATAGTGCGTCAGTTTTTCAGCCGTCTTCGGACCGCGAACGATCGAGGCGACTCGCAACATCGCGTGGCTCACGGCGCGATACGCTTCGCGAGCCGCTTCCAGGGCTCCGTCCATGCGAGAAGCGGCGCGGCGTGCGATCGCGAGTTGTCGCTGAGCTTCATCCGGAACACCCGCTGATATTTCGAGCTCACGCAGCCCCTCGATCATCGTGTTCAGCGCGACCGGCGGCGGCGTCTGGTCGGCCGCCATCGCACGTTGAATCGCGAAGTACGCGTCATACGTTCGGTCGAACTGCCGCGCGGCTTCCGCGGCCAATAGGAGCGGGGTGGAATCGGGCAGCACGAGCGGACCGGGCGAAAAGCCGGGTGCTTTCGACGGGTCCATCAATGAGGGATTCCCGGCGAGTTGCATTTGCGAGTCGATCAAGAAGTTGCCGTCGGTCGCGACGGTTTCGCCCGCAGCCAGGCCTTCCACGATCACCGCTTCGGTACGATTCATCGGACCGACCGTGACTCGCCGAATCTCGAAACGCCCGGGTTCGGTTTCGACATAAATGACGCTGTGTTCGCCTGCCAACAAGACGGCGTCACGCGGCACGGTGACGACCTGCTGCGTCGGCAGCGGCTCTCCCGTGAAACCGAACCGCGAGGTGGGGACCAACGGCATGCCGCACAGTGGACAGTCGCCCGGTTCGTCCCGGATGACTTGCGGATGCATCGGACTGATGAACTTGTTCGCCAGTGCCGGATCGTAAACTTCGTCCAGCGGGATCGCCGGAACTCGCAAACGTGCAGTCGCGTAATCACCCGGCCGCAGCTTGCCGTCGAAGTTCAAGATCTCCACGCGGACCCGAACCGTTCGCGTTTTCGCGTTGACGGTTGGGTCAATGAACGCGACGCGACCGGTAAGAATCTCGCCGGGCATCGACTGAACTTCCGCTTCGACTTGTTGACCGAAGCGCACCGCCGCTGCGTCGTCGGGAAACAGATCGAGCATCAGCCAAACGCTGGTCAGGTCGGCGACCTGGTAAAGCTTCTGGCCCGTTTTCACGTAGTCGCCTTCGACCGCCGACTTTTCGATCACGGTTCCGCTTTGCGGCGACTTGATGCGAATGCGTGACATCGGTTCGCCGGATTCGGCGAGCTGATCAATCTGTTGCTCGGTCATGCCGAATTCGGCCAAGTTCTCACGAGCCATCTTGTTCAGATTACCGCCGTCGATTTGAAATCGTCCGATACTTGCGTCACTGTTGATGCCGGTGATGAATTCGGTCTGGGCGCTGTACAGCTGCGGACTATAGATCAACGCAAGATCTTCCCCTTCGCGGACTGTGACGCCGGCGTAATTGGCGTACATTTTTTCCAAGCGACCGTCGATGTAGGCACTGATCGTCGACAGACGACTTTCGTCAAAGTCGATGGATGCGATCGTGCGGATGGTTCGATCGACTTCGCCCATTTTGGCGACCGCCGTTCGAATGCCGACCAATCGACGAGCGGACGACTCGATCGTGACCGAAACGCCGTCGCCGCCTCCGCCGCCGGTTGCCGGCACCAGCTCCATCGCACAAACCGGACAACGCCCCGGTTCCGTCGACGGCGGTGTACACTTCATGGGACAGATGTACCGTTGGTTTTCGTTGCCGCCCGCCTCCGAGACCGCGTCCTTGGTGTCTGGCAAGAAGCCGTCCGCCGTCAACCACTCGGTTCGCTGCGCCACGCCAAGCATCAAGAAGACCAGCCCCACGACGACGACGACCGTGGCCGCTTGAAAGCCGGTGCGCACGAGCCATGGGATACCGGTGGCGGGGTCGAAGAGTCGGGAGTTGGGAGTCTGATCGGTCTCAGCATCTTCAGGTGGCTGGTCCTTTCTCTCCTGTTCCTCCGCCTCCTTCACTCCTTCAGCGACTTCTTTCTTCTCTGAACTCATGGTCTTCCAAACAGTCGTGCCGGGCACAAGGAATTGAGCGACAAGTCAAGTGGGGTGACGCGAATCACATTTCGCGGCGACCACCACGGGCAGGGCTTTCGGCGGGATGAGCGCGCAGCATCATTCGCTTGAAAGCCGAGTTGAAGCTGAAGAACTGCAAACGCGCAGCTCTCCTAAGAAGACCGGCCTAAATCCGCCAGACGCAAAGAAACCGCTGGGAGAAATGCGGCGCGAGACTGGTGATCGGCAAAAGCGATGCGACGCAGTACGGACGGATCGATCGCCCCCTCCCTATCGCCCCGTCATCCAAGCAGTCGATCAAGACCAGGTCACGTGATTGCGGAGCCGGAACGCGATGCGGGGTCGGTGCGATCGGTTCGGAACGTATTCCGCATAAACAAAACGTTACAGCGGAGGATCCGTCGGCCCGCTGTTCGCCATCCGTTTCGTCGGAATCTGATGATTCAGACGCCACGCCCGTAATCTTGCGGAACGAATCACTCTCTTCGGGTTCGGCTGTCCGTGTTCCACAGACATCGTCGGCGTCGTCCGGAGCGCCGCCGCAACAACCGCATCGTTCGGCGTCCGATTCGACCTCGCAGCACTGGCAGCCGCCGCACAGCGTCGCGGTCTGGTCGCACTGACCTTGAGAGCAAATCCCCTGGGCAAACGCAATCGCCACCGGCTGAATCACCATCGCAGTGATCAGACAAAGATTGACGGCGGTGCGAATTAGGGGGGAGTTGCTCACTGTGACC
>CAYVRC010000086.1:0-24188 GCA_964453205.1 uncultured Pirellulaceae bacterium | reverse complement strand
TCTTTCGGTTTGCGTCTCGTCGAATTCGCCGTTGCGCTACGTTCGAAATGGTTGCCGCGTCCCTACGATGACAGGGGATTGGCCCTCCGTGCGGAAGACTTTTTTCGCGTCAGCGGTTTTCGCAATTGGCCATTGATGGAAGAATACGAAATTGCCAATCGCCTCAAAAAAGTTGGGCGGATTTACCTACTAGAACAGTCGAGCACGACTTTTTCACGACGCTGGGATCAACTTGGAACTGCTCGTACTGTTCTCTACAACCAGCTCTGCGTCTGCGTATTCAGGACTGGAATTCCACCGGCCAAGCTATCGACGTGGTACCGCCGCCACACATCGCCGGCGACAGAAACCGACGCTGCAGTAACTGATTAGTCAGGTGCTGATCTGACGCATTTCGGATTAGGAGTTTTTCCACTTCATGGTGATCATTCGAGCTACGCAATCAACGAGGTATACCGACAATCCGATGGAGATTTCATCGACCGCCAGAATTGACAAGCCCATCAAGACTCGGGTGGCAGCGTTCCGTAGATGGCCGAGGCCTTCTTTCCTCGCATTGGCTACTTGCTTGGCCTTGCTGTCTTTGGATTCTATTCTTTTTTCTTTCGCGGCTGTGGCACAAGAAGCTACCGTCCAACTCGATCAACTTTCATCGGCCCACGACCATCTGTTTCCGAACGAGATGAAAGCCTGGCGGAATCGGTCGGAATACGTTGTTGATGGAATCAAGAAGGCTGAATCGTTTCGCCGTGCGCTACTGGCGACTGACTCAACAGGAAAGCCTGGGTTGGAGCGAATCGCGGAGAAGCTCGCTGAGTTCCAGTCCGCTTCGCGACCGCACTTGATCGGTCACGCGTCAATCACGAATTTTAAACTTGCGACCGAAAGGCTGCACCACCAACTCACTGGCCAAGAGAAGATTTCGCCAAACAGCTTTGATGCCTTCAATGGGCGGTGGTTTGGAGTTTGGGGTGATTCGGAAGTCAATCATGACTGGCAACCGACGCAGATTTTTAGGCCTTCGAAATCGTACGCCGATGTGTCGCCGAAGCTGGAATCGCTTCAGTATGCGTGGATCAGCAACGGGTTTGGATGGAATTATCTCGTGGCGTTTCCGTCCGATGGTCATGAACCGGCAGATACGCGACGTGCATGCGTCCTGGGCATGGTCTACTACTTCACGGGCGACAACTTTGAGACCATCAGTGGATCAAAGGCGCACGTGGGATTTGCGGACAGTCCCACGCGTCTGGTCTGGATTACCGAACGCGAGGTTTTTCTTGAGGAGGTGTTTGCTGGCGACACACCGGCGAAAGACACCTACGTGATTACCGCGATGTATCACGATCTGCTTTCTGACTCGCCGACCGTTTCACGGCGCGCTACTCAGGCCGTTTACACAAGGAATCCCGCGAATCGACCTGATTTCTTCGAGTTTCGATGGTAGGTCGATAGCGAATGCCTTTGTAGCTTTCGCGAAAAATGCGGTTCCCACTGTAAGCCGTTGCCTTACACCACGTCTTGGAACCATCGCTTCATCCCAACACGCTTCTGAGCGTCGCAACGACCAGAAGAACGGGAACGAAACCCTCGACAATTCACCTTCACCTTCACCTTCACCTTCTTGCAACGGATTGAATCATGCGAACAGCACATCGCAGCACTTCAGCGTTCGCCTGGCACGGAACGCGACGGAGAGCTTTCACGTTAATCGAGCTTTTAGTGGTCATTGGCATTATCGGGATCCTAGTCGGATTGCTGTTACCCGCGGTTCAGGCCGCTCGAGAAGCAGCTCGTCTGATGAGTTGCCAAAACAACATGCATAACTTGGTCCTTGCCGCGCACAATCACGAAAGCGCTCACAAGAAGCTTCCAAAGGGACTTGACGTCGCCGAGGCCGGCCCTGCAAAGGATCTTTACAATGCCAGCCTGTTTCGCGGAACAAATGACTCTGGGAAGCCCGAAATCGGGCCCAATTGGGCTGTTCGGTTGCTGCCATTTATCGAGCAGGCTGGATTCTACCAATCAGTCGATGTGAACAAGTACATGCGATCGGGTGGGATCGATCAAACATGGCGAGAACTCGGCGAAGCCCAGATTCCCATCCTGATGTGCCCGACGGACACGAACACAACGACGCCATTTTTCTACGACGGTCGTCGCTGGGGACGCGGCAACTATGCTGCCAACGCCGGCCCCGCTTGGTACACCTGGTCCGTGGATGGGAAAAACTGGAACGGCAGTAACAGCGACGATGGAAGCCCTGAGCCGTACTGGTACAAGGACGCAGGCTGGGCACCGGCGCAGACCAAAGGGAACGCAGCCCCGGTGATGAGCATCAACTACGGAGCGAGGTTTCGTGACATTCGCGATGGTCTTTCGTCAACCATCATGTTTGCCGAAGTGCGTGCCGGAGTGGACCCCAGTGACCTCCGGGGAACCTGGGCGATCGGTGTCGCTGGAGCCAGCGTCGTTGCAGCCAACGCCATCGGCGACAGTACCGGCCCTAACGATCGTCTGGCGGAATCGGATGATATTGAGATGTGCTCCCAATTCTGGCGTGCGGATTTGGGGCCGCGCGAACATATGGGGTGCGCCCCAGGGGACTGGCACAACTGGCAGGCTCAGTCTCGCAGTCTGCATGTTGCCGGAGCTCAGATCGCGCTGTCCGATGGTTCTGTCCGCGTCATCAATAACTCAATCGACATGCAGGTCTGGTTCAACCTAAACAGTGCTGCCGATGGTGCCGTAATGGAGGAATTTTAAGTGATCATTTGCGATACGAACGATCACAGCCCAGCCCTTGGCCGCCACTCCATTACATTTCTAGCGATCGCGTCGCTCTTGCTCGCGTTGGCCGGGTGCAGTGATGGCGGAATCGAGGTGACGGGGGCGGTGCAGATCGATGGGAAAGCCCCAGATTTTAGGCCTCGCGAAGTCATGAAAGTGTCGCTCATTCCCGAGCAGATAAACGAACAAGCTTTTGATTCAGATCAGATCGCCACGACAACGGTGCAACGCGATGGCTCTTTCGTGCTTTCGCCGGTCATGCCGGGGACCTACCGAGTTGCGGTTGCAGACTTCGCTTCCTATCCATCGGACGACCGCTTGGCGGCATTTTTTCGAGGGAATCCGGATACGATCCGCGTGCAAGTCCCTGCTGATGAACCGCTGAAAATCGAGATTCAGTCGGATTGGCTTTCCGCCTCGCAACGTCGTCGCTGAAACCCATCTGATCCCGTGCTGTCTGGCAAGTTATGTGAACTGGCTCACGTTCCACGCTGCAATGCTGCGGTATGCTCGTCTTAAATGGTCGAGTGTCCGGTTCGCACTCTTCTAAATTGCGAGGCTCGAAAACGAGGAGTGACGGATGCGCCGTCTCGCAAACTGTTTACTGATTCTGACCGCCGCCGTGTTCGTCCATGGTTGTGACTCTGGTACCGAGACCGCCCCATCAGAAGTGGCGGAATCAACGCCAACGGAGAGTCCGTCGGCGCCGAGCAATAGCTCGGCGCCCGTTCAGCAGGGTTCCGGAACTACCAACTGATCGTCTCGCCCGGCAGTCTAACCCTCGGCTTCTGACCTTGGCTCCCCGGCGGGAATGCAGCGGGAACGAACATTTGCTCCGATGTGCCCGGTCGACCAAATAATCGATCCAAAATGCGCTGCCTCTGTAAGGAACCGGGTGTCCCAACGTCCTCTTCATGTAAGGCACACAGTTCCCCTCCAACATCCAACATAAGGAAAGGCATGTCTCGGTCAAAATCTAAAAAGCAAATTTATTCTATGGGTAATATTTCAGGTTTAGCGGTGGCCATCGTCGCCTCTTTGTCGCTGTCGTCCTCCGCGTCGGCCCAATCTGGAACCCGCGCAACAACGCAATCCGGAAAAGCCGCTGGGAGCGGAACGAGTAGCCAGCAAGCCAGCGTTGGGCTAAAAGGCTACTGCCCGGTTTGCGTTGTCGAGATGAAGAAATGGATGAAAGGAAACCCACAGTTCTCAGCTCAACACGATGGAAAGACTTACCTGTTCCCCGGAGAGGAACAGCGCCAGATGTTCTTGAAGAATCCCCTGAAATACACGCCGGCACTCGGGGGGGACTGCGTTGTCGCATTGGTTGAAATGGGAAAGCGCGTGCCAGGCGATCTCAACTTTGGTGCTTTGCATGACGGCCGCCTGTATCTGTTCGCCAACGAGAAATCAAAAGGGATGTTTCTGGCCAACCTCGAGAAATACGCAAACGCTGATTTGGCTGTCGGTGGAAAGTGTACGGTCTGTCGTGTCGAAATGAAGAGTGATGTTCCTGGATCACCCGAGTTCACCAGCATCTACAAAGGCCTTCGCTATCAGTTCCCGGGCAAGGATCAACAACAGATGTTCAACCAGAATCCAGAAAAATACAAAGTTGAGAAGTGAGGCTTTGCGAATCCTGTATCCGTAGGGCCGAAGAATTTCAGTCTCACAGCCGCGAAACTCGTGTCGGAGCTGATGCTCGGGCACGAGTTTTGCGTTGCGTTGGATACTCAATCTTTCAACTTCTGATATTTGGAGCAGGTAAACATGACTGACGTGAAGCCCTTAGAACAAAACTCCGCGTGTGATTCAGCGAAACCAATTCTGGCGGCAATCGAGAAACGCTTCGTGTCAGTTGCGTACACGACGAGCAGCTTCTGCCACGAGTTGCCGAATCAACCACGCGATCACGGCGACATGACCGAATCCAGCACGTCGTCGGGCAGGGGTTCGCCGCCGCGGGGTGTGACCAGGGCTTCGACGACCAGGAATGAGGTCCGCCGCGGCATCCGATGGACTCGTCCATCAACGGTCGCCACCATGATTCCGTCCGAGTTGATGCCGATGACTTCCTGAGCAAACGTCGCCGGATCCACGAAAACCAAGTCGATATCCAGATCACGCGGTGCCATCCAGTTGTTCCGGTAATCGTCCGTCAGCACCTCGGCGACCAAAATGGTTTTGGTGGGCTCATCGATCAAATCGTTCGGGCCGAGTGACTTTCCCGTCGGAAACAAACCCTGACCGCCCACGAACAATTGATAGGGGCAACCGATCCCGTATCCGCCCGATCGAGGATGCGAATAGACGGCGGGCGGCGTGTAATGAAACTGGCTGTTGGCATCGGCATCCCAAGGCAGCGTCAAGGCGATCTGATCGTACAGTTGTCTCTCCCCCAAGTAAGGCAAAATCAGCACACGCCACGAATGCAACGGTCGCCCGGACGCGTCCTTGGTGAAGGGCGGCGGGTAACGACCGTGGTCGTCGGCGTAGGCGTTCAAGGCCTCGGCGATCTTGCGAAGGTTGCCAGAGGACACCAGACGTCCTTGACTGTTTTGCATGTTGGTCACCGCTCGGCCGCCGAAATGAATCAAGGCGTAACCGGCCGACCCCAGCAGCACCAGCAACACCGCCGTTGCCGCGACGATGGTCGTCAAACTTCGTTTGCGTCGATTGCCGACCGGTGGATTCGACGCCCCGGTTCCGCCGGGCGTGATGCCGGCCGATGTCACTGCGGCGGCGAAAGCGGGCAGTTGAATCGATTTGCCGCAGGTCACACACTCGCCGGCCAAACCGCTGTAGCGATCCTCGACCTCGGTGCGGGTTCCGCAGTGCGGGCAGGTGAAAAGAAAAGGCATGTTCGGAAAAAGCAAAGGGAAAGAGTGATCCGCCGGATCGACAATCCCGCGCGGGCTTGTGGGACACGGCGGAATGTCATTGTAAGTTGTTTGACGTCACCACGCCTTCCCACGATCGCCTCCTTTCAAACAGCGAAATCACACATCCATGCGAATCGTCATCCAACGCGTCACGTCGGCCAGCGTCGCGGTCGACGGAGAAATCGTCGGTCGTTGCGGACGCGGGATGCTGGTGCTGATCGGGGTAGGGCAGGGCGACGGAGACGATCAGGCCCGCTGGCTGGCGAAGAAGACAGCCGAGCTGAGGGTGTTCCCCGACGAGGAAGACAAGATGAATCGTTCGATCGTCGATGTCGGCGGTTCGGCGCTGGTGGTCAGTCAGTTCACCTTATTAGCGGATTGCCGCAAAGGCCGCCGGCCCGCCTTCACCGGAGCAGCGGAGCCCGCCGAGGCCGATCGGCTGTACCGGCTTTATGCTGAGTGCCTACGGGACGCCGGCGTCCCGACCGAGACCGGCATCTTCGCCGCCGACATGCAAGTGGAACTGATCAACGACGGCCCGGTGACGCTCGTGATCGAGCGGTTGTGAACCGCGGCCGTGACCGGATCTGCTCCGGCGTGCCAAAGCGAGTCATGGGGCAGGGCAGGGCAGGGCAGTCGCGCTCACCGGGAAAGCCTCACCGCCAAGGGCTTTGATCGGTCCAGCGTCGGATGTCGGGCCGGGGCTCGGCGATGTAATTGTTATACGGATTCTCCATTCTGGTTCTTTGACGGATCCGATCGAGAATCCCGTAGTCGCCCCAGGCGATGTAGGCCAGCAAGATCAGCTTGGCGTAGACGGTGATGTTGGAGAACCAGTTGTTGCCGAAGAATTTCAGCGCCGTGCCGAAGGACTTCTTCAACCGGAATCGGCCGAGCCGGAAATCGATGCTCCAGATCTCGTCCAAGATCAAGTGCACCATGAAGCCGGTCACGACGCCCAGCGTTTTGTAAACGCGAATGCCTTCGCTGACACAGGGCATCGCCAGGTAGGCCAACAAGCCCGCGATGCCGGCCGCCGGGATGCTGTGCCACATGCCGCGATGAACCGTGTAGCGTTTGAAGATTTCCACGACGATGAAGCGGATCGCGACGTACACGAGCATCGCCCCGAGGGCCATCGCTTCGTGCGACAGTCCCATGTCGCGAAACCGCTCGATCATCAACACCGGCACGATGGCCGCGGCGAACATGCTGGTCTCGCGGAGCGGAATCCCCGAATCGCTGTCCAAATCCGGTAACATCCCGCTGACACTGCACAACCCGCCGGCGATGATCGCTGACTCCAGCGACATGCCTTGCGAGGTCACGCCCCAGTAGCCATAGGCCACTCCGACGAGCGTGCTGCCGGTGATGTGTGTTTTGAAATCAGCCACGAAGGAACAAACGTGCCACAGGAAACGAGGGCAGGGCAGTACGCGAAAAAAATGTCTCGTCGAGCGTCGAGCTCCTGACTTTTGGGAAAGCGGAAGAGGCGACGAATCCTTTTCGCAACTGTTGAATACCGCTTTTCACCGCTCCGACGCCACGTCGATTGATCTTCAGGCGAGCGCCGGGGGTCTCTACAATCCGTGCGGGCGAGCGTAGGAATTCGATCGGTGAAGTTCGTCGCAGCGGGCGACCCGGATTTTGCTAGCAAATGCCCTACCCTCCGCTGGCCGCATTTTTTCAAGGACGCCGATGGAAACTTACGACATCCTGATGCTGATCGTGCTGGCCGCCGCGACGCTGTTCGGTGCGATCAAGGGATTCGCCTGGCAACTGGCGTCGATCGGTTCGATCGTTGTCAGTTACTTGGTCGCCTATCACTTTCGCGAACCGTTCAGTGAATCGATTCGTGCCGATCCGCCTTGGAATCGCTTTCTGGCGATGCTGATCCTCTACGTCGGGACGTCGTTGGTGATTTGGGTGATCTTTCGGATGATCAGCCGCACGATCGACCGCATGCGTCTGAAAGAATTCGACCGTCAAATCGGTGCTTTGTTCGGGCTGGCCAAGGGGGCGCTGTACTGCACGCTGATCACCTTGTTCGCCGTGACGTTGCTGGGCGACGGACTGAGGGAGCGCATCGTGGGCAGCAAGAGCGGACATTACATTGCCGGAATCCTTAACAAGAGCCGAGCGGTGATCCCGCCGGAACTACAGGAAGTCGTCCAGCCGGTGCTGGAAAAGTTCGACCGCCGGTTCAACGAACCCGGCAGCGGCTCGGGCGGATTCTTGCCAACGTGGCCCGGCGGATCCTCGGCGGACGGGCTGCCGACCGGGCGATCCGGCGGAGACGGCGGCTCGCTTTCCGAAGCCGTCTGGAATCGCTTCGGGCAAAACGGCCAGCCGACGACGCCGCCGCCTTGGCAATCGAGCCACGGATCGACGCCGATCGACGATCCGATCGAACAGCAACGTTTCGACACGAATTCGCTCCGGCAATCGTACGGTCGTCCGCAGCAGCAGTCGCCGCCGCCATGGGACGGCGGGGCGCAGCGTTGAGAACGCTGAAACACGGGGAAAACCGCACCCCGAATACAACATAAGGGGCATTATCGGACGTTGCGGGGCGGGCGAAAACGCCGGGTTTCAGCCCTCCACCCCCAGTTCCTCGAACATGCCCATGACGCGGAACTTGTCGTAACGTGCTTCGATCAGTTCGGCGACCGGAACGTCTTCCAGCTCGGTCAGCTTGCGTGACAAATACGTCTTCAACCGCGACGCCATTTGGTGATGATCCCGGTGAGCGCCGCCGAGCGGTTCCTCGATCATGTCATCGACGACGCCCAGTCGTTGCAGATCCTGGCTGGTGAATCGCAACGCCGCGGCGGCTTTGGGCGCGTGTTCGTGGCTCTTCCACAAGATCCCGGCACAGCCTTCCGGGCTGATCACGCTGTAATAAGCGTGCTGCAAAACCGCGATTCGGTCTCCGACGCCGATACCGATCGCGCCGCCGCTGCCGCCTTCGCCGATCACGATGCAAATCACCGGCGTCTTCAGTCGGCTCATCATGAACATGCTTTCGGCGATCACTTGAGCGGTCCCGCGTTCCTCGGCGCCGATGCCGGGATAGGCTCCCGGCGTGTCGATGAAGCAGATCAGCGGCAAGCGGTATTTTTCGGCCAAACGCATTTTGACCATCGCCTTGCGGTAGCCTTCGGGATGGGCGCATCCGAAATGGCACGCGGCGCGTTCTTTGTAAGTCCGTCCTTTTTGGTGGCCCAACACCATCACCTTGAAACGATCCAGCTTGGCGAATCCCGACAGCATCGCGCGGTCGTCGCCGAAATGCTTGTCGCCGTACAACTCGACGAACTCATCGAACACCAAGTTCAGGTAGTCACGCGTGTACGGCCGATTTTTGTGCCGGGCGACCTGGACGGTTTGCCACGGATCCAGCCGTCCGTAGACGTCTTTCAAGCGGCCGACCAATTCCAAACGCAATTCGCGGAGTTCGGCATCGACGCCTTCGGTACGATCGGTTTGTCGTTCCAGCGCCGCGACGCGTTCTTCCAGTTCGTTGATTTCGTATTCGAATTCCAATCCCGGGCCGCCGCTCATGCCTCGTCCTCGTCGTTTTTGGGTCCGCCTTTGACCAACAAATCTTCGCTGCCGCGGATGCCGGGCATGTCGTCAAACACGCTGACCTCCGGTGGCTTCGGCCGTTTCTTGAAGATCTCCATCGACCGGAACGCTTTCAAGAATTCCCACATCGTGTCGGGACGTTGATCGGGCCTCTTTGCCATCATCTTTCTGATGATCTCGGCGAACTCTTTGGTCACGTTGTTGTTGTAAGCCGACGCACTGGGGATCGAAGCGTTCAAGTGTTTGGAGAGCAAATCGTTCGGCGATTGCCCGGTAAAAGGCGGCTTGCCGGTGGCCAATTCGAACAACACGCAACCGAACGAGTACACGTCGGTGCGTTGATCACAAAGCTTGCCGCGGATTTGTTCGGGTGCCATGTAGCTGCGTGTCCCCTGCACCGTTCCGCCGCTGCGATGAAACAGTTTCGCAAGCCCCGTTTTCTTTTGTTCGGCAATCGTAAAGTCGATCAACTTGGTCACGCCTTCGCGGCTGACGAGGTAGTTGTCCGGCTTGACGTCGCGGTGCACCCAATTTTTGGTGTGCATGTAGTACAAGCCTTCGGCGGCCTGTTCGACGATCTTGTTCAGCATGAAGGCCAGCGAGTCGGGGCCACGCCGCAACGCTTGCTTCATGTTCAGTTCGCTGAACAACTCCATGACCAAAAACGGCACGCCTCCCTCGACACGGTGTTCGTACATTTTGACGATGCGATCGCTTTTCATGACCTGAGCGACGGCGAACTCGTGTTTCAGGGATGCGATCTCGTACTTGTCGTTGCGATGGCTGCGTTTGAGAACCTTCAACGCGTAGCGTTTCTGATCGTTTTCTTCGATCGCTTCCCAGACCTCGCTGGTGCTGCCGGCGCGGATCAGCCGGGCCAGGCGATACGGGCCAAGAAAGTCTCGGGTT
This sequence comes from uncultured Pirellulaceae bacterium, assembly GCA_964453205.1. Lineage (GTDB taxonomy): Bacteria > Planctomycetota > Planctomycetia > Pirellulales > Pirellulaceae > Crateriforma. The sequence goes on along the minus strand of CAYVRC010000086.1, from coordinate 14,019 downwards.
TTCGACATGAGCGGATTTTGCGACGATGCGGAGAAGGGGGACTTTGCTGCCTCGGTATGATAATGCAAGTCGGGGCGATTCGTCAGACGGTCTGCGACGGCCCCCGGCGGTGGGATTCCAGCAGACGCTCGTACAACTCGCGGATCCGCAACGTCATCGTTTGGTGGCGGAATGGCTCGGTAAATCGCGACCGCCCTGCCCCGCCCATCCGCTGACGCATCGGTGCGTCGCCGGCCAACGTCAGCAGTGACTGCGCGAGCCGAGCTCGATCACCCGGCGGCACCAAGAAACCGGTCTGGCCGTCGATCGCGACCTCACGCGCCCCGTCGACGTCATAGGATACGACGGGCTTTCCGGCGATCAGGGCTTGCGGCAACGCGCGGGCCAGGCCTTCGCGAAACGAGGTGTGCACCAACACGTCCATCGCGCCGATCAAGCCGGGGACTTCGGCCGGTGGGACCAAACCGGTGAAGATGAAATGGTCCTGCAATCCGAGCTGATCGATTCGCGATTCCAAGTCGGCCCGTAGCACTCCGTCACCGACCAACAAGAACCGAACGCAGTCATTTTCGGCCACGACGTCTTTCGCGGCCGTGATCAAATCGTCGTGTCCTTTCAAGTGAAACAGCCGCGCGATCTTGCCGACGATGATGTCATCCTCCGCGATGCCCAGCCGCTTTCGATTGGCCTGGCGATGCTGATCGGCGTCCACAAAAGGCTGAACGTCCATGCCACTGTGGATCGTGGTGAACTTTTCCCGCGGCGCGATGTTCGCGTCGACCATCAGATCGGTCATCGCGTCGGCAACCGAAATCAAGTGATGACAGCGGTGGGCCGCCCAACGCTCGCACGCTTGAAAAAACGCTCTCGCCGCCGCGGATTGATACGGATGAAACGGCGCTCCGTGCACGGTATGAACCACGACGGGGACTTTCAAAGACCACGCCACGCGTCGTCCCAGCAACCCGCCTTTTGCACTGTGCGTGTGAACGACGTCGGGGCGAAACTCGCGCATGATCCGTCGCAATTCGGCGGCGGCTTTCCAGTCATGAACCGGATGGATGTTTCGCCGCAGCGGATCGACCCGTTCGATTTTCAACTCCCCTGCCCTGCCCCGGCTGATCAGATCGCCTTCGGGCCCCAACGACGGTCCGGTGACCAACAACACGTCGTCACCGTAATCGCGGATCAAGTCCAAGCAATTCAGCAGCGTGTTCTCTTGTGCGCCGCCGATAATCATGCGGGTGATGATGTGAAGGACACGCAAAATGGAGACCTCGGCGGAATTAAAATTGGTTCATCCGATTGAAGGGTGCGAGGATGGTTTTCGCGATTCACAGCGACCACGGAGTGGTCCAAGATGTTAGCCATGGGCGGAGCGTAGCGACGCCCACGGTCAAGGTCACCGTCAATTTCCACGTGTCCGGTCAATTTCCACGTGTCCGGTCAATCATACGTCGCGATCCTCGGTCGTGCCTTGCCTTTGTGCTTCCAACGTGTAGGCTTCCTTGGCCACGACCGCGTCTCGTTGCTCACGATTTTCGGCATCCTTCTTACGGAGAGACCCGTTGAATCAAGTAAAGTCGGCTTTCGTCGCCTCGCTCAGGTTAGCAGTCCATCGGTCAGTACCTCGATGGATACTGATCGTTCTATTAGTTCCAGTATTGCCAATGGCCGGGGCAGCGGAACCAACACAAGCCGAGACAGACACTTTAACACCCGCCATAACGCTGGACGTTCCGATCGGCGGAGACACGCCAGTCCTTTCGAAAGAAGTCGATCTGGGAGATCTCGTCGTCGACGAACGGATCTCGATCTCCCTCCGCCTGAACAATCTATCGTCACGAGATTGGAAGTTGGGCAAGGTTGAATCCACCTGCCGGTGCGCCGTCGCAAGCCTTAGTCGACATGATGTACCGTCCGGCGACTCAACCACTCTTGATGTCAAACTGACGCCCTTGTCGACTTCCGGTAGTCCGTACCAGACGTCCCGCATTCATTTACACGACGCTAACGCCGGTTCATTTGCGATCCTGCTGACTTATCGGCTCCAAGAGTGGTTGGCCTTCGCCCTCGACCACCAGACGTACCAGTACGTTCGTGGAGACGAAGATGCCAAATCCATCCAAATAGCCTTCCATAGCACCTTAAGCTCAGATTATCGATCTTTGGGCATCCAATCAGATCCTCCCATTGAGTTGGGGAAGATTGAGCCTTTCGATGATGAGCCTGACAAGTTTTTTGTGAATGCTATTTTAAAGCCCTCGAGACAGGCGGGCCAAAGCAAATTCCTGCTAAGCATTTCGGACAAGTCTGGTGTGCGAGACGAAAGCCAGTTAATTGTTGGTGTCGTTGAGCCTGTGCGGATCGTGCCGAGCGTTTTACGTTTTTTACCTGATCAGAAACGTCCCAAGAGATACATCTCGAAGTGCTTTTTGATCATCGCACCAGCGAAAGGAGGAACTAATCTTTCGAAGCGAAGCGAAAAACATCGCAACTCTGCGTCTGTTGTTGCTCAGATTGATGGAAAACACTTCGCGACCAAGACCATCCCGTCAGCAAACGGGAACTTTCGTGTTGAGCTGTCCATGAGTGAAGCCCGTTTTGCGGAGATAAATACCGAGCCCAACTCCAACGCCAGAAAGGTTGTCATCGATATTGCTTCACACCACGGCTCGTCGAGAGTCGAACTTCCGATGTCTCTTTTACAGACATCTTTAAATTCTGATCGAGCCCCCGGTAATTCCGAATACAACAGTGCAAATCCATGAGTCGATTCACTCTGCTTCTTGCCGCTCCCATGATGTTCACGTTCTTAAACGAAACCGTTGCGAACGACCCCTTCAGTGGATGCCAAAAATTTGATGATATCCGTGCGTGCGCCGGCCCAGCAGATTTCCCAAGTTGCCCGGCACCGGATCCGTTTTGTTCGACCATCTACCGCAGTACACAAAATCAGTACACGCTTCCGCGACCGACTTTGAATGGGCAGAATGGTGTATGCAATCCCTTTCAGAACGGACGACCGGATGTTTTGTGCCAAGAGTCAATGGAATGCACAGGAATCGATGTTGGTGGTGTGTTGGTCTGCTTCCAGGAAGGAACCGTGCACCCCTTCGATTATGTTAACGAGTGGGAGGACGGTGGCCCTTGCGTCGGTGGCCAAGGAGATTGCGACGATTACTAAAATCGTGCTTCGAGCACGCACGGTGACCGCTTGGTATCAGTCGATACGAGCACTCGATGGATCAACCGCCTCGGTCTATAATACCGATGCATGATGTGCGTTTCATTTCTATCTCATACACTCTGATTCCAATTGATTTCTGTTATGCCAGTCGCAAAGATGCTGTCCCAAACTCTGGTCGTTTTCGCCGCCGTGATCGGCCATGGGGTGTCCATCGGCGACGAGGGCTCCAGTTCGAACACGGGCGAAGCTACGAACGCGGAACGCGATGCTGCGTCCCTATTCGATGCGCAGATTGCCAACCTGGAGGCCATCTCTAGTTTTGATGTGATCTATCAAAACGCACAAATATTACAGCGAGTGGAAAAGCCGGTCGTTGCCGTCACTGAGACCGTTCGAGTCATCTACAGCCCCGAAACGGATTTTGCGATGACGGTCCGCTCGGTGGACAGCCGAACGGACACCCCCGAGACGCTCGAAGCCTACCACTCTCCGATTGAGGCGTGGACAACTGAATTCGGTCGGCCGAGCCTCGTCGTCTACCTCTACCATTCGGGCCGGTCAATGACATGGAATGTGGGATTGAAACAGCAGACTTATCCACCCAAAACCCTTGACGAATTTGAAAAATATGGCCATGTGCTGGACTTGAGGTGGATCGGCTTCGAGAGATTTCCTATCTGGAGCTCTGTCCCGGCAGAAGTGCGGGAGAGAGTTCTTTTGAACAACCGATTTAGGGTTGCGTCCGCCAATATCACGTTCTCTGACAACAATGCTCTGGTTCATCAACATCGCCGAGGCGAAGCACAATTCGAGTACTGGATGAAGTCGACCCACAGATTCGATCTTGAACAAAATCTCGTGACAAAGCATCGCAAGAGCACACGATATTACGACGGAAAATTTCTGCCGAAAGTGATTGAGGCAATCACGTGGAGAGAAGCAGCGAGGGCGATGGTTCCCGTTCGCATCTCCAATGAAGTTATGCGGAGCCGATTTGACGAGCCGCAGACCGATAGCGAACTAAACGAATACACTTTCAAATGGCGGTCGATCAATGACCAAACCGACCCGGAGTCAATCCCTTTTTACAAGGATCCGTCGTTTCAAAATCTTATGCAGTTGATTGATTTCGAATCCGTTGACTGCCTGACGGAATAGTTTTTTGGCTTTTCCGATTGACGGTTGCGCCGACAGTTTTCGCGAGTTGCGACGACCACGGACTGGCCCCAAAAGGCCCGCCATGGGTCCGACTAGAAAACCAAACCGGCGGCACTCAGTGTTTCAAGCTGCGATTCCCAGTCAATCGCGAAAAGGTTCGCGAACCGGTTTTTCTCGCTCGATCAATCCGACCGACAGCGGAATAATGCGGCGATGTCCCGATGGTTATCTACCTGAGCGTTCTAACCCAGGTTCGCGTCGGACGGCGTTGGCATTGGTTTCGTGTGGTGGCGCTTCACCGCATCGTGCGACTGTGTGCCTATCAGTGCCGGATGTAATCGGGGACCGGCAACCTAGGCGTGATGCCTCAGCCTAGCAAGGGAGTGGCGGTAGCCTCCTGCCGTGGAGCTTGCTCCGCGGCGCTCGCGCCACAGCCCGCACGTCCCCCCCACCCTCCCACCAAGCCGCTTTCGCGGTTTGGTGGGAGGGTGGGGGGAAGATAACGCCGAATCCGGTGAGCAAGCTCACCGGCAGGGTGCTATTGACCTTTCAGGTCTTCCCAAGCTGGACGCTCCGCCGTGCACCCGCGGATGATCGAGTTCAACCGAAAGGTCTCTGGCGAATTGCTTAGGCTGCAAACTCGGTTCGCCTGACACCCAGTTGGGTTTGCAAGCGATTGACGATCGACGTGTGCATCTGACTGACGCGGGATTCCGAGAGGTCCAGCGTCGCGCCGATTTCCTTCATCGTCAATTCTTCGTAGTAATAAAGAATGATGATCAATCGTTCGTTGCGATTCAGACCCTTGGTGACCAAACGCATCAGGTCGTTTTTTTGGACACGACGCGTCGGGTCTTCGCCTTTCTTGTCTTCCAAGATGTCGATCTCGCGGACGTCTTTGTAGCTGTCCGTTTCGTACCATTTCTTGTTCAAGGAAACGACGCCGACCGCGTTGGCGTCGGACTGCATTTTTTCGACTTCTTTGACGTCCAACTCCATATGAGTGGCCAGTTCTTGGACCGTCGGAGCGCGACCGAACTTGGTTTCCAAGGTCTTTCGTGCAACGCCGAGCTTGCTGGCTTTGCTGCGGACCAGGCGGGGAACCCAGTCCATCGTGCGAAGCTCGTCCAACATCGCCCCGCGAATCCGCGGGACGCAGTAGGTTTCGAACTTCACCCCGCGATCCAGATCGAACGCGTCGATGGCGTCCATCAATCCGAAAATTCCGGCACTGATCAGATCGTCCAAATCGACCCCATCGGGAAGACGTTGCCAAATCCGTTCGCCGTTGTAGCGAACCAGCGGCATGTACCGTTCCACCAATCGGTTGCGAAGCGATTCGTACTCGGAGCCGTCTTTCGGCGTCTCCTTGAACGTGGCCCATACTTGCAGGATTTCGTCATCGGCTGTGACTGTCGCTGCCATCCAATCCTCCGTGAATCTTTCTCGGCCGCCGGCAACGTCCTGTTGACAGCGCTATCGGCCACTTTTAGTGAGTAATGTCAGAACCGTCGGGTGACGATCCCGCGTCGACGATGCTTTGTCGGTACCAGTCGACACGATTTCGAAACAGGGTTTCCACGTTGTCGCGAATCAAGTGATCCGCGATCCATCCGGCAAACGCACCGATGATGGCGAACACGATCATCATCGCGATCGATTCGATCGCCACGGCGTCGGCGGATTCGCCGCGGAACATTCCGCGAAGAACCACCAGGGCCATGGCCAGCGATCCGAGCGAGACGGCGTACGTGCGTGTCACCAAGGGTTCCGTTCAAAAGGAAGAATGAAAACTTCGAAATCGGTTTCAGAGCAGTTTGCGACTTTTTTGGAATTCTGCCTCAAGCAGCTTATTCCTTGCGCGGCCCGCTCCAGTTTCAGTATCGGCCGAGTGTGGCCATTGACTTGAATTGTTTCTGGCGGCTTTTTCTGTGCAATCTTTATGCCGCTTCCATATAGTGACCGCTCATCGCGACCGGCAACAGCCGCGCGACCAGTTCGTCACCGCTGGCGACGCTGATGTCGTCGGGGACTTGTTGGCCGTGGGTCACATAACTGAGCGGCAGCCCGCCGCGGGGATGACCGTGCCGCAGATCGTACTGTTCCAGCGCCGCCAAGACCGCAGCGGTGTGAGGGGCTTCGTCCAGCTTGGTCAAGATCGCGGAAGTCGGCCGGGCCGGTGCAAAACCCTCCAGGGTGCCGGCGATCGAATCGCTGCTGCTGGTCGCGCTGAGGACCAGATGCGTTTCATCGGGCGCGGCCGCGTCCAAAAACCCGACCAGTTGTTCGATTCTTGCGTCGCTGCGTGGACTTCGCCCGGCCGTGTCGATCAAGACCAAATCGACGTCACCCAATCGATGCAGCGCCGGTCGCATGTCGTCTTTGCCCTCGACCACTTCCATCGGCAAATCCATGATCTGGGCGTAGGCCTTGAGCTGTTCGACGGCCGCGATGCGAAACGTGTCGATCGTCAGCAAGCCGACGCGACGTTTCGATTCGATGCGGAATCCGGCCGCCAACTTCGCCACCGTGGTCGTCTTGCCGACGCCGGTCGGACCGATCAAGGCGACGACGTGTCGTTGTCCGATGCGTGTCTGGATCGGGCCGGAGACACGCAAGTTCCTTGCCACGCTTTGCTGCAACGGTTCGACCCATGAACCGGGGTGAGCGTTGTCACCGAATCCGGCTTGGAAACTGATGGTCGCTTCGACCCATCGCTTGGCGATCGCGAAGGGGACGCCGAGCGAGACGAACTCACTTTGATAGGCGGCAAGCGTGGCCGGCAAGTCCTCGCCCCGGGATGTCCCCAACGACGTCGGCCCCATCGGCAGCACCACTCGTTCCGAAAAGACCGTCCGCGACGACAGATCTGACGTCGCCGAGCCGTCCGAATCGACGTTGTGAGCGACCGAGCGAATGTCGACGCCGCCCGGGACGGCCCCGGAACGGGAGGACACGATGTCGGACCCGACGGCCGGCTGATCGCTGAGCCCTGCGGTGACTTCGACCTGCGTTCGCCCCAGCCATCCCAACCACCCGTCGCGGACTTGGCGGGTGTGCAGCACCGAGGCGGTCGGTCCCATCTGACGCCGAATGTCGGCCAAAGCGGCTTGCAGATTTGCGGCACGAAAGGTGCGAATATGCATGGGAGGTGAAAGGGCTGAGGGCTGAAGGCGACTGGGGACGATGGTCGGTGACTCGGTCGATTTTTGAACGATTCGGCGGTTGATCCGGTGGGCGACGCCCGACCGTTTTTACGGTGTTTCTTATTCGTCGCTGACGACGCCGTGGGATTCGATTTTGGTGTCTTGGGTGATTTCGTTGTAGGAAAGGATCTTTAGTCGTGGGATCGATACCGCCGTGATCTGACGCAGGCCGGGGCGAATCCGGGGGCTGACCAGAACGACGGGAGGATGTCCCAGGCTTACCAATCTCTTAACGGCTTCTTGGATTCGGCCGCAAGTGAGGTCCGCCGCTTGGGGACTCATGCGAACAAAAAGTCCGCGTTCGTTGTGTTCGATGCCCGCGGCGATGCGATCCTCCATCGCCGGATCTAACGTCACGACGTGAAGCTGACCGGAATCGTCGCGATATCGCGTGCTGATGGTGCGGGACAGACGATGCCGCACGTATTCATTCAGCAGCGTGGGATCCTTCGTCTTGGACGCGTAATCGCCCAAGGTTTCCAGGATGATGCCGAGTTGTCGCACCGGAACGTCTTCGCGAAGCAACAGATGCAAGACTTGCTGGACTTCGCTGATTTTCATCACGCCGGGGATCAGCTCGTCGACGACCGCCGGCGAGACTTCTTTGAGTTCGTCGACCAAGTGTTTCGTCGCGTCTCGTGAAAGCAGTTCGTCGGCATGGCGTTTGGCGATCTCTTGCAAGTGCGTTGCCAACACCGCGCCGGGTTCCACGGTCGTGTAGCCGTAGATCGCGGCTTGCTCGCGTCGCATCGGTTCGATCCAGACGGCGGGTTCCCCGAAGGTCGGATCCCGTGTCGCTTCGCCTTCGATGACGCCGGTGGTTTGGCCGCTATCGATCGCCAACAAACGGTCGGGCAAAACCGTAGCGGTCGCCATCGGGTTTCCCGCGATCCGGATCTCGTAATCGAATTGCCCCAGATGAACATCGTCTCGGACGCGAACCTTGGGCAAGATCACGCCGATGTCCGAAGCGATGGTATTGCGGACGCCGGTGATCCGCTGCATCAAGTCGCCGCCGCGGGCCGGATCGGCAAGCGGCAGCAGCCCCAATCCGATCGCCATTTCCATCGGATCGATCGCCAAATAGTCTTCGGGACGCTTTTCGGCTTGAGGAACGGCGGCGCGATCGGCGTCCTCTTGGGCTTGTTTGTCCGTCGCGTTCTTGGCCGTCTGGCGATTCATCATCACGGCCAGCCCGATGCACCCGAACCCCAGGGTCGCCATGGGGATGGCGGGCAAGTTCGTCACGATCATCAGGCACAAGAATCCGCCGGCCACGTACAAGGCCTTCGGATTGCCGAACAACTGCTGCAAGAACTGTTCGGGCAAACTGGATTTGGCCGCACTCCGGGTCACCAACAGCCCGGCGGCCAACGAGATCAACAAGGCCGGAACCTGACTGACCAAACCGTCGCCGATCGTCAGTTTCGTGAACAGTTCCGCGGCCTCGCCGATCGACATGTCGTATCGCATCACCCCGATGTAAAGCCCGCCGACGACGTTGACCAACGTGATCACGATTCCGGCGATCGCGTCGCCACGGACGAACTTGCTGGCACCGTCCATGGCTCCGTAAAAGTCGGCCTGGGCGTTGATTTCTTCGCGGCGTCGCTGCGCCTCTTTTTCGTCGATCAAGCCTGCGTTCATGTCCGCGTCGATCGCCATCTGACGCCCCGGCATCCCGTCCAAGGCGAAACGGGCGGCGACTTCGCTGATTCGAGTCGCGCCTTTGGTGATCACGATGAACTGGATCAACACGATGATCACAAAGATGATCAAGCCGATTTCCAGACGGTCTCCGGCAACGAATTCGCCAAAGCCTTGAATCACACCGCCGGCGGCACTCATCTGATTCGAGTCGGCTCCGCTGAGAATCAGCCGCGTCGTCGCGACGTTCAAAACCAGTCGCGCGAGCGTCGTGGCCAGCAACAGCGATGGAAAGATGCTGAATTCCAGCGGCGTCGCCACGTACACGGTCGTCAGCAAGACGATCACGCCGATCGTGATGTTTCCCGCCAACAACAAATCCATCAACGCCGGTGGGAGCGGCACCAAGATGACCACCAAGCAACAGATGATGCCCAGCGGCAGCACCAAGTCTCGATAGCGCATCAACAGTTGCACGGGCGTTCCTTCGCTCCATCAGTCCGACGTTTCGATCACCGGCGGAAACGCCGCGGTGGTCATCGCCCGGGACCCTAGCGAAAACCGCGGCGCAGGGTCCAGGCTGAATCCGATCCGAGACGGGGTTTCACGCCCCGATACGTCAAGGTTTCACGGCCGCGGACCGCACCGGCGGCTTGCCCACGGCGAACCAACCGACCGCCGACAACCCGATCATCGTTAGCAAAACGCTGAACAATAAAAAGTTCGACAGCAAGGCGATCGAGGCGAAAATCAGCACGCCCGCCGCGGCGGCGTGGCGTGGCGGCAACAGCCAGATGCCGAATCCGCCCAGCGTTTCGATCACCACCGCTTTGCGGCTGTACCACGTCGCGATTTCTCGCAAGGCTTCCTGGTCACAAGTGGCGCGGAGCCAATTGAACACCCAGAAATCTCGATCGATGAAGTAGATCTCGTAAAAAACCTGGCCCGACCAATACTCGCTCGTCCATTTCCCGACCGCCCCGCCCAACAAGATCAATGAAACGATCAACCGGCTGAGAAACGCGGCGCGGTGCATCAGTTCTTCGCCGGCCGCCCTGCCCTGCTCCGATTCCAAATCCGCGATCTTGCCGATCCTGCCGGTGAACCAAACCGCCCACAGACAAGTCCACCAAGCCGTCGCGAACGTCATGTCGTTATGCGCGCCTTGGTGCCAAACCAGAATCGTGACACCGATCAACGCGTACCAGCATGCGACGTGACGCAAGGAAGACTTGTCGGTCACGAAAGCGAACGACAAAGCCGATGTCGTGACGACGAATGCCATCCGAAGCGTCCAGATCGACTGCAGCCAAGCCGGGAAAAAGGAATCGGCCAACGGCAGAATCACGTAGACGTGATCGGCCGCCAGAAAGAACGCCCATTTCCAAAACAAAGCGACCAGCATGCAGGTCGTCACCAGGCGAAAGGCGGCGATGACACGGGGCATCTTCCAGCTCATCGCCAATTCGGTATTGATTTGATCTGTGGTGGCCGTGGCCTGAGTCTCGATGACGGAAACCGGATTCATCACGGCGCTCCCTTTTCGTCGATCAACGGCTGGTCCAAGGATCGCATCTGAAAGACGCCGTTGTCGTCCGATTTGACGCGATAGTCGGATTCCAAACGATGGCCGCGATACGTCGACGTCACGTGAACATCGACGTCTTCCCGCTCCAGCAGGTTGCGGTAACGCCCGTTGGCAAAGGTCACGACGCGGAGCGGAAAATGATTGATCGTGCCGGATTCGGCGACGAAGTCCTCTCGGCCCGACCGCCCGGGCCTGGTGACTTCGTAAGTGTTGCGAAAGCTGTACATCGCCGGGACGGGCTGCTGGACGGCCCATTGCCAGAAGCTGGCCGTTTTGAAATGAAACCGATTCAACGTCGTTTCGGCGATCGGTGTGACGAACGGGAACAGCAACAGCCAGGTCGCGATGACGGCGACAAGACCGATGATGATAAAGAATCCGTAGTCGGGTGGAGCGATTCTCGAAGGCTCCTCAGACGCTTGGTGGCTCACGAAACTGTTCCCCTCTGTTGGTTATTCCGGGACAGAGAAAAACTACGTCACGCGAATCCGCCGGCGGCAGCCCCCAGACCGGCGTGATCATTTTCACCACTGACGGCGGTACCAAAATGACGTTCATTTCGATTTTAGGGACGCACCGCTCCGCCCAGCGTCGAGGGCGGATCAAAATCAGCCCGCGATCAGTTCCAACAGCTTCTCGCGGACCTGCTGGGGATTGGCGTTCGGATTTTTCTTTTTCGCCTGTCCGATCAGACGGCCGATCGCTTGCGTCTTGCCCTCGCGGACGTCCGCGGCGACTTGCGGGTTCTCGTCCAACAGTTCTCGGCACAACGCGTCGATCTCGCTGCTGTCGACCGCTTCGATGCCCAGCGTCTGACAGGCCGCTTCGACGTCGACATCGTTTCGCAGCAAGTGGGCGAAGACGTCACGGGCGCGGTTGGTGTCCAATTCACCGGCCTTGATTTTGCCCAGCAATTCGCCCAGGCGCCGGGCGGACACCGGGAAATCTTCCACGCCGATCTCGCGTTCTTTCATCGTTCGCAGCACGTCCTGTTGGACCCAGGAACTGGTCCGTTTGCCGTCGCGGGATGTCGTCGCGGCGGTTTCGAAATAATCGATCATCGCCCTGCCCTGCCGGACGATCACGTCGGCGTCGTACGCGCCCAAGCCGTACTGCGTTTGCAGTCGTTCGACGGTTTGCGCCGGCAGCTCCCCCAGCGAGGAGCGAATCTGGTCGACGAATTCGGCCGACAGCCGCACGGGCAACAAATCGGGATCGGGAAAGTAACGGTAGTCGGCGGATTCTTCTTTCTCACGCTGGGGAAAGGTTTGCTCGCGTGAATCGTCCCAGCCTCTTGTCGTTTTCGGAGAATCCTCGATCGTTTGACCGGTCTCCTCCCACTCGATGAACTGTCGCTGGGCCTCGTAATCGAGCGCACGCTGGACGGCACGAAAGCTGTTCATGTTTTTGACTTCGACGATCGGCGTGGCGACCTGCCGGCCGTCGACATCGATGTGCAAGTTGATGTTGGCATCGACCCGCAGACTGCCTTCTTGCATTTCGCAATCGGAAACCTCCAGGTGCGTCAGCAATAACTTCAGATCGTTCAGATAGTTGGCCGTTTCGGCACTGCTCCGCAAGTCGGGTTGGCTGACGATTTCCAAAAGCGGTGTGCCACAGCGGTTCAGGTCGATTTTCGAATCGCCACGCCCGGCGGCCTCGTCGTGCTGGCTCTTTCCGGCGTCTTCCTCCAAGTGGGCACGGACCAAACGGATCCGTCGCTTTTTTCCCTCGTCGGCCGGGTCGTCGATTTCCAGAAACCCGTCGGCACAAATCGGCAAGTCGAACTGGCTGATCTGATAGCCTTTGGGCAAATCCGGATAAAAATATTGCTTGCGGTCCCACTTCGTCATCGGCGGGATGTTGCAGTTCATCGCCAAGCCCGTTTTCACGGCCAAACGGATGGCGTGTTCGTTCATCACCGGCAACGCGCCGGGCATGCCCAAGCACACCGGACAGACTTGGCTGTTGGGCGGCGCGCCGAAGGTCGTGCTGCAACGGCAAAACAGCTTGCTGGCCGTTTTCAGTTGCACGTGGACTTCCAGTCCGATGATCGTTTGTGGCGTGGGCATCCGATTCTGATTCTATGAGATGATGGAAGGACGACGCTGGTGATGGTCGGTCAAACTTTGAAACGCTCCTCCGGCGAACAGCAACCGCGATTCCTCCAGCGCGGGGGCTTGTAACTGGATGCCGATGGGCAAGCCTTGATCGTCGAAGCCCGCGGGCAGGGAGATCGCCGGAACGCCGGCCAGGTTCGCGCCGACGGTGAACAAGTCGCACAAGAACATCTGGATCGGATCGTCGACTTTCTCACCCAACGGGAAAGCCGTCGAAGGCGCGGTCGGGCCGAGCAACAGATCGGCTTGCGTGAAGGCCGCGTCGTAGTCGCCGCGGATCAACCGCCGGACCTTCAACGCCTTGTTGTAGTAGGCGTCGTAGTAACCGGTCGAAAGCGCGTAGGTGCCGATCATGATGCGGCGTTTGACTTCGCTACCGAAACCTTCCTGGCGGCTCTGGCGGTACATGGAAAGCAGCGGGCCGTCTTCTTCGTTCTCCGCCGCCGTGGACCGGTGCCCGTAGTGGGCCGCGTCGTAGCGAGACAGGTTGCTGCTGGCTTCACAGGGCGCGATCACGTAATAGGTCGGCACCCAGTAGGGGCTGTGTGGCAGCGAGACGTCGACGATCGTCGCGCCGGCTTCGCGGAAGACTTCGCAGGCGTCTTCGACGGCCGTGCGAACGCTGTCGGATAAACCGTCGTGGTCCAAGCCGTCGCGAAGGATGCCGACCTTCAGACCTCGCAAATCTCGGGACTGCAACACGTCGGTGTAGCGAGGGACCGAGGCGTTCAGCGATGTCGAATCCTTGGCTTCGTAACCCGCGATGGTTTCCAACAACAACGCGACGTCGGCGACCGACCAAGCCATCGGGCCGATTTGATCCAGACTGCTGGCGAACGCGACCAAACCCCACCGGCTGACGCGGCCGTAGGTCGGTTTCAGCCCGGTGATGCCGCACAGCGACGCGGGTTGACGGATCGAACCGCCGGTGTCGCTGCCCAGACTGAGCGGGACTTGTCCGGCCGCGACGCAGGCGGCGGCACCACCGCTGCTGCCGCCGGGGATTCGATCGGTCGCCCAAGGGTTGCGGGTGACGCCGAAGGCACTGGTCTCGGTGCTGGCGCCCATGGCGAATTCATCCATGTTCGTCTTGCCGATGATCACGGCGTC
>CAYVRC010000085.1:0-24418 GCA_964453205.1 uncultured Pirellulaceae bacterium | reverse complement strand
CCGGGAGGATCCCGGCGGCGGTGTTCTTTCCAGAGCCGTCAGGTGGAGCGGTTCCCCGGTCGAAACGGAGTTCGGATTCGAACAGTGACCGGCGGCGGTTGCCGCGCGGGTGAGTGAAGAGCTTTTGGGAGATGCGTGGCGATGACGTCGAGACTATTCATCAAGCCGGGGCAAACGGAGCAAGAGATCAAATGGGCGAAAATCTGGTTCAAGCAGCTTTCGCAGTTCCATCAGCGTGACGCCCGTCAGGATTGGGAGTTCGGTGCCGAGGACGTGATCGCTTTTCTGCGGTCCAAGCGGGACGCCGGGATGCCGGCTTGGAAGCGGCTGAAGGTGATCCGTGGTTTGATGTTTTATCGGCGTTTGGTCGTGCAAAAGCCTGACGACGACTTGGTCCCGCTGCATGAAAAGATGGAACAGATCATCTTGATCGAACGTGCCCGCGACGGCGGTTATGACACGATCGAGGAGGCCGTCGGGAAGATCAACCCGAACGAGTCCGACGCGATTCAGGCGTTTCGGCGGGCGTTGCGAAGGACGGGCAAAGCGTTGCGAACGGAGAACGCTTACGTGAGCAAGGTCAAGGCGTTCATGACGGCGCGGGGTCTGACGTGTCTGGCGGATTTCGGCGCCATCGGCGCCGTGGACGTGGAGGCTCATTTGACCGACCTGGCCGTCGACGGCAACGTATCGGCGTCGACACAGAACGGTGCGTTTCACGGCTTGTTGTCGTTCTTTACTTTGGTGCTCGAGCGGGACATGGGACGGATCGAGGCGATCCGTGCGAGCAAGGGCAAGCAGATTCCGACGGTGATGAGTGCGCGCGAGGTGTCGTCGGTGCTGGACGAGTTGCAGGGCGTACATTTGGTGATCGCAAAGTTGCTGTACGGTTGCGGGATGCGGATCAGCGAGGCGATCCGATTGCGGGTCAAGGATTTGGATTTTGACAATCGTCGCGTCGAGATTCACCAGTCCAAAGGCGGCAAGAGTCGTGTGGTGCCGATGCCCGAGGAGTTGGTTGCGGCGTTGAAGCGTTACGTGGCGTCGCGCCGGACGCTTCATGAGCACGACGTGGCGGACGGGACGGCGTCGGTGTGGTTGCCGCACGCGTTGTCGAAGAAGTATCCGTCGGCGCATCGCGAGTTTCGTTGGCAGTACTTGTTCGCGTCGGCGCGATTTTCGAAAGACCCTCGGACGGGCGAGTTGCATCGGCATCACCTACACGAGGACACGTTCCCGACGCACCTTCGCAAGGCGGTGGAAGCGGCGGGTTTGACCAAGCACGTGACGAGTCACACGTTTCGGCATTGTTTCGCGACGCACTTGTTGTGGTCGGGCACGGACATTCGCCGGATCCAAACTTTGCTGGGTCACAGCGACATCAAGACGACGATGATCTACACGCACGTGGACAATCGCTGCGGCCCGGTGGTGGTCAGTCCGCTGGACCGTCTGGCGCGGGAGACGGCGGCGTGAGGGCGACCCGGGACGGCTGGCACTCGTTTTCATTTCGGTTTGATGCGACAAGTGGACCGCTTGATGGCCGGTGTGCCCCAGGGTTAAGTTAGCGGTTGATCTTTTACCGCTCGAAACTAATCGGTTGCACCGCGAGGATGAACGTGACAAGCCAGCAGACCAGCGGGAAAAAGGTCTTGATCGTCGACGACGACATGGAGATTATCGAATCGGTTCGTTACGCGCTTGAGGGCGAGGGTCACGAGGTGGTGATCGCGCGGGACGGCAATCAGGGATTGGCGTTGGCGGAGCGTGAAGAGCCGGATTTGATGATTTTGGACATGATGATGCCCAAACGGAGCGGATTTCTGGTTTTGGAGAAGCTTCGTCGGATGCGTGACCAGCCGTTACCGGTGATCATGATCACCGGCAACGAGGGCAATCGTCATAAGGCTTACGCGGAGTTGCTGGGCGTGAGCGATTACATTCGCAAGCCCTTTCCGATGGAGCGGTTGATCGAAGCGGTCGAGAGGCTGCTCGAGCGGACCTAGGCGACAGGACATAGGAACGGGCGGAAAGAGAGTGCCATGAGATCGATGTTGGCCTGGACCGGTGTCGTCGGAGCCTTGGGCGTTTTGATCGGTGCTTTTGGTGCTCACGGCATGCCGGATCATCTGGCCGCCCGGGGTCTGGAGGCGGATCTGATCGTCAGGCGTCTGGGGCAGTTCGACGTCGGGGTGCGTTATCACTTGGTTCACGCGGTGGCGATGCTGGCGGTCGTGTCGTTGAGGGAATTGTCGCCGCGGGTTCGCCGCTGGGTTTTCGGTTTGATGGTTTCGGGCGTGATTTTGTTCAGCGGCAGTCTTTATGTGCTGGTCGCGACGAACACGCCTTGGCTGGGCGCGATCACTCCGCTGGGCGGTGTCAGTTGGATCGCCGCGTGGGTCGTCTTGGCGTCGGCCGGATTTTGGTCGGCTCGCGAAAACCGCGGCGATGATCTAGGTTGACCGGGATGCAAATTCATGCCGAACCTGACATCGCGTTTCCGAGGAGTTGGACGCGTCGTCATTTGCTGGATTTGGAAAGCCTTTCGGCGGAGGAAATCACGACGCTTTTGGACACGGCCGACGTTCTCAAGGTTGCGACGGAGGGGTGCCGAAGAAAGCTGTCGCTGCTGACCGGTCGGACGTGTGCCAATTTGTTTTTTGAAAACAGCACTCGGACCCGGAACAGTTTTTCTTTGGCGGCGAAGCGACTGGGGGCCGACACGGTCGAGTTCAGCAGTTCGGGTAGCAGCGTCGCCAAGGGCGAATCGTTCGTCGACACGGCCAAGACGATCGAAGCGATGGGCGTGGACTGGGTGGTGACGCGGCACGGCACGCCCGGGACGCCGCATTTGCTATCGCGTGAGTTGAAGTGCAGTGTGTTGAACGCCGGCGACGGCCCGCACGAGCATCCCACGCAAGGATTGCTGGACATGTTGACGATCCGTCAGCACCGCGGAAGTCTGAGCGGTTTGACCGTCGCGATGGTCGGGGACATCGCCCACAGCCGGACGGCCCGCAGCAACATTTGGGGGCTCAGCAAACTGGGGGCTCACGTGATCATTTGCGGGCCACCGACGCTGGTCAGTCCGCGCTGGGCCGAGATCGGTTTCGAGGTCGCGCACGACTTGGATGAAATACTGCCGCGTTGTGACGTGTTGAATTTGTTGCGGATTCAGTTCGAGCGACAATCGGCGCGGCCGTTTCCGAGCGTCCACGAGTACGCGGCGTTGTATGCGATGACGGGGGATCGCGTCGGGCGGGCCAAGGATGACATCTTGATCATGGCGCCGGGGCCGATCAATCGGGGCGTGGAGATCACGCCGGAGGTCGCCGACGGTCCGCACAGTGTGATCTTGGAACAGGTCAATAACGGGATCGCGGTCCGCATGGCGGCGTTGTGGTTGTTGGCTGGGAACGAAGCAGATTGATCGGCAGCTCGGAAAAAATCCTCGTCATGCAAAACCTGTTGATCGAAAACGGCCGACTGATCGACCCGTCCCGGGGCTTCGACGGTCCCGCGCGGTTGTTGATTCACGACGGCGTGGTGGCGGCGATCGATCCCAGCGACGGTGACTTACCGGCGGACGTGGAGCGGATCGACGCGGCGGGACAGCTGGTCGCGCCGGGGCTGGTCGATTTGGGAGCGGAGCTTCGCGAACCCGGCCGGGAGCAGGACGAGACGATCCGAACGGGCAGCGATGCGGCGTTGGCCGGCGGTTACACGTCGATCTTGTGCAGCAGCAGCACCAGTCCGGTGATCGATACACCGGCGGCGGTGGAGTTCGTTCGCCAGAAGGCGGCCAAAGCCGACGGCGTTCGGATTCACGTGATTGCGTGTTTGAGCAAGTCGCGCGAGGCGGATCAGATGTCCGAGCTCGGGTTGCTGAGCGACGCCGGTGCGGTGGCGTTCAGTGACGCTCCGTATCCGATGCCCAACGATGCCCTGTTGAAGCGGGCTCTGGAGTATTGCCGCATGCTTCGCAAGCCGATTTTCGACCGCCCGGAGGTCCCCGGGTTGGCGGAAAAAGGGGTGATGCACGACGGCCAGGTCTCTTTGGTCCTGGGGCTCCGCGGTCTGCCGACCGAAGCGGAGGACTTGGCGGTGGCCCGGGACGTCCGCTTGGCGGAGGCGACTCAGGGTTGGCTGCACGTGGGTCCGGTCAGCACGATGGGTGCGGTGGACTTGTTGCGGCGTGTGAAGCAGCGAGGTGTGAAAGTGACCGCGTCGGCGTGTCCGCAAAATCTGGCGCTCACCGATGCGGAGCTGCGGAGTTTCGATTCTCGTTACAAGGTCCATCCGCCGCTGCGGAGTCCCCGGCATGTCGAGACGTTGCGTGCCGCGGTGGCCGATGGGACCATCGACGCGATCGAGAGCGGTCACATGCCGCGGGCCCGCGAAAAGAAGTGGGACGACTTGGATCGGTCGCCTTTCGGCGCGGCGACTTTGGAAACGGCACTTTCGGGGATCGCCACGTTTTTGATCGGCGCCGGGCACATGGACTGGTCGGCGGCGATCGATCGTTTGTCGACCGCGCCGGCGGCGATCGCGGGGATCCCGGGCGGAACGTTGGCGGTCGGTTCGCCCGCGGACGTCGTGATCATCGACCCGGCGGCCCGTTGGGTGGTCGAAGCGTCTCGGTTCCGGTCGCGCTGCGCGAGTAGTCCGCTGGACGGACACACTTTGCACGCCCGGGTCACGCAGACGATCGTGGGCGGACGCATCAAATTCCGCATCGGCGAGTGAAACCTTTCCAGATGACGGACCCCGGCCATGTGAGCGCACCAACGAAGGTCCCCGAGTGGGACGACGCCCGAGTTCGTTGCAAAATCGTCTCGAGGGTTCGTCGCGTGATTGCGAGTCGTGCCGGGGACTTGGTCGAAGCCTGCCGGAGCGACCAGCGGACCGACGCATGCGAGACGCTGTCCAGCGAAGTCATACCGCTGTGTGACGCGTTGCGATTCCTCGGTCGCCGAGGCCCGGGAATTCTCAAGCCGCGAAAGCTGGGTGTCCGCGGTCGTCCGCTGTGGTTGTGGGGCGTTCGTAGCGAAGTCCGACGTGTGCCGCTGGGTGACGTGTTGATTTTGGCGGCATGGAATTATCCGTTGCTGTTGCCGGGTGTTCAGATCGCCCAGGCGTTGGCCGGCGGCAATCGCGTGTTCGTCAAACCGGCCCCCGGTTGCGAGCGAGCGACCGAGTTGTTGGTCGCTTGTTTTCACGAGGCCGGCGTGCCGAGTGATCGTTTGGTGGGTTTGGGCAGCCGCGTCGAATCGGCGACCGAGCGGATCGATGCCGGCGTCGACTTGATCGTCTTGACCGGCGGCGTGGCGACCGGCAAGGCGGTGTTGCGGCGAGCGGCCGAAACGTTGACGCCGTCGATCATGGAGCTGAGTGGTTGCGACGCGGTGATCGCGTTGCCGGGTTGCGACGTGGACCGACTGGCCGCCGCGATTCGCTTCGGTTTGACGTTCAACGCGGGGGCGACTTGCATCGGCCCGCGTCGTTTGTTCGTCGTCGGCGACGAGTTGGAATCGGCGGCCGAAGCTCGGATCCGGGAGCAGTTGTCCGGCGAGGGCGTGTGTATCGTGCATCCGTCGGCGATGGCGTCGACGATCGAGCTGATCGACCAGGCGATGCGGTGCGGTGCGAAGGATGGGGGGGGCAGGTTCGATCGGGCAAAGTTGGCCGAGCATCGTCAGTTGCACCCTTTGATGCTGACGGACGTTCCGCGGGAAGCCCGGATTTTGTCGGCGGATCTGTTCGCGCCGGTGATATCGGTTTGCCGGGTCGGAAACGTCGAAGATGCGATTCTCGCGGTCAATCGATGTGGTTACCGCTTGGCAGCCTCGGTGTTCGGGCCCGATGATCAGGCCGGTGCGGTTGCCGACCGATTGGACGTCGGATCGGTCACGGTCAACGACTTGATCGCTCCCACGGCCGATCCGCGGTTACCGTTTGGCGGCCGCGGCGACAGCGGTTTCGGCGTCACCCGGGGCCGGGAAGGGCTGCTGGCGATGACGGCGGTTAAAGTCGTCACCGTGCGACGGGGTAAGTTATTGCCGCACCTGTCGCCGCGCGGCCCCGCCGACGTCGACGTGCTGTCCGCAGCGGTCAAGCTGATGCACGGCAAAGGTTGGGGGCAAAAGTGGGACGGGTTGCGGCAAGCGGCAAAGGCCGTCAAGAATCAGTCCAAAGTCAACACAAAGAACGAAAAGAAATCCTCATGATTGCATCCGATTCCCGCAGCCTTCGTGTCGTCGTCGTCGGTGGCGGACTGGCCGGATTGTCGTCGGCTTGCGTGGCGGCCGCCCGCGGTCACCGCGTCACTTTGTTGGACAAGAACGATTGGGTGGGCGGAAAGGCCGCGGTGCATCGCGCCGAGGGTTATCGCTTTGACATGGGCCCGACCATTGTGACGTTGCCCAGTGTGCTGAAACGTGTGTTTGCGGAAGCCGGCAAGGAGATGTCCGACTACTTGGACATGATCCCCTTGGATCCCCAGTGGCGGTGCTTCTTTGACGGCGACGCGAAGTCGGGCGTCGAGAACAGCGTGTTGGATTTGGTCCCCGACGTCGAGGCGATGAAGCGGAACCTGCGGGACTTCACCGGCGGGGACGTCAGCGGCGCGGGTTACGAGCGTTTCATCGGTTTGAGCAAACAGCTGCACGGCGTGTCGGACCGTTTCTTTTTTTGGCGAAGCGTCGGCGGCCTGCGTGACACGATGGAGGTCGGCGGGGCGTTCAGCGCGGCGGTTTTGAAAGACGTGTTGTCGCTGCGGATGGGCAAGAGTGTCGCGTCGGTGGTGCGTTCGCATGTGCCCGATCACCGGGTCGCCCAGATGATGGATCACTTCACCCAGTACGTGGGATCGTCGCCCTACCTGTCGCCGGCGGTGTTGTGCAGCATCGCCCACATGCAAACCGACGAAGGCATCTGGTACCCGATGGGCGGAACGCGTGCCGTTCCCGAGGCGCTGACGAAATTGGCGGGCGAATTGGGCGTGGAGATCCGCACCGGCGTCGACGTGTTGCGGATCGAACAGGCCGACCGCCGCGTCCATCATGTCGTCACCGCGTCGGGCGAAACGATCCCCTGCGATGCTGTGATCAGCAACTGCGACTCCGTGCGGACGTATCGCGAATTGCTTAAAGACACGCCCCAGTCCAAGGCTTTCGATAAGAAGGGCAAGTACGAGGCGGCGTGCAGCGGCGTGGTTTTGTATTTGGGTTTGGATCGACGGTTCGATCAGTTGCTGCATCACAATTTTGTGTTTTCGCGTGACGCGGAAGAAGAATTCGATTTCATTTATCGCAAAGGTCAACCCGCACCGGATCCGACCGCCTACGTCTGTGCGCCGGCGGTTTCCGAACCAGCTGTTGCACCGGAGGGTGGCGAGGCGCTTTACATTTTGGTTCACACGCCTTATTTACGACCGGGACACAACTGGCAGGAGATGTTGCCCGAGTATCGCGAAGTGATTCTGGACAAGCTGGAGTCGACCGCCGGCATGAGCGGGCTGCGTGATTCGATTCGCTACGAAGCGTCGCTGACGCCCGAGGGGATTCACAATCGTTATCGGGTGTTGAACGGCGCGATTTACGGTCTGGCCAGTCACGGCAAATACGTCGGCGCGTTCAAACCGGGAAACCGCCGTCGAGACGTGAAAGGGTTGTACTTGGCCGGCGGCGCGGCGCACCCGGGACCGGGGATGCCGATGGTTCTGATGAGCGGTTGGATCGCGGCGGATTCGCTGGATCAAGACGTCCGAAACGGCGATCTGACACCTCAAACGTTCGCTTCGGCTGGTGATCACGAACCAGCCCCCGTGAGCGTCTGAGCGCCATGGCCAAAGCGGCACCCCAGGCGACGGTCGACCTTCCGAAGATATCCTCCTGGTTTCAGAACGGCTTTCACAGGTTTTTGACGCCTTATTTGAAACGGCATTTTCAGGTCATTGCGGTCGACAAGCGGGATCAACTGCGGGCGTTGCGGGAGATCGACGACCGGGAGGGTGTGATCGTTTACGCGAATCATCCGTCTTGGTGGGATCCGTTGACCGCGCACTTTTTGAATCGAAAGCTGTTCCCCGAGCGTCAGTTTTGGGCGCCGATCGACGCGGTCGCATTGCGGCAATACGAAGTCTTTAAGAAGTTGGGCTTCTTCGGCGTCGAAGCGGATTCGAGAAGCGGCGCGGCGACGTTTCTGAAGATGTCACACGCGATACTGGAGGACACCGATCAGGCGGGCAGGAAGACCGGAGCGTTGTGGATGACGCCGGAGGGTCGATTCACCGACGCCCGGGATCACAGCGGTGAACTGATGCCGGGTCTTTCGCACCTTTGTCACAAACTGGATGCCGGCGTGGTGTTGCCGCTGGCGATGGAGTACGTATTTTGGGACGAGCGGTTGCCGTTGTGTTTGATCAAGCTGGGCGAGCCGATCCGAATCGCCGACGCCCCGCTGCGATCCAAGGAAGATTGGAGGCGACGGTTGATCAGCGGGTTGAGAGACGCGCAGGACGAACTGGCGGACTTGGCGATGGACCGGCGGAGTGAACCGTTTCAGAATTTGCTGGTGGGCAAGTCGGGTGCGGGAGGCGTCTATGACATGCTGCGGCGGACCAAAGCGATTTTCACGGGAAAACGCTTCAAGGCCAGTCATGGGGATCCGTTCTCATGATTTGGTTCGTGATCGCCGGCGTCGCTTTCTTGCTGGCTGCTTTTATTGTTCAGATGTTTCGGACGAACGAGCGTCTGTTTCGTTTGGACGTCGAAGACCTGTGTCGTTTGGACGTCGAAGACGTCGACGGGATCGACGACGATCGAGCGAATTGGAAAGTCTCGGTCCTGATCCCCGCTCGGGACGAGGCCGCCGGCATCGGTCGGAGTGTGCAAGCGGCACTGGCAAGCCGAAACGTGGACGTCGAAGTCGTCGTCATGGACGACGGATCGACCGACGGCACCGATCAAGTTGTCAAGGGGATGGCGGCTCGAGACGATCGCGTGGTCTATTGTCGGAGCAGGGCTTTGCCCCCGACTTGGAACGGCAAGCAGCACGCTTGCATGCAGTTGGCCGAGGTTGCCAAGTACGACCGCATCAGTTTCATCGATGCGGACGTCCGGTTGCACCCGAGCGGCTTGGCGACGCTGTGCCGGCGACAAGACCGGACGGAGGTCGCGTTGCTGTCGGCTTTTCCGCGTCAGGAAGCCGGTACGTTTTGGGAAAAGCTGCTCATCCCGTTGATGCATTTCATCCTGCTCGGTTTCTTGCCGTTCTCGCGGATGCGTGGAAGTTCGCATCCGGCCTACGCGGCGGGTTGCGGTCAATGGTTCTTGACCCACAAAGCCGATTACGAGGCCGCCGGGACGCACGCGGCGATCCATCAGTCGCGGCACGACGGGGTGAAATTGCCGCGTGTTTATCGGTCGGTCGGGCTGATGACGGATGTCGTGGACGGCGGGAAATTGGCGACCTGTCGCATGTACGGCAGCGCCGCCGAGGTGTTTCGGGGTGTCTTGAAAAATGCGATCGAGGGGATCGCCAATCCGAGATTGATCTTGCCGTTTACGGTGATGCTGATCGGCGGTGCGGTGCTTCCGAGTTGTCTGGTTTTGATTTGGCTTTTCGGCGGGATGCCGCGGTTCGGTGATTATCGCGACGCCGTCTTGGTGACGCTGATCCTGGCCGGTTTTGTCTTGTCCTTCGTCCCGCGGGCGTTGGCGGCTTACCGATTCGATCAATCCTTCTTGGGCGTGTCGTTTCACCCGTTTTCGGTCCTTGTGTTCGTCCTTTTGCAGTGGATCGCTTTGTTAAACTACGGACTCGGCCGTCAGGTGGCCTGGCGTGGCCGGGTGGAAACGGCTTGAGCGACCCGTCGGAAATCACGCCGGTCGTTCGTGGCTGGGCCGGCGTGGACTCCGTTGACTTTCCTTTTACTCATGTGATCCTGTATTCGTGACCCGACCCAACATCATTTTCATCATCACGGACCAACAACGCTACGACACGATCGCGGCGTTGGGTTATCCGCACATGGACACGCCGAATTTGGATCGGATGGTCCGCGAGGGTGTCAGTTTTGATCAGTGTCACGTGACGGCGGCCTCCTGTGCCGCGGCCCGGGCGAGTCTGTTCAAGGGTTACTTTCCGCACACGACGGGGATCCTGAAGAACGCCGATCGTTGGCGGCGGAGCTGGATCGAGTCTTTGAACGACGGCGGTTATCACTGCACGAACATCGGCAAGATGCACACGTGGCCGTACTTGACGGAGTTGGGTTTTCACGAGCGATACGTCGTGGAGAACAAGGACCGTTATTTGGAAGGCCGTTATTACTTTGACGAGTGGGACAAAGCCTTGCGGGCACGCGGTTTGGTCAAACAGCAGCGTGAGTTTTACCGCCGACGTCCGGATTATCGCGAATCGCTCGGCGCGTTCGATTGGGAGCTTCCCGAGGACACGCATCCGGACCATTTTGTCGGCGACATGGCGACGTGGTGGATTCGAACTTATCCGCAAACCGAGCCGCTGTTTTTGCAGATCGGTTTCCCCGGGCCGCACCCGCCGTACGACCCCGTTCCCGCCGCTTCGGCCGCGTACATGGAAAAGGATTTGCCGCTGCTGGACGTCACGGCGGCGGAACTGGACGGATTGCCGCCGGCGTTGAAGGAACTGCGGACGCACAATCGCGACATCGATCACGACAGCGTCGTCATGCCGCTGCATCCGACCGACGCCCAGCGTCATCGTCAGCGGGCTTACTATTCGGCCAACGTCACGATGATCGATCAAAAGCTGGGCGAGATCATCGCGGCGCTCAAGGAGACCGGGTATTTGGACAACAGCATCGTGATCTTTACCAGTGATCACGGTGACTGCTTGACCGATCACGGCCAGAGTCAAAAGTGGACGATGTACGACCAGATCACCCGCGTCCCGATGATCGTGTGGTCGCCCGGACGGATCGCCGGTGGACGTCGCATCGAATCGCTGGTGCAGCAAATGGATTTAGGGCCGACCATCCTGCAGTGGGCCGGGATCGACGTCCCGGAATCGTTGGAAGCCGAATCGATGTTGACGGCTTTCGACGAACCGGAGAGTTTCCAGGGGCGACCGTTCGTGTATTGCGAACAAGCCAAGGACGCGATCTTGACCGGCTGTCGGTTCATGACCATGGTCCGCAGTCCCACTCACAAACTGGTTCACTTTCTGGACGAACCGCACGGCCAGTTGTTCGACTTGGTCGCCGATCCCGAGGAAGTGGAGAATCGTTGGAACGATCCGGCGATGTCCGGCGAGAAACAACGGTTGCTGGGCGAGTTACGGGAGTGGCGAATCCGCAGCGGGCTGCACACGAAAGACTGGTGCCAGGACTGGCGTTGATCGATTGACCGGCGATTTCGGTTCGGATTGCCGTGGGGCGTCCGGGTCGATGCGAAATTCTTGGGGAGAGAACCTATTCATGTCTGTTACCATCGATGTTGTGTACCGCGGCCGATTGAGATGCGACGCCACGCACGGGCCCAGCGGTGCGAAGGTGGTGACCGATGCGCCGCTGGACAACGGCGGCGAGGGCAGTGAGTTTTCACCGACCGACTTGGTCGCCACGGCCCTGGGGACTTGCGTGATGACGATTTTGGGGCTGATGGCCGAGCGTCACGGGGTCATGATGGAGGGAGCGACCGTTCAGGTCACCAAGGAAATGGTGACCCGCCCGCTGCGACGGATCGGTTCGTTGATCACGACGGTGACGGTTCCGGCCGGTGGGCTGAGCGATCCGAAACTGCGTGATCGTTTCGAAGCGGCAGCGCGAACGTGTCCGGTGCACGCAAGTTTGCACCCGGAGATTAACGCTCCCATTGAATTCGTTTATTCTGATTGATCAGCGACGCCGAACGCGGACGTCGTTGGCGGCAAGCCGGCTTTTAACCCCAGGTCAGTGAATCATGTTTCCGTCACATCCGTCACCGATGACTCGCTGCCGACCGGGTTTGTTGTCGGTCTGTTTGGCCATGACGTTCACGTCCAGCGCCGTCGCTCAGCTTCCGCGGGCGATCACCGAAGATGAAAACATCCGCGTGACCGAAGTCACGCCCGAGGCCGCGCTCGCGCAGCTTCAACGTGAGTACGAAGAATTGTTGCGAACCAAGGGCGCCGCCGATCCCGAGTCGCGTGGGGTCGCCGAACAGATCGCCCAAATTCGCAACGGCTTGGCGGCGCTGGGGCGTCCCGTCCCGGGCGACTCGTCGGGTGCTGCCGGTAACACGAGCGGGCCTGCCGCGACGAGCACGACGCCCGCCGGGTCGGCGTCGAGCGACGAGGAGGACCAAGTGCAGCTGAACGCCGATCAGGTCCGAGCGTTGAGAGTCCAATACGAACAGCGTCGACGACAGTTCGGTGCCGACGATCCGATGGTCAAGCGTTTGGAAATCCTGCTAAATCGGATCAATAAAGAGGTCCTGGAAGCGGCCGACGAATCTGGCGTGGTCGGATCGTCCGCGGCGCAAGCGGCGACGCCTGGCGGTGCCGCCGAACCGATCGATTCATCGGAAATGACGGATCCGTACGAGTTGCTGATCAATCTGGCCGAGCGGGTGGCGTCGTTGGAGCAGGAAGTTTTGCGATTGCGTGGCGAGCTTACGGCGATGCGACGTGAGCGTTCGGTTCCCCTGGTCGTGCCGCCGAACGGACGGACGTCCGGCGAAGTGACGCCGTAAGGACGCGCCGGACTCGTGCGACTGTATTACACCGATCACTTTGAGCTGCCTCTGCCCGCCGGCCATCGTTTTCCGATGGACAAATACCGCCGGCTTCGGCGTCGTGTCGCGGGAAGTGACCTGTTCGCCGGCGATGCGCTGGTCGTACCGCCGGCGGCGACCGACAGTCAGTTGCGGCTTTGTCATACATCGGATTACGTATCGGCGGTGGCGTCGGGAAGCCTCACCGCGGCGGAAATCCGACGGATCGGTTTTCCCTGGTCTCCGCAGATGGTCGAGCGATCCAGACGGAGTACCGGCGCGACGATCGCGGCGGCTCGAGCGGCCCTGATCGACGGCGTCGCGGCGAACTTGGCCGGCGGCACGCATCACGCCTTTGCCGACGCGGGCGAAGGCTACTGTGTTTTCAACGACACGGCGGTCGCGATTCGAGTTTTGCAAAGCGAAGGGGCGGTCCGCCGAGCCTGTGTGATCGATTTGGACGTGCACCAAGGCAACGGAACCGCGGCGTTGTTGGGCGGTCGCCGCGACGTTTTCACGTTGTCGATTCACGGGGTGAAGAATTTTCCGCTGCGAAAGATGCCCAGCCACTTGGACGTCGCGTTGGCCGACGGGACCGGCGACGAGGCCTACCTTGCGGCCCTGGCGGCGGCGTTGGACCGGGTCCGGGATGCCGGGCCGTTCGATTTGGCGATTTATTTGGCCGGTGCCGATCCGTACGCCGGTGATCGATTGGGGCGATTGAATCTGAGCAAAGCGGGTTTGGCGGGTCGCGACGAAATGGTGATCCGGTGGTGTCAAACGCACCGAGCCCCGCTTGTGATCAGCATGGCGGGCGGCTATGCGCCGGACATTGACGACATCGTGGACATCCATTTCCGCACACTCGGTCTGGCCGGCCGGAGCGTGTCGTGGGACAAATCTTCCGAGGGGCCGAAAAGCTCGCTGCCATTTTTGTCTTGACCTGGTAGTATAATTATAAAAAAGCGCAGTCACGTCAGATGTTTTCGGACAGGCGAACAGGCAATCAGGCAATCAGACAATGGACTCGATCACCGAATTGCTGTCTCGTAGTTCCCAAGGTGAAATTCGCGAAACGGATCGTCTTTTCACATTGATGTACAACGATCTGCGGCGATTGGCGGGCAAATTCCTGCAAAACGAGCCGATGCGGGATCGCCTCAGTTCTTCATCGCTCGTCCATCAGGCCTACGTCAAAATGGTGGACCAATCGCGGGTCAACTGGCAAGGAAAGACTCACTTTTTCGCCATCGGCGCGACCGTGATGCGGCGGATTTTGGTCGATCACGCCCGTCGGAATCGTGCCGACAAACGAGGCGGCAACTGGGGCCGACGCGAACTCAACGACGAAGTCACGTTCCAGCTGCACGACGACGATGACGTGGTCGCGCTGGACGAGTTGCTCGACACGCTGGGGAAATTGCACCCGAGACAGGCGAAAATTGTCGAGCTCCGTTTCTTCGGGGGCATGACGATGCGTGAAATCGCGGCCGAAGTGAATTTGGGGCTGCGGACGGTTGAAAAGGAATGGGCGATGGCCCGGGCCTGGATGCGACGGGAGCTTCGTGCCGACGAACCGGTTGAGGCCGTGGAGTGTCCGGCCCGGCAGGTCCCCGCCGCGCCGTCCGCGTCCACAGATTCGCCCGCGACGGGAAACTGATGGACGCGGATCGCTACGCCCGCATTCGGGATCTGTTTCTGGAAGCGGAGGATTTGCCGAGCGATCGGCGCGTCGATTTCGTACGCGAGAAGTGTGGCGACGACTCGGCATTGGCCGACGAGGTTCTTTCGCTGCTGGCCGAACATGACGAGGATCACGCCCGCGCCGAGGGGGATCGAGCGATCCAAGTCGTCCCGGCACTGACCGGCGGCGTCCCGCTGAAGAACCGGGCGACAAAAGCCGACTCGACCATTCGCGGTCACCGCCCCGAGGCCTCGGACGACGGCGACATCACGCAAGTCGGGGCGCAACGCACGCAGGCTTCGCCTCGGTACCAAGACGGACCGGCGACGCGGGCTCAAGCCCTGAAGCCGCTGCCGCCACCCAAGACGATCCTTTGGTCACAGCCGACGCGTCGCGCGCGGCGTCAGAATTCCTGGTGGTTTTTGATCGCCGCGGTCTTGCCGACGTCTTTGGTGGGGTGGCTGACTTACCGTCATGTCACGCACCTGTTGCGGGAAGAAGTCCGATCGGACGTCGAGGGGCTGGCCGACAGTTTGGCGCGGTCGACCGACCGATTCTTGCAAACGCAAGTCGGTCTGGTTCAATCCTGGTCGCGGGAAAGACAACTCCGAGGCGCGATCGACAAGTTGGTCGAGATCGGGCGTGGCGAGAATCCCGCCGAGACGCTGCGTGCGGCGCCCGAGGCCGAAGTCGTCATGAAGCAGTTGGCTTACCTGTCCGGCCGCGAGGACATCAAATTCGTCGTCTGGGACAGAACAGGCAATACGATCGCCAGTTGGTTGCCCGATCGCGCCGACGTCGGCCACCCGATCGTGCACGACGGGGCGTCGGGACTGGCCAAGGTCTTTCGAGACGAAACGATTCTTTTCGGACCGGCGCGGTTGTCCGAAACCACCGAAGGCTTCGTTCCCGAAACCGCTCGTCCGGTCATGGCCCCCATCGTTCCGATCCACAACGACGACGGCAGGGTCATTGCCGCGATGTTGGTGCGAGGATTCGGGATGTTCGAGTCTTTCAACGGTGTCTTCGGCGATACCGCCAAGGCGTCTCGCGTGGACGTCTACGCGGTCAACGAGCAAGGCGTGATGGTCAGCGAAAGTCCGGTCGCGGTCGAAGCGGCGCGACTTGATGAATTGCGAATCGATCCCAACCAAATCGGCGCGATGTTGAGAATCTCCGAGCCCGCCACCGACGATGTCGACGAACTATCAGATCGGTCCGTGCTGCCGTTGACTTATTCGGCGGCACGGGCGTCGCGTGGCAAGAATGGTGTGCGGACCGAACCGTACCCCAACTACTTCGGCGACGAAGTGATCGGGGCTTGGCGTTGGCTGGACCGCTGGCATTTGGGGATCGTGGTGGAAAACGATGCCGATCAAGCCTTTGCGGCGGCCAACGTGGTGCGTTTCGGTTTTCTGTCCTTGGCAAGTTTGTTGGCGGTCACCGCGGTCGTCGCCGCCAGCCGAATCGCCCGACGTTCGGCGATCAACGAGGCGATGTTGCATCCCTTAAGTCGCTACGAAATCATGGGCGAAATCGGCAGCGGTGGCATGGGCGTCGTCTACCGCGCCCATCATCGCCAACTGGGCCGCGACACCGCGCTGAAGATCCTGCGTGGCGATCGACGTCATCGCGAAGACCAATTACGTTTCGACCGCGAAGCGAAATTGGCTGCGGCGATTTCCAGTCCGCACTGCGTCAAAATCTACGATTACGGCAGCAGCCCCGAGGGCGAATCTTACTGCGTGATGGAATATCTAGAAGGTTTGACGCTGTACGAAATCGTCGCGCGAAGCGGGCACCAGTCTTTCGGCCGCACGCTCATCATCGTCCGGCAAATTTGCGACGCGATCGCCGAGGCCCACAACAAGGGTTTGCTGCACCGAGACTTGAAACCACAGAACGTGATCCTTTCGCACGATGCCGCGGTCGGCGACTGGGCCGTCGTGTTCGACTTCGGATTGGCCAAACCGGTCGATCCCGGCGGCGATGTTTTCGACACGGCCGAGACGATTTGGTCGGGGACGCCGATGTACATGGCCCCCGAACGTTTTCGCACCCCGGAAATGAATGATCCGCGTAGCGACATCTATGCGATCGGATGCATCGCCTACTTCCTGATTTCCGGGCATCCGCCGTTTGTCGAATGTGACCCGCAGTCCATGTTCGCGTTGATTTTGAACGAGCACCCGGTTCGCATGCAAACGCATCGAGGCGAAGCCGTCCCGCCAGAACTGAAGCGATTCGTCGATCGTTGCATGGCGAAATCGTTAGAAAAGCGTTACCAGAGCGTTGCGGAAGTGGCCGAGGCCGTCGATCGTTTGCGAGTCACGTACCCCTGGAACAGCGAGAGTGCTGACCTGTGGTGGCAAGTTCATGGTGCCGAATTCCTTGACCGCATCAAGCCGAGCGAGACGGCGGAGGCGGATCGCCGAACGGTTCGATCGCAATCGGGTGTCGACTGAACCGTGTCATTGTGACCCGCAGGGCGCCGCAGTCCGGGAAGAATCCGTACCCCGACTTCGACTTGCTGACCAGGGCAAAAGCCTCGGATTTCGAACAAGATTGAGACGCCGAGGCGTGGATACTTTCCCGAACGAGTCGACCGGGGGATGGTCAGTCGACTTCGACAATCACGTCGTCTTCGTCCGTTTCGTCCAATTCTTGAGCGGCCGCTTGAGCGGCCTGTTCCAGCTCTTCCGCGGTGCGCTCGCCGGCGTTTTCAACGGAGTCGGCGGCCTGTTCTGCTTGATCTTCCAGAGCCTCGACCGCTTGTTGCCCTTGATCCTCTACAGCCTCAGCGGTTCGTTCTGCTTGATCCTCCACAGCCTCGACGGTTTGTTCTGCTTGATCCTCCACAGCCTCGGCGGTTTGTTCTGCTTGCTGTTCCATCGCCGGACGCGCCGCTTCGTAGCGTTCCTCCATGCCTTCGGAGGCATTGTCGTACTCGACACGGACGTCCTCGGCGTAATCTTGGGACGTTTCACTGAGATCGTCAGTGCGATCTTCGAACGGGGTTTCGTCGCAGCCGACGAAGGCGAATCCGAGCGTCATCAGAAGCAGGGTGAGCGTTGTCTTCATGGTCTTCCTCAGTGTGATGGATGGATGTCGCCGACGTCGATTCGTCGTCGCCCTAGCGATGCGCGTCGGCGGCGTTGCCTACCTGGTGAATCGCAATCGGCGTGCCAATCCTCCATCTTGGGATCACGCGGTGATTCAGGTTCGATCCCGTGATTGATCCGACCACGTCTCCACTTTTGCTCGGGCGAAAGAGCGTTCGGGAGCCGAGGATTTAGCTCTCCAAGCGGAAAATGGTGACGGCCAACGGCGGCAGGTTCACGTTGATGCTGTCCGGTCGCATGTGGTGGCCTCGCCCGGTCGATTCGCGTCCGGGATAGTTGCCGAGATTGCTACCGCCGTAGGCTTCGCTGTCGCTGTTGAAGATCTCTTTCCAAAAGCCCGACTGGGGAACGCCGACCGGGTAATCCGATCTCGGAACGGGTGTGAAGTTACAGCACACCAGGACCGGCGGTGCGTCGTCCAGGCCCTTGCGTAGGAAGATCAACACGCTGTCTTCCGCGTTCTGGCAATCCACCCATTCGAAGCCTTCACCGTTGAAATCCAACTCGTGAAGCGCCGGATTGGCGATCACCAACTTATTCAAGTCGGAAACGAGTTGCTGCACACCGCGGTGGCTATCGAAATCCAGCAAGATCCAGTCCGGGCCGGCATCGTCGTCCCATTCGTTCCACTGCGCGAACTCGCCGCCCATGAACAGCAGTTTTTTGCCCGGGTGCATCCACATGTACGAATACATCAGCCGCAGGTTGGCGAATTTTTGCCACATGTCGCCGGGCATCTGGCTGATCAGCGATCCTTTGCCGTGAACGACCTCGTCGTGCGACAACGGCAGGACGAAATTTTCGGTAAAGGCGTAGATCAGGCTAAACGTCAATTCGTTCTGATGGTACTTGCGGTGAATCGGTTCGTTCCGCATGTACGACAGCGTGTCGTTCATCCAGCCCATGTTCCACTTGTAAGTGAAGCCGAGACCGCCGTCGTAAGTCGGCCGCGAAACGCCGGGCCACGCGGTGGATTCCTCGGCGGCCGTGATCGCACCGGGGAATTGTTCGTGGACGGCGATGTTGAATTCGCGGAGGAAATCGATGGCTTCCAAGTTTTCACGTCCGCCGTACCGGTTGGGCACCCAGTCGCCCGATTCGCGGCTGTAATCCAGGTACAACATCGACGCGACCGCATCGACGCGTAAACCGTCAATGTGGTACTTGTCCAACCAGAACAACGCGTTGCCGATCAAGAAGTTCTTCACTTCGTTGCGGCCGTAATTGAAAATCATCGTGCCCCAATCCGGATGCTCGCCTTGTCGGGGATCGGCGTGCTCGTACAGGGCGCTGCCGTCGAAGCGGGCCAGACCATGACTGTCTTTGGGGAAGTGCGCGGGGACCCAGTCGACCAACACGCCGATGCCGGCTTGGTGCAGATGATCGACGAAGAACATGAAGTCTTCCGGTGAACCGTGTCGGCTGGTCGGCGCGAAATAGCCGACCGCTTGATACCCCCACGAACCACTGAACGGATGCTCGTTGATCGGCATCAGCTCGACGTGGGTGAAATTCATCCGGTGGCAATAATCGGCCAAACGTTTTGCCAACACACGGTAGTCCAGCCAGCCGTGCGTTCGGCCGGGGCCTTTCATCCAGCTTCCGAGGTGGACCTCGAAGACGTTCATCGGCGTGTGCAACGGGTCTTTGCCGGCCCGCTGTTCCATCCAGTCGGCGTCGTTCCACTCGTGAACGGTCAAGTCGGCGACGACCGAAGCGGTCAACGGCGGTAGTTCGGCGGCGAAACCGACCGGATCCGTCTTGTCGATCCATTCGCCGTGTTCGGAAAGCAGCCGGAATTTGTATCGGTCGCCGACTTTGGCACCGGGAACGAATAGTTCCCAGATCCCCAAGTTGGGGAGCACCCGCGCGGAGTGTTGGCGACCGTCCCAACCGTTGAAGTCTCCGACGATCTGGACGGTCCTCGCGTTGGGTGCCCAGACGGCGAAGTTGACGCCGGGTTGCCCGTCGATCTTGCGGATCTGAGCCCCCAGACGTTCGTACATCTGATGATGCCGGCCTTCGCCCAGAAGGTAGCGATCGAAATCCGTTAGGATCGATGGAGCGGCGTAAGGGTCTTGCATGTCCACGACGTCACCAGTCTTGTCAGCCATCTGAATGCGATATCTCGAGTGGGAATTGCTAACGTGATTCTGTGAAGCATCTTCTGCGCCCGTGGGCGATCCGTCGACCACCGAATCATAAATGGCCTCGAAAAAACCGGCCGGATGCAGCCGTCGCATCGGTCGCCGCGTGCCGTCGTGGTTGTCGATGATCCACGCCGCCTGGGCCTGGGGCAAGAACGAGCGAACCGCCGTGGCCGCACGTCCACGGTAATCAATCGAGTGCGGTCCGAGAACGCTGGACGGGTTGTCCAGCGTCCCGTTGACCAGATTGTTCAAGACCGACAGGGAGATCTGGGTGTGCATGTCGTTACCGAAAAGCGTAAAAGGGTGAAGGCGGGAAAAATTCGGGTTCGGCAAAAAACGTCGCGATCAGCCGGTCGAGCCGAGCAGATCGGCGGTCGTGAACCGGCGGGATCCGCCGCCGACCCCGGCGGCCGGATCGGTCGACAACAGCCATCGACGCAGGCGATCGTCAGGCAGCTCGGCTGCGACGGTTTGACGTGTCACGGCACGTGTTCCGTCCGCCTCGGAATTCCAGTCCGCGGTCGAATCAGTCCTGTCGGCGACGTTCCGATCGTGAAGTGTCGGTTCCGGGCGATGACCGCGACGACGTTTGGGACGCGGCAAGTTCGGGTGCCCCGCGTCGATGCGTGTCGAGACGGGGCGGTCGGTTTCCACCGGAGCGGTGTCGG
Organism: uncultured Pirellulaceae bacterium; assembly: GCA_964453205.1. Taxonomy (GTDB): domain Bacteria; phylum Planctomycetota; class Planctomycetia; order Pirellulales; family Pirellulaceae; genus Crateriforma. The sequence continues at coordinate 4,057 of CAYVRC010000085.1, read as the reverse complement.
GCTCCCTCACGGGGGGGCGGCCGACGCTGACGACACGGGAGCTGACCAAGCAGGCTTCGACGCGATGAATCGAAAGCGCTCGATCGACGCGACGCCACAAATCGGCATGTTGCACATCGATTCGTCGGCCGAAATGTTCCCAAGCGAACTGGTTGCGACGCCAACGTGGCAGCGAATCGGTCAGCGAGCGAATCAGGTAACGGTTGTTCGACAACAGCGTGACCGACGATGCGCCGTCGATGGCCTCCAAGCCACGCAGCGCCGCCATCACGCTCAACCGGTTCAGGTCTCCGCCGTCCCGGTCGCTGGCTTCCAGGACCAATTCGCCGGTGTTCGTTTCCAGCGAGAATTGCCACTCGCCTTCGGTCAACGATCGCGAGGTCGCGCCGCAAACCAACAAGTACTGCGAAACGGACGGCACGGCATCGACGTCGTCGGATCGTTCGGACGCGTCGGCTTTTGCGGGAATCGAAAATAGCATGCGGTTGGTGCTCGGGCAGCTTGATGCGGACCCGGCCAAAGCCACGAGCGGGGAAATCCGTCGCGGTCGAGGCAATCGTCGGGTTCGCCGATGGAAAGGGGTCAAACGGGGGGAGGCAATCCATGCGTATGCACCGGAGCCGACGCGAGAGACGACGCGGCTTCGGTCACACGGAAAGTCTTCGGCAAACCCGACGCGGTCGATGGAGATGACCCGAGCAGAAAAGTCGACGCGGTTTGACACCGCCCGTCGCAGGCGGAAAAAACGTCGCAAGCGTTCGCGAATTCGCCTACAACGCTTCGCTGTTCTCCAGCATCGTCATCTCGGCGCCGTCCAAGAAGCTGACCAAGGATTTGGCGCGGTAAGGCTGTTGCAGCTTGCGAACCGCCTTGCTTTCGATTTGACGCACGCGTTCGCGGGTGACTTGAAAGATCTTGCCGACTTCTTCCAAGGTGTACGTGTAGCCGTCGGCCAAACCGTATCGCAGCCGCAAGATTTCGCGTTCGCGATAGTTCAGCGTTTCCATCGCCAAGTCGATTTGAACTTTCAAGGCTTCGCGGTTCGTTTCCATCAGCGGATCTTCGTCGCGGTGGTCTTCCAAGAATTCGCCGAAAGCGCTTTCTTCGTGATCACCGACCGGTTGGTCCAGTGACAAAGGTTGCCGCGACATTTTCAAGATGACACGGGTGTCGTCGATGTTCAGGCCGCTCTTGGCGGAGACTTCTTCGGCCGTCGGTTCGCGTCCGAGTTCTTGGACCAAGTCACGAGTGATTTGCCGAATCTTGTTCATCGTATCGATCATGTGGACCGGGACGCGAATGGTGCGGCTTTGGTCGGCGATCGCGCGGGTGATCGCTTGACGGATCCACCACGTCGCGTAGGTGCTGAACTTGTACCCGCGTTCGTGTTCGAATTTGTCGACCGCCCGCATCAGACCGGTGTTGCCTTCTTGGATCAGGTCCAAGAACGACAAGCCGCGGTTACGATATTTCTTGGCGATCGAGACGACCAAGCGAAGGTTGCCGGCCGAGAGCACTCGCTTGGCCGCGTCGTAGTCGTCGCGGAACTGGTCACACGCTTTGACGCGTCGCGAGATCGTTCGCGGGGCTTCCAGCGTCAAACGCATCAAGTAACGCAGTTCGGATTTCAGTTCGACGGCGGTGGGCATGCCGGGATTTTCCAAGCGTTCCGGATGAGCCAGCAGCACGCGGATCTCCTCCATGCGGTCGCTGATCTTACGAACCTTTTCAAAGATCGGCTGCAGTTTTCCGGTCCGCAGGTTCATCTCTTCAACCAGTCGCACCGCCTTGTTGCGACGGATGACCAAGTTTCGCCAAGCGGCCCGTCGTTGGCGGTTGGGCACCCTTTTGCAGATCGCCCGCATGTAGTCGGCCCGGTTTTGGCTGAGCAAGTGCTGGAGGGTGCGGACGTTCGGCACGATCCGTTTCATGATCGCTTTTTTCTCTGCAGCATTCGTGACGCTGACTTCGATCGTGCGGTCCAGTCGCAGTTGTTTGTCCCGCACTTGTTCGAGCATTTTGCAGGCCGCCTGCAGCACGTAGTCGGTGGCCAGCAGGCAATTGCGATAACGGACGCGAGTTTCTTCGATCTGAACGGCGGCGGAGACTTCTTGGTCGCGGGTCAGCAACGGGATCTGGCCCATCTGCATCAGGTACATGCGAACCGGATCCTCGGTCGGATCAGCGTCACTGTCGTCGTGGCGATTCGAGCGGGGGATCTCGAGCGTCACGTCCTCTTCGATCGAATCGGCGAACTCTTGTCCCATGACGCGGGTCCGACGGTTGACGGAATCCTCCGCATCGAAAGCGTCATCTTGCAAACTTCGACGGCTAAAATTCTTTTCCATCAACGTCTCCTCGTCACCGGTGGTGGTCAGTTCGGTCAGGTGCGGGAGATACCAAGCAGGGAGGGTGCCGGAGTGTACACCGGGCGGCTCGTGAATCATTGCAAACCGTTTGGGGCACGGAGGTTACGGAAAAGGTGAAGTTGAAACGGAGGCCTCCTGTCGCCGCGTGAAACGCGTCCTCAAGTCACCAAGCGTTGCATTAAGACAACGCACGACGTTGAAAAAGGGCACACCATAAATAGGCCGACCTTGCTTAAATTTCGCCGTGGCATCCCAAAGTTAGGTCACTGTCACCGACCTACACGGTTCGATCTTCACGATTTACAATTTCGATGCCCGGCAGACACAGATAGTTCCAAAGCCGACGACGCAATCGCCCGGTCGACCGTCCGTCGTCGAGGTCCGTCCGATCGTCGAAGCCTCCCCCCTATCGTCGAAGACATCGTGCCAGAATCTGATTCCGTCTCCGACCCACTGCCCGGTGCGGATCGATACGCTTGGTTGCGACCGGAGCAGTGCCGTGACCGTGCCGCGGTCACCGGCCACTTGGCGAAGCTGGAAAACATCGGCGTCCCCGGCGACCTGCAGGACTGGTTGGCCGAGCGGTTGCGGGATGAATTCGCCGAACTGGATCACGTCGATTCGGTCGCGGCGGGGTTGACCGAATTCATCCAGGCCGCTCGCAGCCCGACGTCGCTGTTGGCGTTGTTCCAACGCGACCCCGAATCGCTGACTTCCCTGGTGCGGATGCTGTCGACCAGCGAAGTCGTGGCGCAGTGTTTGATCGACGACCCCGAGTCATTCGATCTGTTGCGAGTCAGCGGAGGCCAAGCGGCGAAGTTGGAGTATCTGTTCGACGAGCTTTCGGCGGAGTTGAGGTCGGTCGAAGATCCGAAACGGGCCGCCGTGATCCTTCAGCAGTTCGCGATCCGCGAACAGATCCGGGTCGCCTACGGCGAATTCGCCCTCGGCATGGCTCCGCAAGATGCGGGAAAAGAATTGTCGACGGTCGCCGATGCCGTGATCGGTGCGGCGTTGGAGCATTCGGTCCGCCGTCAGACGGAAATCCACGGCCCGCCGGCTCGCGTCGACGGGTCGCCGCCTCGGTTTGCCGTGATCGGCCTGGGGAATTTGGGTGGACGCGAGCTGACCTATGGCGGCGACCTGGATCTGATTCTGTTGTGCGACCAGATCGATCGCAAAAACGAAAATCACGTCGCCTTTTATCAGTCCGTCGCGAAAGGGTTCTTGTCGCTGCTGTATCGACCCGCTCCGTTGTGTTTTCAGGTCGGCACGAGTTGGCAACCGCAAGTCGCACCGGGCGACTTGGTCGTCAGCTCGGACGAAGCCGTTCGATCCTGTGAAGCTTCGTCGCAGATCTGGCGACGCCTGGCATTCGTGCGGGCGCGGCCGGTCGGGGGGGCTCCGGAGCTGGGTCGAGCCTTTTTGACGGGGATCGAGGCCTGGATCTACCGTCGCTTTTTGACGCGGACGGATTTGACAGAAATGCGGGCGTTGCGGAGCAAGATGGAGCGCCGAATCTTGCTCGGCCCCGATTCGCTCGATGCGGCGCCGCCGGGCGATCCGCGATCGGAAAACCGGAAAGACGACAAGCAGCGGACGTCCGGCGGATCCCCGTTGGCCGACCGGCCGGTCGACATCTCTTTGGACCCGGGCGGCCGCCGTGACATTCGACTGACGATTCGCTT